>NZ_JBHSFK010000004.1:0-447456 GCF_042653945.1 Streptomyces vulcanius | reverse complement strand
GAAGTGGCGGGGCAGGGGGACCAGCGGCCTGAGCCATCGAGGGCAGCCAGCATGAAAGCCATCCCTGCCCCACCCGCGCAGTCCCAGAGTCGCGAACTCTCGGGACGCACTCAAGAAGGTAGGGCCGTATGACCACCGCCCAGCTCACCAGCCCCTACCAGCACTACGTCTACGCCTACCCGCACAAGACCGCCTACCGGAGGCTGGAGGACCACCCGTCCCTGAAGAGCCTCTGGGCGGCCGAGCCCAAGGACGCGCTCTCGCTCTACCTCCACATACCGTTCTGCGAGGTCCGCTGCGGCTTCTGCAACCTCTTCACCCGCATCGGCGCCCCCGACGGCCTGACCGGCGCCTACCTGGACGCGCTGCAACGCCAGGCCACCGCCGTACGAGACGCGCTGGGGGACGGGATCCGGTTCGCCACGGCCGCCTTCGGCGGCGGCACCCCGACCTTCCTCACCGCCGCCGAACTGGAGCGGCTGTGCGACATCGCCGAGCACCGCATGGGCGCCGACCTGCGCGCGGTCCCGCTCTCGGTCGAGGCCTCGCCCGCCACCGCCACCGCCGACCGGCTCGCCGTCCTCGCCGAGCGCGGCACCACCCGGCTCAGTCTGGGCATCCAGAGCTTCGTCGACACCGAGGCCCGGGCCGCCGTACGCCCACAGCGCCGGGCCGACGTCGAGGCCGCCCTCGGCCGCATCCGGGACACGGACATCCCCGTCCTCAACATCGACCTGATCTACGGCATCGACGGCCAGACCGAGGACACCTGGCTGCACTCCCTGGACGCGGCCCTCGCCTGGCGCCCCGAGGAGCTCTACCTCTACCCCCTCTACGTCCGCCCCCTCACCGGCCTGGACAGGCGCGGCGCGGGCCCCGACCCGGACTGGGACGAGCAGCGGCTGCGGCTGTACCGCGCCGGCCGCGACCATCTCCTCGCACACGGCTACACCCAGCAGTCCATGCGCATGTTCCGCCGCACCGACGCACCCCCTCAGGGCGCCGACGACTACGCCTGCCAGACCGACGGCATGATCGGCCTCGGCTGCGGTGCCCGCTCCTACACGGCCGGACTGCACTACTCCTTCGACTACGCCGTCGGCATGCACGAGATCCGCGGCATCATCGACGACTACGTCACCACGGACGACTTCGCCCACGCCGAGGTCGGCTACCGCATGGATCCGCCGGAGGCCCGCCGCCGGCACCTCCTGCAGTCGCTCCTCCAGGCCGAGGGCCTCCAGGTGGCCGACTACCGCGCCCGCTTCGGCGGCACACCCGCCGACGACTTCGGCCCGGAACTCGCCCGCTTCGCCGACAGCGGGTGGCTGACCGACGACTCCACGACCGTCAGGCTCACCCCCGAGGGCCTCGCCCATTCCGACGCCATCGGCCCCGAGCTGTTCTCCCCGGCCGTGCGCACCGCGATGGCCGCCTACGAGCGGAAGTGACCGGCCCGCCATGGACCTGACCCTCCTGTACCGGGGCCCGCTCGCCTCCTGCGACTACGACTGCCCCTACTGCCCGTTCGCCAAGCGCCGCGACTCCACCGCTCAACTCCGCGCCGACCGCGCCGCGTTGGAGCGCTTCGGGGAGTGGGCCACCCAGCAGACCGACGACCGGCTCTCCGTCCTCTTCACCCCCTGGGGCGAGGGCCTGGTCCGCTCCTGGTACCGGCGCACGCTGACCGAGCTGTCCCACCTCCCGCACATCCGCCGGGTGGCCATCCAGACCAACCTCAGTTGCCGCACCGACTGGCTGGCCGACGCCGACCCCGGCACCCTGGCCCTGTGGTGCACCTACCACCCCGGCCAGACGCCCTACGACCGCTTCCTCACCAAGTGCCGTGACCTGGCCGAGCGCGGGATCCGCTTCAGCGTCGGGATCGTCGGCCTCACCGAGCACCTCGAAGCGGCCCGCCGGCTCCGCGCAGACCTGCCCGGACACGTCTATCTGTGGGTCAACGCGGCCGAGGGGCACACCTACACCGATGCGGAAGCCGACGTGTGGACCGCCCTCGACCCGCTCTTCCCGTACAGCCGCCGTCCGCACACCAGCGCCGGACTGCCCTGCCGCACCGGCGAGTCGGTGATCTCGGTCGACGGCGAGGGCACGGTCCGCCGCTGCCACTTCGTCCGTGCCGAACTCGGCAACCTCTACGACGGCTCCTACCGGGCCGCCCTGCGCCCCCGCGCCTGCCCCCTCGCCGTCTGCGACTGCCACATCGGCTACGTCCACCTCGAGACGCTCCCGCTGTACGACGTCTTCGCGGGCGGCGTCCTGGAACGCGTCCCGGCCCCCGCACAGCACTCCGCCCGCATCACGACGATCGCGATGCGGGCGGAAGCAAGCAAATAGGCGGTCCGGCAACACCCTGAAGGGGCGCGGGGAACTGCGCGACCGGCCACGACGAAGCCGCAGCCGAACGACGGCAGGTCAGGACGTCACGTCGGCGATCCTCCAGCGCTGGTTGGAACCGGAGTTGGCCTGCCAGGTGGTGACGGCCGCACCCTCGTTGGTCGCCTGACCCCCGACTTCGAGGAGACGCCCCGTGGCCGCGTTGACCAGGGTCCAGGTGCCGTCACCGGTGCTCGACATGATCCACTCGGTGGCGGGATCCCGCTTGCCGGTGTCCGGCTCCACCACGGGCACGTTGTCGCGCACGGCGAGCCGCTCGCCCTCGGCCGGGTTGGCGAGCACATACCGCTGACGGTTGCCGGTCTCGCCGTACCGGGCGTCCAGCTGCCACTCCTGCGCGACGGTGCCGTTCGCCGAACCGATCACCAGGTTGGTGCCGTTGGCCGCCACGGTGACCGCCTTGCCGCTCTGCACGCCGGTCAGCGTGTAGGAGTGGCCCTGGGTGAACAGACCGGCGTCCTTCGCGACACCCGAGACGCCCTTGACGGCGAAGGAGGTCACGGACTGGGCCGGGACGGTGTAGGTGGCCTTGCCGTCGACGACCCTGACCGGGGCCTGCTGCTGAAGCTTGCCGTCGGCGCTGGTCACGGTCGGCGTGACCTTCGCGTTGCGCTTGATCGTGCCGAACTTCGACAGGTCGATGGTGACCGTTCGGGCCGCGGTGGTGGAGTTGACGTGGACGAGCGAGGCGCCCTTGCCGTTCTTCGTCACGGCTGCCGCGCTGGAGGTGTCGTCCACCTTGATCAGCTTGTCGCCGGGCTTGATGAAGTGCGTGAAGTTGCGCGCGGTGTCGAACTTGGTGTTCGTGTAGATCGGGCACGACTGGAGCGTGTCCGTCCTGGTGCAGCTGAACGGCAGCTGGATGGAACCCCAGTTGCCGCCCTTGGCGGACTCGCCGCCCGGCTTCATGTTGTCGTAGTCCTCGACCGGCTGCCAGAACACCCAGGCGCTGGGCTCCAGTTCGCGCAGGTCGTTGACGATCTGCTGGGCGAGGCCGAGGCCCGGGCGCATGTCGGTGAAGCTCTGCCCGTCACCCCAGTCGCCCTCGACCTCGCTCATCCACAGCGGCTTGTCGGCGGCCTTGGCGAGATCGCGCACGGTGGTGCGCTGCCCGGTGCCGTAGGTGTGGACGTTCATCTGCCCGACGGCGTCCTTGGACGCCTGCGAGTAGGAGTTCCAGTTGTTGGCGAAGATGGACGGGTTGGTCTCGTCCATCGCCGAGATGTCCGCCTTGACCTTCGCCTTCTTCAGCGCGGACGGAAGCGCGGCCAGCACCTTCTGCTGGAGCTCGGGCCCGATGTGGGCGCCCTCCTGACGGCCGCCGGTGGGCTGCCCGTCCGCGCCGAGCCGGGTGCTCCAGTAGCCGGTGTTGGGCTCGTTGAACGGGTCGATCGTGTCGACCTTGATGTGCTCGGACTTCTCCAGGCGCTTGGTCGCGCCCGCGAGATACGCGGCGAAGTCGTCCACCGAGTCCGTCTTCAGCTGGTCGGCGTTGGCGTCGAAGCCGCCGGAGACGTACCCGCTGACGGTCATGAACCACGGCGGGGAGTTGCTGAACGTCTCCCAGTGGTCGATGTCCTTCTTGATGTGGTCCACCCACCACCGCTGGGTGGCGTCGGCGTCCTCGTTCCAGTCCGCCGGGTCGTCCGCGCTCCACCAGTCGGTGTCGGTGCGGGTGGTGCCTGCCGGCGCCTTCCACCAGCCCTCGACCGCGCCGCCGGCCCGCAGATAGTCCTTGACGTCCGGGGCGTTGCCGCCGCCGATGTTGTACCGGGCGATGTTCAGCCCGAGCCCGTCGTCGCCGAAGAGCAGCTTCGCGAGCTTCTCGCGGACGGCCGGCGGGTAGTCGCCGGTCGCGTTGGCGAACCAGACCAGACTGGTGCCCCAGCCCTCGAACTCGTCCTGCGTGTACGACGGGTCCGGCGTCACGGTGACGGCGGCCTCGGCGTGCGCCTGGACGGGGACGCTCAACAGGGCGGCCCCGGTGGCCAGGGCGGTCAGCGCGGCGGCCCCCAGGGTCCGTCTGTTACGGGTACGGCGTGCCATCAATGCTCCCAACTGCGGTGCGGTCGCTGTGGTGGGCCCCTCCGGCCGCACGGGCGGGAGGGAATGGCCCCCGGCGCGGGTCAGGCCGTGCCGGGGAGTCGTGTGTGCTACAGGGCTGCCTGGCGCAGTACGGCGACCGCGCGGGGCCCGAGGACCAGGGCGCCGTCCGTGCGGCCCGGGCCGGCCAGGACCTCGCCCTCCAGTCCGGTCACCGGCACGGTCTCGTCGGTGCGGTTGACCACGAAGAGGAACCGTTCCTCCGCGCCCCGGCGCACGGTCAGCTCGACCTTCCCCCGGAGTCCGGCCGGAAGTTCACTGCTCACCCCGGCCGGTTCCAGCAGCCTGGGCAGCAGCGAGCGCAGCCCGTCGACCCCGAGGCGGGTGGAGACGTACGACGCCGAACCGGCGCCCGTCGTACGGCGGGTGACCGCCGGACGGCCGGTGTACACACCGGAGCCGTAGTGGGCCAGCACGGAGGTGTCCGGGTCGGTGACCGTGATGCGGTCGGTCCACAGGGTGCCCGTGGAGGCGTCGTCCAGCTCCACGCTCTCCCCGGCGAGCAGCGGGCCGAACTCCTCGATGCGGATCCCGAGCAGCTCGCGCAGGGCACCCGGGTAGCCGCCCAGCCAGACGTGGTCGTTCTCGTCGACGACACCCGAGAAGTAGGTGGTGATGAGGTGGCCGCCCTGTTCGGCGTACCGCGTCAGCTCCTTGGCGAGCTCGGCGGGCACCACGTGCAGCACCGGCGCGATCAGCACCTGGTGGCGGGAGAGGTCGGCGCGGGTGGTGATCAGGTCGGCGCGGATGCCGAGGGCGAGCAGCGCCGAGTACCAGTCGAGCGCCTCCTGCCGGTAGCCGAGCAGGGCGGTGGGGTGCGAGTCCTGCTCGCTCGCCCACCACGACTCCCAGTCGTAGAGGACGCCGACGGCCGCCGTCTCCCGCTCCGAACCGGCCACCGGGGCCAGGGCCTTGAGGGTGGCGCCGAGTTCGGCCACCGCGCGGAAGACGTCGCTGTCCCGGCCGGCGTGCGGGACCATCGCCGAGTGGTACTTCTCGGCGCCGGCCGCCGACTGCCGCCACTGGAAGTAGCAGACGGCGTCCGCGCCGTGCGCCACGTGCAGCAGCGCGTCACGGGCCAGGTCGCCGGGCCGCTTCGCCACGTTGACGGGCTGCCAGTTGACGGCGCTGGTGGAGTGCTCCATCAGGAACCACGGCCGGCCGCCCGCGATGCCGCTGGTCAGGTTGGCGGAGAAGGACAGCTCGTCGCGGTCCTGCGGGCCCGGGTGGACGTAGTGGTCGTTGGAGACGAAGTCGATCTCGCCCGCCCAGTCCGGGTAGTTCATGCCCTTGGTGCCGCCCATCACCATGAAGTTGGTGGTGACCGGGATGTCGGGAGTGATCTCCTTCAGGAGGTCCCGCTCGGCTATGAGGTGGTCCTTCAGCGCGTCCGAGGAGAACCGCTTGAAGTCCAGCTGCTGGGTCGGGTTGGGGTGCGAGGCGGCCAGCCGGGGTGGCAGGATCTGCTCCCAGTCGCTGTAGCGCTGCGACCAGAACGCCGTACCCCAGGCGTGGTTGAGGGCCTCCAGCGTGCCGTAGCGGGCGCGCAGCCAGACCCGGAATGCGTGGGCCGCGTCGTCGGAGAAGTCGTAGACGTTGTGGCAGCCCAGCTCGTTGGACACGTGCCAGGCGACGAGCGCCGGGTGCTCCCGGTAGCGGCCGGCGATCTCCCGGACCAGCCGCAGGGCGTGCTCGCGGAAGACGGGCGAGGTGGGCCGCCAGTGCTGGCGGGCCCCCGGCCACAGCGTCTCGCCGTTCGCCGTCACCGGCAGGATCTCCGGGTGGGCGGTGGTCAGCCACGGCGGCGGGGAGGCGGTGGCGGTGGCCAGGTCGACCCCGATCCCGCCCGCGTGCAGCAGGTCCATGACCTCGTCGAGCCAGCCGAAGTCCCAGGTGTCCGGGCCCGGCTGGATCCGGGCCCAGGAGAAGATCCCCACGGAGACGACGGTGACGCCGGCCTCCTGCATCAGCCGGACGTCCTCCTCCCACACGTCCCGGGGCCACTGCTCGGGGTTGTAGTCGGCACCGTAGGCCAGACGCGGGGCGGGATCACCGTCCGCCCCGCGCAGCATGCGGGACTGGAGGGTGGAGATCATGGCGGTCCTTCCGAAAGTGGTGCACGGGGGCGGCGCGGCCCGGGTGCCGCGCCGCCCGGCGTTTCCTACTGCCTGCCGACTGCTACTCCGACGGCTACTTCTCGATGGTGAAGCCCTGCTCCTCGCCGTACTTCACCGAGGCGTCCTGCCAGGCCTTCAGACCCTCCGCCAGCGTGGTGCCGGAGACGTAGGCCTTGCCGACCGTGTCGTTGAAGATCGAGTTGGCGTACGGCTGGAAGGGCAGGTACGACCAGTCGTCGGCGACGTTCGCGGCCGACTCGGCGAAGATCTCGTTGGCCTTCTGGCCGCCGAAGTACGGGAACTCCTTGTTCTTGAACTCGGTGGACTGCACCTCCGCGACGGTCGCCGGGAAGGCGCCCTCCTTGACGCGGGTGGCCACACCGTCACCGGCGTTGGCGTACTCGACGAAGGCGTAGGCGAGTTCCTTGTTCTTGCCGAGCGCGGGCAGCGCCAGGGAGGAACCGCCGTTCTCCGCGCTGGCCTTGTCACCCTTGGTCCAGGCCGGCATCGCGGCGGCACGCCACTGGCCCTTGGCGTTCGGGACGCCGGTCTCGAAGTTGGCGGGCATCCAGGCGCCGGTGGCCAGGGTGGCGATGGTGCCGTCGCCCAGGCCCTTGTACCAGTCGTCGGTCCAGCCGGTGACCGGGGCGAGCAGCTTCTCGTCGATCAGCTTCTGCCAGACGGTCTCGAACTTCTTGGCGCCGGCGTCGTCGAAGTTGATGCCGACCTTGGTGCCGTCGACCTTGTACGGGCGCGAACCGGCCTGCCACAACATGGAGGTGGTGAAGCCCGCGTCACCGGTGTCGTTGGCTATGTACGTCTTCGGGTCGGCCCTGTGCAGCTTGCGGGCCGCCTCCAGGTACTCGTCCCAGGTGGTCGGGACGGCGATCTTGTACTTGTCGAAGACCTTCTTGTTGTAGAACAGCGCCATCGGACCGGAGTCCATCGGCAGGCCGTAGACCTTGTCACCGTCACTCACGGCGTTCCACGGACCCGGGTTGTACTTGGCGGCGAGCTTGTCCGCGCCGTACGGGGCCAGGTCGCTGAGGCCCTTGGTGAGGGAGTACTGGCCGAGGGCGAAGTACTCGACCTGAGCCACGTCCGGCACGCCCTTGCCGGCGGAGATGGCATTGGTCAGCGCGGTGTAGTGCTTGTCGCCGGAGCGCTCGCTGACCAGGTTGATCTTGACCTTGGGGTACTTCTTCTGGAAGTCGGCGGCGACCGTCTTCAGCGTGGGCTCCCAGGCCCAGACCGTGACCGTGCCGCCCTTCTTCAGGGCCGCCTGGATGTCGCCGGCCGAGACCGCCTTCGTGTCGGAACTGTCGTCCGAGCTGCCGCAGGCGGTGGCGCCGAGCGCCAGGGTGGAGAGGAGGGCGAGGCCGCGCAGCAGGCGGCTGGTCGTTCTGCGCATGAAGGTGCTTCCACTTCTTCGTGGGTGGGACTGGTGAGGGTGGGGGTGGGGCAGGGGTGGTGCTGGTGGAACGTGGGGTTCGGGGCGGCCCGGGGGCCGGGGGGTCACTCCTTGACGCTTCCGGCGGCGAGGCCGGACTGCCAGTACTTCTGGAGGAACAGGAAGGCGGCGATCAGGGGAAGGATCGTGAGCAGGGACCCCGTGATCACCAGGTTGAAGATCACGTCACCGCCGATGGTCTGTGCCTGGGAGCTCCAGGCGCCCAGCCCCAGCGTCAGCGGGTACCAGTTCGGGTCCTTCAGCATGATCAGCGGGAGGAAGTAGTTGTTCCAGGTGGCGACCGTGGTGAACAGCAGGACGGTCACGATCCCGGGGGCCAGCAGCGGGAGGGCGACCTGGAAGAAGGTCCGCACCTCGCTCGCCCCGTCCATCCGGGCCGCCTCCAGCAGCTCTGTCGGGATCGCCTCGGCGGCGAACACCCACATCAGATAGAGACCGAACGGCGAGACCAGCGACGGGATGATGACCGCCCAGGGGGTGTCGGTCAGCCCCATCTTGCTGAACATCAGGAAGGTCGGCACCGCCAGCGCCGTGGCCGGTACGGCCACCGCGCCGATCACCACGGCGAAGACCACCCGCTTGCCGGCGAAGTCGAACTTCGCCAGCGCGTACCCGCCCAGCACCGCGAGCAGTGTCGCGCCGCCCGCACCGAGCACCACGTACAGCAGGGTGTTGAGCAGCCAGCGGCCGAAGATGGCGTCGTGGTAGGTGAAGGTGTCCCGGACGTTGTCCCACAGGGCGAAGTCGTGGGCGAACCACAGCCCGTTGGACTCGGCCAGGCCCGTCTGGGTCTTCGTGGAGTTGATGACCAGCCAGATCAGCGGCACCACGGTGTAGAGGACCACCAGGGCCATCAGCACGGTCAGCAGCACATTGCGCTTCGGCTTGCCCGGGGTGTGCTTCTTGCGGGGGGTCCGCAGCTTGGGGGCGGTGTTCTTCGCGGGGGAGGCGGTGACAGAGGTGGTCATCGGGTCACGCTCCCTTGCGCATGCCGCGCAGCTGGACGGCGTAGGCGACGATCATTGTGATGACGCCCATGATGATGGCCACCGTCGCGGAGTAGTTCTGCTGCTGGCCGTTGAAGGACAGCGAGTACGTGTAGAGGTTCGGGGTGTAGTCCGTGGTGAGCGCGTTGGGGGCCAGCGGACGCAGGATGCTCGGCTCGTTGAAGAGCTGGAAGCTGCCGATGATCGAGAAGATCGTCGCGATGACGACGGCGCCCCGGATCGCGGGCAGTTTGATCGAGCTGATGATCCGCCACTGACCGGCGCCGTCGATCTCCGCCGCCTCGTACAGCGAGGTCGGGATGACCCGCAGGGCCGAGTAGAAGATCAGCATGTTGTACCCGACGAACTCCCAGGTCACGATGTTGCCGATGGAGGCGAGCACCCAGTCGGGGGAGAGCAGGTCGGGCAGCGTGACACCGAAGGTGTCGTTGACGTCGCCGACCAGACCGTACTTGGTGCCGTACATGAAGCCCCACATCAGGGTGGCGACCACGGCGGGCACGGCGTACGGCAGGAAGATCGTGATCCGGAAGAAGCTCTTGCCGTAGAGCCGGCCGCTGTCCAGAGCCAGCGCCACCAGCAGGGCTATACCCAGCATGATCGGTACCTGGACCACCAGGAACAGGGCCACCCGACCGACGGCCGACCAGAAGGCGTCGTCCTTGAGGGCGTTCGTGTAGTTGTCCAGGCCGACGAAGTGGTTGCCGCCGATGAGCTGGTCCCGGAAGAGGCTCAGATAGATCGAGTACGCGATCGGGGCCAGGAAGACCAGGGCGAACACGGCCACGAAGGGACCGATGAAACCCCATCCCGTCCAGGAGCGGCGGTCGCGTTTCGCCGGGGGTGGGGCCGGCCGCGGCTCGGCGGCTGCCGACGGTTGCAGCGTCGTCATGATGTTCCTCGCTCGTGCAGTCCTGGAACCGGGGGTGTTGCGGGGAGATTTCCGGTCGCTTCACCGCCACCATGATGTTTACGCAAACATCAGCCACGCAAGAGGCTTGGCGGACTGTTATGTTTACGTAAACATCTGATGGCGGCATGTCTACACTGCCCTGATGACGACGGTCAAGGGTCCTTTGGGAGAGATCGTGACACCTACGCGGACAGAGAGGTGGGGACACTGTGGACATGGCTGAAAGAAACCCGGCGACGACGCCGAGACGTGCTCGGGTCACCGCCTCCATGGCCGACGTGGCACGGCTTGCGGGGGTCTCCTCGCAGACGGTCTCCCGGGTCTCCAACGGTTACGCCGGCGTGAACGAGGAGACCCGGCGGCAGGTGCTCGCCGCGATGAAGGAACTGGGCTACCGGCCCAACAGCGCCGCGCGCGCACTGAAACGCGGTGAGTTCCGGACGATCGGGGTGATCACCTTCTCGCTGTCCTCCACGGGGAACGTCCGGACCCTGGAGGCCATCGCCAACTCCGCCGCCGCCGAGGGGTACGCGGTGACGCTGCTGCCGGTCGCCGTCCCCACACAGGACGAGGTGCGGGGCGCCTTCACCCGGCTCGAGGAACTGGCTGTCGACGCGGTGATCGTCATCATGGAGGTGCACCTCCTGGACGCCGCGACGATCATGCTGCCGCCGTATGTGCAGGTGCTGGTCGTCGATTCCGACGCCGGGGAGCACTACACGGTCGTCGACACCGACCAGGCGGGTGGGAGCCGTATCGCTGTGCGGCATCTGCTCGACCTCGGGCACGACACCGTGTGGCATCTGGGCGGGCCCGCGGACTCGTTCGCGGCGCAGCGGCGTACCGACGCGTGGCGCGCCGCGCTCGCCGAGGCGGGGCGTACGGCGCCGCCGCTCATCCGGGGGGACTGGTCGGCGGAGTCCGGGTATCACGCGGGGCTCGAGCTGGCGGGTCGCTCGGACTGTACGGCTGTTTTCGCCGCGAACGATCAGATGGCGCTGGGGTTGCTGCGGGCGCTGCATGAGCGGGGGCGGCGGGTGCCGGCCGATGTGAGCGTCATCGGATTCGACGACATCCCCGAGGCGAGTTCCTTCCTGCCGCCGCTCACCACTGTCCACCAGGACTTCGCCGAGGTCGGGCGGTTGTGTGTGCAGGCTTTGCTCCGGAAGATGCGGCAGCACGATCTGGAGCGGGGGACGACGCTGGTGCCTACGCGGCTCGTGTTGCGGGAGAGTACGGCTCCGCCGTCCGGGTCGTAGGTCGGCTGCGGGTGCGTTGTGGCTGGTCGCGCAGTTCCCCGCGCCCTTTCAGGGGCGCTCCAGGTACCGGCGTTCCACAGCTCGGACTGCTGTTTGCCATGCCGTTGTGACCGCTTGGTGGGCCGCCGTAGTGCCTCGGTCGGTCTCGGTGGGGAGGCGGAGCGGGGCGCCGAGGTGGACATGGCAGCGTGGGCGGCGGACCGGGGCCGTCAGGGTGCCCGCCAGCTGCTTGCCCACCGAGCCCGACGCTATTCGCCGGGCGCCCGCGTGGCCGATCGGGACCACCAGGGCGCCGGAGGTCTGGGCCAGGCGGGCCAGGCCGGTGCGGAAGGGCTCGGGCGGGGTGGGGGCCGCGTCCCGGCGGTTCGGGAGGCCGCCCTCGCCGTAGAGGAGTACGTGCCGGCCGCCGGCCAGTGCCTCCGCGGCGGCGTCGAGGGCCAGTGCCGCCCGGGCCGTGCCGCGGTGGACCGGGATGTGGCCGTCGCGGGTGAGGGCGCGGCCGAGCAGCGGGATCCGCCACAGCCCCGCCGTCGCCAGCACCACCGGGTGCAGGTCGAGTCGGCGCAGCGCGGTCATGACGACCGCCGGGTCGGCGAGGGAGTCGTGGTTGGCGACGAAGATGCTCCCGGCGGGCAGGCGCATCCTGATCTCACTGGTGACGGTGAGCCGCCCGAGGAACGGGGCCAGGGCGAAGGCGGTACGGCTGAACACACGCGGTTCCTCTCCGGGAGCGATGATCGTGCCCCGAGTCTCGCGGTTCGCGGGCCCCGGCGCCTGAGTACGGGTACTCAGACCTCGCGGAAGATCACCGCGACGGGGGAAGATGGAAGCTCGAGCCAATGGTCAACCGACATGGAGGAGCGGGCACATGCAGCACGAGCGAGCGGGCCGGCCGGCCGACCCCGAGGACCTCGTCGACGTCGCCCGGCTGGTCACCGCGTACTACGCGCTGCACCCCGACCCGGCCGACCCGGCGCAGCGCGTCGCGTTCGGTACGTCGGGCCACCGCGGCTCCTCGTTGAACACCGCGTTCAACGAGGACCACATCGCCGCCACCAGCCAGGTCATCTGTGAGTACCGTGCCGCGCGGGGCACCGACGGCCCGCTCTTTCTCGGCGCCGACACCCACGCCCTGTCCGAGCCCGCCCGGGTCACCGCCCTGGAGGTGTTCGCGGCCAACGGCGTGACCGTGCTGATCGACAGCGCCGACGGCTACACGCCGACCCCTGCCGTCTCGCACGCGATCCTCACCCACAACCGGGGGCGCGTCGACGGCTACGCGGACGGCGTGGTCGTCACCCCGTCCCACAACCCGCCCGCCGACGGCGGCTTCAAGTACAACCCGCCCAGCGGGGGACCCGCCGGGTCGGACGCCACCTCCTGGATCCAGGACCGTGCCAACGACATCATCGCGGCCGGGATGAAGGACGTGCGGCGGGTGCCGTACACGCAGGCGCTGGCCGCGCCCACCACGGACCGGTACGACTTCCTCGGCACGTATGTCGCCGACCTCCCGAGCGTCCTTGACCTGGACGCGGTCCGCGCCGCCGGTGTGCGCATCGGCGCCGACCCGCTGGGCGGGGCCTCGGTCGACTACTGGGGGCGGATCGCCGAGCAGCACCGCCTCGACCTGACCGTGGTGAACCCGCTCACCGACCCCACCTGGCGGTTCATGACGCTCGACTGGGACGGCAAGATCCGCATGGACTGCTCGTCGCCGTACGCGATGGCCTCGCTGATCGAGCAGCGGGACCGGTTCGACCTCGCCACCGGCAACGACGCCGACGCCGACCGGCACGGCATCGTCACGCCCGACGCGGGCCTGATGAACCCCAACCACTATCTGGCAGCCGCCATCGCCTACCTCTACGCCCACCGTGAGCGGTGGCCCGCCGGCGCGGGCGTCGGCAAGACGCTGGTGTCCTCCTCGATGATCGACCGGGTCGCCGCCGACCTCGGGCGCCGGCTCGTCGAGGTGCCCGTCGGTTTCAAGTGGTTCGTGGACGGACTGGTCGACGGCTCGCTCGGCTTCGGCGGCGAGGAGTCGGCCGGCGCGTCCTTCCTGCGCCGGGACGGCTCCGTGTGGACCACCGACAAGGACGGCATCATCCTGGCGCTGCTCGCCTCCGAGATCACCGCGGTCACCGGGAAGACGCCGTCGCAGCACTACACCGCCCTGACGGATCGTTTCGGCGCGCCGGCCTACGCCCGTATCGACGCACCCGCGAGCCGCGAGGAGAAGGCTCTGCTCGCCAAGCTCTCGCCCGCGCAGGTCACCGCCGACACCCTGGCCGGGGAGGCCGTCACCGGTGTGCTCACCGAGGCCCCCGGCAACGGCGCGGCCCTCGGCGGCATCAAGGTGACCACCGCCAACGCCTGGTTCGCGGCCCGTCCCTCCGGCACCGAGGACGTCTACAAGATCTACGCCGAGTCGTTCCTCGGCCCCGACCACCTGGGCCGGGTCCAGGAGGAGGCCAAGGGCGTGGTGATGGCGGCGCTGGGCGGCTGAGGCCGCGCGGCGGCGACGGACGGGTCCGGTGGTGCGTGTGTTCTACGCGACAGCCGGACCCGCCTTTGTCTGGCTATGATCCCATGAGAGTCAAATCTAAGGTTTGCCCCAAATGGGCTGCCGTCCCCGCCGGAGTGATCGATGTCCCGCAGGCCCACCCTGGACGAAGGCGACGAGCTGCTGGCCAGGCTCGGCTCGCTGACCGCCCAGGCGCGCGAGCGCGCGGAACTGCAGCGCTCCCGGGTCGAACTGGCCCTCGCCCTCCAGCGCGGCATGCTGCCCCGGGACCTCCCGGACGCCCCCGGCTTCCGGCTGGCCGTCCAGTACGTCCCCGCGTGCCACGGCCTGAACGTGGGCGGTGACTGGTACGACGCGTTCACCATGCCCGACGGGCGCATAGGCCTGTCCATAGGCGACGTACAGGGCCACAACATCGAGGCGACCGCGTTCATGGGCCAGGTCAGGGTCGGTCTGCGCGCCCTCGCCTCCGTCACCGGCGAGCCCGGCGAACTCCTCGCCCGCACCAACGAACTGCTCCTCTCCCTCGGCAGCGACCTCTTCGCCACCTGCACCTTCATGCGGCTCGACCCCGCCACCGGGATCCTGGAGAGCGCCCGCGCCGGACACGTTCCCTGTGTCTGGGCGACAGCGGACGGAAAGTCGGGCGTCGCCGAGGACGAGGGCGGACCGCCCCTCGGCGTCCTCGCCGGCATGACCTACCCGGTCACCCGGTACCGGCTCACCGAGGGCGGTGTCTTCGTCCTGCTCACGGACGGCGTCGTCGAGGGTCCGACGCTGAGCGTCGACGAAGGGCTCGACCAGGTCGTGCGGCTCGCGGGCATCGCCGCCGTCGCGGGCCTGGAGGCGGGCTCGCTGGCCGCCGCCGTCCTCAAGGTCGCCGCACGCGTCGGCCACGAGGATGACGCGGCGGTCCTGGTCGTCGGCCACGACGGGCCGCGGGCAAGGGTGCCGCGGATGCCGCCCCAGCCCTCGGCCGTACGGCTCCCACCTGGCCGACCGCGCCGCGACGGTGTCTGATGGCAACTGTGCTGCGTACCCCGGATCCGGATCCGCGTCCGCGCCGGTGGGCGATGTTAGCCCTCCAGACGCTCGCGGTCGCAGCCGGCTATCTCGCGGCCGGCCGGCTGGGGCTCCTGCGGCAGCTCGTCGTCACGGGAACGGTGTCGCCCGTCTGGCCGCCCACCGGCGTGGCGGTGGCCGCGCTGCTGATCCTCGGCATCCGGGCCTGGGCGGGGATCGCCCTCGGCGTCGTCCTCGTCATCATGTCGATCACCACGCCCTCCCCCCTGGCCGCGGTGAACGTCGTCGGCAGCACGGCCGCGCCCGTGCTCGCCTACCTCATGCTGCGCAGGGTCGGTTTCCGCACCGACCTCGCCCGGCTGCGCGACGGCCTCGCGCTCGTCTTCCTGGCGGCGCTCACCGCGATGCTGCTCAGCGCGACCGTCGGTGTGGGGCTGCTCGTCGTCGAGGGCGAGCTCGGCTCGGGGGGTTTCTGGCCGGTCTGGCTGGCCTGGTGGGTGGGGGACGCGATGGGCGTCCTCATCGTCACCCCCGTCCTGCTCCTGCTGCGGGCCGTGCCCCTCCCTCCGCATCTGCCGTTCCCGCCGCCCCGCTGGCGGGAGGCGCTGGGCCTGGCCGCCATCACCGCCGCGGCCGTCCCGCTCGCCGCGCGCAGTCCGATGAGCCTGCTCTTCCTCGTCTACCCGCTGCTGATCTGGGCGGCCCTGCGCTTCCAGCTGGCCGGGAGCATGCTGTGCGCGCTGTTCACCTCGGTCGTGGCGACGCTCGCGGCGACGGACGGGGTCGGTCCCTTCGCCGGTCTCACCCGGGTCGAGGTGATGATCAAACTGCAGGCCTTCAACGGCACACTGGCCCTGACCGCCCTGCTGCTGTCGGCCGTGATCACCGAGCAGCGCAACACCCGCCGCTCGGTGGAACGGGCCTGCCAGGAACTCGTCGAGGTCCTGGAACACCTGACGGCCGGTGACGTATCGCACGGGCGGGCGGTGAAGGACCGCGAGGGCTGACCCGGGTATGTCCGGGCGAGGTCAGGCCCCCGGCACCCGGTCCAGGAAGCCGCTGACGGAGCTGATCCGGCCGTCCTCGGCGAGGGCGACGACGTCCGAACCGCCGGCCGGGGACGAGCCGTCGGCCGTCGACACCAGGTCCCAGGAGAAGCGGGCGATGTGGTGGTTGCCGTCCACCTCGCCCTTCAGCCGGAACTCGAAGCCCGGAAACCGGGCGTGCGCGCCGGCGATGACGGCGGCGATCCCCTCGTGGCCGGCCACGTCGGCCAGCGGGTCGGTGTAGGTCGCGCCCTCCGTGAAGGCGTCGGACACGGCCTTGGCGATCGCCTCGGCGCCGTCGGCGTTCCAGGCGGCGAAGTAGCGCTCGGCTGCGGTGGCGTACGTCGACATGGGGTCTCCTCGGATCGGTGGAGAGGGGCGAGAGGCTTGCGTGATCACTGTGCCGGGGCGGGCGGGACCGGTCGATTACTCCGCGGGTAATCGACCGACCGCGGATCATCGGCGTGCGGGCGGCTCCGGAACCCTGCCATGCTGTGCGCCGTGGAGAATCCCGCCCCGGTCCCTCCCGACCCGGTGACCCCCGACGCCCCCGGCGATGTCACCTTCCCGCTGCTCACCCAGCGGTGGCTCGACCTCTGCTTCCTCCACTGGCCCTTCGCCCCCGGGACGGTCGCGCCGCTGCTGCCCGCCGGGACCGTGCCGGACACCCACGAGGGAGTGACGTACGTCGGACTCGTGGCCTTCCGTATGCACCGGGTCGGCTGGCTGCGGCTGCCCGGAGTGCCGTACCTCGGGTCGTTCCCGGAGACCAACGTGCGCCTGTACTCCGTCGACGGGCACGGACGGCGCGGGGTCGTGTTCCGCTCGATGGACGCCTCCCGGCTGATACCCGTGGCGATGGGCCGGGCCGCCTTCCGGCTGCCGTACCTCTGGGCCCGGATGCGGGTGCGCCGTACGGCCGCCGGCACCGTCGCGTACACCAGCACCCGCCGCTGGCCCGGCCCGCGCGGCGCGTACAGCCGGATCGAGGTGCGCCCCGGCGAGCCCATCGGGGAACCCACCGCGCTGGAGCACTTCCTGACCGCCCGCTGGGGGATGCACAACGCGTTCTTCGGCGGCGCCGCCTATCTCCCCAACGACCACCCCCGCTGGCCCCTGCACCGCGCCGAGCTGCTGTCCTGCGAGGAGAACCTGATCGCCGCGGCCGGACTGCCCGCCCCGCGTGAGGCCCCGGTCAGCGTCCTGTACTCCCCGGGCGTCCCCGTACGGCTGGGCCGCCCGGCCCGCCCGGCCGGGCTCCCCACACCCTGAGGGGCTCTCCTCAGCCCCGGCGGCGTGCCGTTCCCGCCGACAGCTCCTGCCGCAGCCGTCCCGGGTCCCAGCCCTCGGTGACCGCCCGCCAGAGCGTGTCCGCCTGGGACGGCGGGGCGAGGCCGTCGACCGGCGGGTCGAGGTCGAGGTCGGTGGGGAAGGGGTAGCCCTCGGCGGTGGCGGCGACCACCCGCCGCAGCCACTCCGGCCCGACCCCCTCGTCGCGGCGCCGCAGCAGCACCGGGAACAGCGCGTTCGCCATCGCCTCGCGGTCCACCGTCTCCATGGCACGGCCGAAGGCCGAGGAGATCTGGAGCAGGTTCGCCATGCGCAGGATGTCCGCCGAACGGTTGTGCCCTGCCGCGTGGAACAGCGCGGGGTTGAAGAAGGCCGCGTCGCCCTTCTCCAGCGGCAGCTGGACGTGGTGGGCGTCGAAGTACTCGACGAACTCGGGCAGCCGCCAGGCCAGATAGCCGGGCTCGAACTTCTGCGAGTGCGGCAGATAGAGGGTCGGCCCGGACTCCACCGGCATGTCGCAGTGGGCCACCGCGCCCTGCAGGGTCAGCACCGGGGACAGCCGGTGCACATGCGCCGGGTAGGCGGTGGCCTGCCGCTGCGAGAGGAAGCCGAGGTGGTAGTCGCGGTGCGCGCTCTGTGCCGCGCCGCCCGGGTTGACCACGTTGACCTGCGAGGTCACCTGGTAGGCCGGGCCGAGCCAGGCCTCGGCGACCAGCTCCAGGACGTCGTTGGCGTAGTAGTCCGCGAACACCTCCGGCGCCCGTACGGCCACCTTGTCCAGGGCGTTCCACACCCGGTCGTTGGCGCCCGGCTTGGCGAAGTGGTCGCCGCGCGAGGTGCCGGCGGCGCGCTCCTCCCGGATCAGGGCGCGGAAGGCGTCGGACGCCGCGTCCACGACGGCCGCGTCGGTGAAGGCACCCTTGAACACCACGATCCCGGGCCCCTCCAGCAGGGTCCGCACCAGCTCGGCCTGGACGGTGCGGCGGCCCTCGGGCGTGGCCGCCAGGGCGCGGAGCCGGCCGCTGTCGTAGAGCGGGACGTTCTGCTCGATCCGGGCCGCGGACGGGTGGTCGGCGAGGTCGGTGCGCTGCTCGACGAGCGCCCGGAACGCGCCGAGGTCGCAGTCCTCCTCGGTCAGCCAAGTCCGTGATCGCGCGGCGCTGGGGATCATGTGCGGCTCCTTTCGCAGGCCCGTGTTCTTCCGCCAGTCTCGTCCATCGGGTTCAACCTGCCGCCGTCGGCCGGCTGAGCGGGACCCGGCATACGGTGTGGGGGTGCGGGTGACAGAAGGCTGGCGGGGCCGGTGGGAGCGCCACGAGCGGGTCCGGGACGCGCTGCCCGGGGTGCTGCTCGTCATGGTGGGAGTGGCGGCGACCGCCGCCGACGGCTCGGGCTGGCACGCGCCGCGGATCGCCGGCGCCGGCTGGATGGCCGTGTCGTGCCTGCCCCTGATCGTCCGCAGCCGTTGGCCGCTCGCGGTCGTGCTGGTCACCCTGGGCATCGACCTCGCCCATCTCGCCCGCGCACCGGACTACCCCCTGGTCCCCGCGGCGAGCCTGGTCGCGCTGTACACCCTCGCGACCCGCGACGACCGGCGCACGGCGTGGCTCACCGGGCTCGCCGCGGCCTGTGCCGTCAACGCCGCCTACGCCCTGGCCCACGCCGAGTCCCCGGTGTCCGGGCAGGCCCTCCTCCGGCTGGACATGGTCGTCGCGGCCGTGGCGCTCGGCGACACCGTACGGGCCCGGCGGCGCCGCCTCGCCGAGACCGAGGCGCGCGCCGAGCGGGCCGAACGCACCCGGGAGGAGGAGGCCCGCCGCCGGGTCACCGAGGAGCGCGTCCGCATCGCCCGCGAACTGCACGACGTGGTCGCCCACCACATCACCCTGGTCAACGCCCAGGCCGGCGTGGCCCGCCATCTGCTGCACGGCGACCCGGACCGGGCCTACCGGGCGCTCGCCCACATCGAGGAGACCAGCCGCTCCGCGCTCGACGAACTGCGGGCCACGGTCGGTCTGCTCAGACAGCCGGACGACCTCCCCGACTCCCGCTCGCCCCTCCCGGGCCTCGCCGACCTGGCCGAACTGGCCGGGTCCTTCCAGGCCGGCGGGCTGTCCGTGGACCTCGTGCGCACCGGCCCCGGCGGGCCGCCGCCCGATCCCGCCGTCGGCCTTGCGGCCTACCGCATCGTTCAGGAGGCGCTGACCAACACGCACAAGCACGCGGCGGCGACCCGGGCCCGGGTGACGGTGGACCAGGGCCCGCGCCGGCTGTGCGTCACCGTGACCGACGACGGCCGCCCCGGCACGAGCCCGGGCGAGGGAACGGGCCACGGCCTGATCGGAATGCGCGAACGCGCCGCCGCGATCGGCGGCACGGTCACCGCGGGACCGGACCCCGAGGGCGGCTTCCGGGTCCACGCCGAACTGCCCGTCAGGCTCTCCTGACTCCTTGACCGCCGCTCGGCCCTCCACGATGCTGTGTTGCGGCACATGAGATGCGTGCCGCGATAAGCAACTCTGGTCCGTGTGGAGGAGTGGCCATGGCTCACCAGGTCCGTGCTGTCGTCGCGCGAGCGAAGGGCGCCCCCGTCAGCCTGGAGACGATCGTCGTGCCCGACCCCGGACCGGGGGAGGCGCTGGTGAAGGTCGAGGCCTGCGGGGTCTGCCACACCGACCTCCACTACCGCGAGGGCGGGATCAACGACGAGTTCCCGTTCCTGCTGGGGCACGAGGCTGCGGGTGTGGTGGAGTCGGTGGGTGAGGGGGTCACGGACGTGGCGCCCGGTGACTTCGTGATCCTGAACTGGCGGGCGGTGTGCGGCCAGTGCCGGGCCTGTCTGCGGGGGCGTCCCTGGTACTGCTTCGACACCCACAACGCGCGGCAGAAGATGACCCTGCTCGACGGCACCGAACTCTCCCCGGCCCTGGGTATCGGCGCCTTCGCCGAGAAGACGCTGGTCGCGGCCGGTCAGTGCACCAAGGTCGACCGGGCCGCCCCGGCCGCCGCCGCCGGTCTGCTCGGCTGCGGTGTGATGGCGGGCATCGGCGCGGCCATCAACACGGGCAACGTCGGACGCGGCGACAGCGTGGCCGTCATCGGCTGCGGCGGCGTCGGGGACGCGGCGGTCGTCGGCTCGCAGTTGGCGGGCGCCGCGCGGATCATCGCCGTGGACGTCGACGACCGCAAACTGGAGACCGCCAGGAAGCTGGGCGCGACCCACACCGTCAACTCGCGTGAGACCGATGCCGTCGAGGCGATCCGCGAGCTGACCGGCGGCTTCGGCGCGGACGTCGTCATCGAGGCCGTCGGCCGCCCCGAGACGTACCAGCAGGCGTTCTACGCCCGTGACCTCGCCGGAACGGTCGTCCTGGTCGGCGTGCCGACGCCGGAGATGAAGCTCGAACTTCCCCTCCTGGACGTCTTCGGCCGGGGCGGTGCGCTCAAGTCGAGCTGGTACGGCGACTGCCTGCCCTCCCGCGACTTCCCGATGCTCATCGACCTCTACCTTCGGGGCCGGCTCGACCTGGACGCCTTCGTGACCGAGACCATCGCCCTCGACGAGGTGGAGAAGGCGTTCGAGCGCATGCACCAGGGCGATGTGCTGCGCTCGGTCGTGCTCCTCTGACGGCACTTCCCGCCCGGCACCCGTCCCGCCTGTTCACGCAGGTGGGACGGGTGTTTCGAGCTGCGCCCGGGACGTCCGGCGAACCCCCGCGAACAGGGCTCCTGGACACCTTGACAACGCTTCGGGGCCGACCCCAGACTGGCGTTGCGCTTACCGCAATCCGTTTCGCTATACGCACCGAGGTGTCATGATGATTCCCGCGTGCCGTCTCGCGGACCTCCCGCGAGGCGAGGCCATCCGGCTCGACATCGACCCCGCCGTCTCGGTGTTCCACACCGACGACGGCGAGCTGTACGCCATCGACGACACCTGCACCCACCAGGACGCCTCGCTCGCCGACGGCTGGCTGGAGGGCTGCGAGGTGGAATGCCCGCTGCACGCCTCGAAGTTCGACCTGCGCACCGGCGCCGTGGACGCCCCGCCGGCCAAGCTTCCGGTGCGCACCCACGAGGTGGTCGTCGAGGACGGCGTGATCCACGTCCGGCTGTCCACCGACGCCCCCAACCTCCCGCCCTGCGTCGCCTCCCGGCTCGCCGGGGGTCCCGCGTGAGGACCGTCGCCGTGGTGGGCGCCTCGCTCGCCGGACTCTCGGCGGCGCGCTCCCTGCGGAAGCGGGGCTACGACGGCCGGCTCGTCGTCGTCGGCGACGAACTCCACCGCCCGTACGACCGGCCGCCGCTGTCCAAGGAGTTCCTCGCCGGCACCCTCGGCGAGGCGGACCTCGCGCTGGAGTCGGACGACGAGGACCTGGCGGCGGAGTGGCTGCTCGGCACCCGCGCCACCGGACTCGACCGCGCCGAGCGCGCCGTACGGCTCGCCGGCGGACGGACGGTCCGCGCCGACGGAGTGGTCATCGCCACCGGCGCCGCCGCCCGCACGCTGCCCGGCGCCGAGGGCCTGGCCGGCGTGCACGTCCTGCGCACCCTCGACGACGCCCGCGCCCTGCGCGCCGGACTCGCCCTGGGCGGACGGCTGGTGGTGATCGGCGGCGGCTTCGTCGGCGCCGAGGTCGCCTCCACGGCGTACGCCCTCGGCCTCGACGTGACCGTGGTCGAGGCCGCCCCGACCCCGCTCGCCGGACCCCTCGGCGCCGAGATGGGCGCCGTCGTCTCCGGGCTCCACGCGGACCACGGCGTACGACTGCTCTGCGGCGTCGGCGTCAAAGGACTCGGCGGAGAGCAGTCGGTGGACTCGGTCCTCCTCGAGGACGGGCGCAGCATCCCGGCCGACACCGTCGTCGTCGGCGTCGGCGCCCGTCCCTGCGTCGACTGGCTGGCGGGCTCCGGCGTCGCGCTCCAGAACGGCGTCAAGTGCGGCGCCGACGGCCGCACGAGCCTGGCCGGGGTGGTCGCGGTCGGCGACTGCGCCAACTGGTACGACCCCAGGGCCGGCGACCACCGCCGCGTCGAGCACTGGACCGGCGCGCGTGAACGCCCCGACGCCGCGGTGGCCGCGCTGCTCGCGGGCGGCGCGCTGGAACCGGGCGTGCCCAGGCCGCCGTACTTCTGGTCCGACCAGTACGGCGTGAAGATCCAGTTCGCGGGTCACGCGGCAGGCGCCGACAGCGTGACGATCGAGAACGGCGCCGTCGAGGACCGCGATGTCCTCGCCGTCTACCGGCGCGCAGGCCACCCCGTAGCCGTACTCGGGATGAACCAGCCGCGGCTGTTCACCCGCCGGCGCAAGCAACTCGCCGCGTGAATCACCGAGCCACGACGTTCCCGAGGAGTGCACCCGTGACCTCGACCAGCCTGCCGGACAGTCTGATCGCCACCCTCCCCGGCTCCTCCTACACGGATCCCGGGATCTTCGCCCAGGAGCAGGAGCGCATCTTCGAGACCATGTGGTTCTGCGTGGCGCGCGCCTCCGAACTGCCGAAACCCGGCGCCTTCCGCACCGTCGACGTGGGCCGCGAGAGCATCCTGGTCACCCGCGCGAGAGACAACTCGATCCGCGCCTACTTCAACGTGTGCCGGCACCGCGGCGCCAAGCTCCGCACCGAGGAGACCGGCGAGGTCAAGCGCGCCTTCCAGTGCCCGTACCACGCCTGGACGTACGACCTGAACGGCAAGCTCGTCGCGGCGCCCAACCTCACCAAGATGCCCGACGTGGGCCGCACCGAGTACGGCCTGGTGAGCGTCGCCGTGCGCGAATGGCTCGGCTATGTCTGGGTCTGCCTCGCGGAGAACCCGCCCTCCTTCGAGGAGGACGTCATCGGCGAGGTCATCGGCCGGCTCGGCGACGTCGAGTCGATCGAGCACTACGACATCGACAACCTCTCGGTCGGCAAGCGGATCGTCTACGACGTCAAGGCGAACTGGAAGCTCATCATCGAGAACTTCATGGAGTGCTACCACTGCGCCACGATCCACCCCGAACTCACCGAGGTGCTCCCCGAGTTCGCCGACGGCTACGCCGCGCAGTACTACGTCGGCCACGGCGCCGAGTTCGGCACGGAGATCCAGGGCTTCACCGTGGACGGCTCCGAGGGCCTCGACCGCATACCCGGGGTCTCCGACGACCAGGACCGCCGCTACTACGCGATCACGATCAAGCCGCAGGTCTTCATCAACCTCGTCCCCGACCATGTGATCTTCCACCGGATGTACCCGGTGGCCGTCGACCGCACGATCGTCGAGTGCGACTGGCTCTACCTCCCGCACGTCGTCGAGTCCGGGAAGGACGTCAGCCGGTCCGTCGAACTCTTCGACCGGGTCAACCGCCAGGACTTCGACGCCTGTGAGCGCACCCAGCCCGGGATGAGCTCCCGGCTGTACGCCAAGGGCGGCGTCCTCGTGCCCAGCGAGCACCACATCGGCGCGTTCCACGACTGGGTCAACGAACGCCTGGGGACCCGGCAGGGGTGACAGGGGCGACTCAGCCCAGGTAACCCATCCGGTGGCTGATCTCCTCCGCGCCCTTGAGCAGCACCGGCGACAGCTCGTGCAGCCGCTCCTCGGTGAGCCGGTACGAGGGCCCGGAGGCGCTCAGCGCGGCGATCACCTCGCCGTCCCGGTCGAGGATCGGGGCGGCCATGGCGTGCAGCCCGATCTCCAACTCCTCCAGCGTCCAGGCGTAGCCGCGCTCCCGGGCCTCGGCCAGGTTCTTCTCCAGCTTCGCCTTCGCGGTGAGGGTGTGCGGTGTGACCTTCTCCAGGCCGGACTTCGCCAGCAGCGCCGTACGTTCCTTGGCCGGCAGATGCGCCAGCAGGATCTTGCCGCTGGAGGTCGCGTGCAGCGGGGTCAGTTCCCCGACCCAGTTGTGCGCGGCGACCGCCGCCGGGCCGCGCACCTGGTACAGGTTGATCGCGTAGTGCTCCTGCATGACCGCGATGTTGACCGTCTCGCCGATCTCCTCCGCGAGCCGCTCGCAGACCGCCCGGCCCTGCTGGGTGATGTCGAGACGTCCCGTGACCGCGCCGGCCAGGCGTACGATGCCGAAGCCGAGCCGGTACTTGCCGCGCTCGCCCGCCTGCTCCACCAGACCGCGCGCCTCCAGGGCGCCGAGCAGCCGGAACGCGGTGGACTTGTGAACATCGATCTCGGCGGCCACCTCGCTGACCCCGGCTTCCCCGCGCTGGGCCAGTATCTCCAGCACGCTGATGGCGCGGTCGACCGACTGCACTCCGCCGGCCTGCGAACTCGTCGTTTCGGTGTCAGTGCTGTAGTTGCTCACAGCGAAACTATACGCGTAGTAAACAACGCCATTGCAAGTAACCGGGTCGAAACGAACTCCGGCTAAGTTGCGTTGCTCGCAACCTGGTGCGTATAGCGCTACCGGTACTAGCATGCCTCGCGTATCTATGGCGCGAGCGAGACGAGGCTCCATGGCTTCCCTGCAATACGACTTCGTCATCGTCGGCGGTGGATCGGCCGGCAGCGCACTGGCGAACAGGCTCTCCGCGGACCCCGCGAACCGGGTCCTGGTGCTGGAGGCCGGTCGGCCCGACTACCCCTGGGACGTCTTCATCCACATGCCCGCGGCGCTGACCTATCCGATCGGCAGCCGGTTCTACGACTGGAAGTACGAGTCCGAGCCCGAGCCGCACATGGGCGGACGCCGTGTCTACCACGCCCGCGGCAAGGTGCTCGGCGGCTCCAGCAGCATCAACGGCATGATCTTCCAGCGCGGCAACCCCCTGGACTACGAGCGCTGGGCGGCCGACCCCGGCATGGAGACCTGGGACTACGCGCACTGTCTGCCGTACTTCCGGCGCATGGAGAACTGTCTCGCGGCCGACCCCGACGACGAGTTCCGCGGCCACGACGGCCCCCTCGTCCTGGAGCGCGGTCCCGCCACCAACCCCCTCTTCGGGGCCTTCCTCGACGCCGTCCAGGAGGCCGGGCAGGCCCGCACCGACGACGTCAACGGCTACCGCCAGGAGGGCTTCGCCCCCTTCGACCGCAACGTCTCCCGAGGCCGCCGGCTGTCCGCCTCCAAGGCCTACCTCAAGCCCGTCCGCAAGCGCCCCAACCTGACGATCCGCACCCGCGCCCTCGTCACCCGGGTCCTGTTCGAGGGCAAGAAGGCCGTCGGTGTCGAGTACCGGCGCGGCAGGGGCGCCGTCCAGCAGGTGCGGGCCAAGGAGGTCATCCTCTGCGGCGGCGCGATCAACTCCCCGCAGCTGCTCCAGCTCTCCGGCGTCGGCAACGCCGAGGAACTGGGCGCGCTCGGCATCGACGTCGTCCACGACCTCCCCGGCGTCGGCGAGAACATGCAGGACCATCTGGAGGTCTACGTCCAGTACGCCTGCAAGCAGCCCGTCTCCATGCAGCCGTACATGGCGAAGTGGCGCGCCCCCTTCATCGGCCTGCAGTGGCTGCTGCGCAAGGGGCCCGCCGCCACCAACCACTTCGAGGCCGGCGGCTTCGCGCGCAGCAACGACGACGTCGACTACCCCAACCTGATGTTCCACTTCCTGCCGATCGCCGTCCGCTACGACGGCTCCTCACCGGCCGGCGGCCACGGCTACCAGGTGCACGTCGGGCCCATGTACTCCGACGCCATCGGCTCCGTGAAGATCAAGAGCAGGGATCCGCGCGAGCACCCCGCCCTGCGCTTCAACTACCTCTCCACCGAACAGGACCGCCGCGAGTGGGTCGAGGCGATCCGCGTCGCCCGCAGGCTCCTCAACCAGCCCGCGATGGCCCCGTACAACGACGGGGAGGTCTCGCCCGGCCCGAAGGTGGAGACGGACGAGGAGATCCTCGACTGGGTCGCCAAGGAGGGCGAGACGGCCCTGCACCCGTCCTGCACCTGCAAGATGGGCACCGACGAGATGGCCGTCGTCGACCCCACCAGCATGCGGGTGCACGGCGTGGAGGGCCTGCGCGTGGTGGACGCCTCCGTCATGCCGTACGTCACCAACGGCAACATCTACGCGCCGGTCATGATGATCGCGGAGAAGGCCGCAGACCTGATCCTCGGCAAGCGCCCGCTACCGCCGTCCGAGGCCGTGTACTACCGGCACCGCGACGCCCAGAAGCAGGCCGGGTAGCCCTTGGGCACGATGAGGGCGCCGCTGACCGGCGTCCGCTACGAGGTGCTGCCCGCGAAGGCCACGGAGGACAAGGTCCTCGCGCATGTGCCGCGCGACGTCGTCGTCACCGTGACGGCGTCGCCGGTCAAGGGCCTCGAGCCCACCCTCGACCTCACCGAACGGCTCGCCGCCCACGGCTACCGCGTCGTCCCGCACGTGCCCGCGCGGCTGCTCCGGGACGACGCCCACCTGAAGGACGTCGTCGACCGGCTCCGCGAGGCGGCGGTCGACGACGTCTTCGTCCCGGCGGGCGACGCGGACCCGCCCGCCGGGACCTACGACGGCGCTCTGCCGGTGCTGCGCCGGCTCACCGAGTTGGGGCGGCCCTTCACCCACGTCGGTGTCACCGGCTATCCCGAGAGTCATCCCCTCATCCACGACGACCTCACCATCCAGGCGATGTGGGACAAGCGCGAGCACGCCACCTACATCGTGAGCAACCTCTGCTTCGACCCGCGTGTCCTGACGGAGTGGCTGGCCCGGATCCGCCGCCGGAACGTCACCCTGCCCGTGTACCTGGGCGTCGCGGGGCCCGTGCAGCGGGCCAGGCTGCTCGCCATGGCGACGAGGATCGGCGTGGGGGAGTCCACCCGCTTCCTCACGAAGCACCCGTCCTGGTTCCTGCGGTTCGCCACACCCGGGGGCTACTCGCCCGAGCGCCTGCTGACCCGCATGGAACCCGCCTTCTCCCAGGTGGCGGGGCTGCACCTGTTCACCTTCAACCAGATCGCCGAGACGGAGGCGTGGCGCCGCGCGCTGCTTGACCGGCTCGACGGCTGAAGGCCGTATACGACAGCGGGCGGGCCGGAGAACCGGCCCGCCCGCTCGAGCGGCCGCACTCAGCGGAACACCACTGTGCGGTTGCCGTCCGCCATCACCCTGCTCTCGCTGTGCCACTTCACCGCGTGGGCCAGCACCTGGGCCTCCACGTCCCGGCCGACCGTGACCAGTTCGCCGGGGTCGAGGGAGTGGTCCACGCGGACCACGTCCTGCTCGATGATCTGCCCCTCGTCCAGTTCCGGCGTGACGTAGTGCGCCGTCGCGCCGACGAGCTTCACCCCGCGGTCGTAGGCCTGGTCGTAGGGCTTCGCGCCCTTGAAGCTGGGGAGGAAGGAGTGGTGGATGTTGATGGCGCGGCCCTCGAGCTCCTTGCACAGGTCGTCGGAGAGGATCTGCATGTACCGGGCGAGCACCACCAGGTCGATGTCGAGTTCGCGCACCAGCTCCAGCAGCCGCGCCTCCGCCTCGGCCTTGGTGTCCCGGGTGACCGGGACATGGTGGAAGGGAATGCCGTAGGTCCGCGCGAGTTCCTCGAAGTCCCGGTGATTGGAGACGATCGCCGGGATCTCGATGTTGAGGGAACCGGTCCGTGCGCGGAAGAGCAGATCGTTCAGGCAGTGCCCGAACCTGGACACCATGATGAGCGTCCGGGTCGGGGTCGACGCGTCCCGCAGGGTCCAGGAGATCCGATATGCCTCCGCGACGGGACCGAATCGGTAACGCAGAATTTTCAAATCGGCGCTCGGGTCGGAGACGTCGAAGTGGACCCTCATGAAGAAACGGCCCTGGAGTCGATCATCGAACTGCTGGCTCTCCAGGATGTTTCCGGAGTTCCGGACGAGGAAGCCGCTCACGGCGTGGACCAGGCCGGAGCTGTCGGGGCAGGAGAGGGTGAGGACGTACTCACGGCCAGGGTGGGGGCGAGGGTACTTGGTGGACACGTCGACCTCCGTCGATGCGTATTGCACAACTCAGTGAGCGATGCGCAACATGGTTGGCCCGAAGGGCAGTCGTGGTCAAGAGACGAAAGACCCAAAGCACCCTGCTGAAATCGTCATCCGCCAACCCCTTGACGTATGTCTGCACATTCGCCAGGGTGTTCCACCACAAGCAATTGAATGCACGATGCGCAACGCAATTCGGCGAGGGGCTTGGCGCGTGGCAGACCTGTATGTGGATGGTGAATGGCGGGAGCCGGTGGCCGGCGGTCACCGGGAAATCCGATGTCCCGCCGACGGCACGCTCAGCGTGACCGTGTCGGAGGGGACGCGTCCCGACACCGAGGCGGCGATCGCCGCGGCCCGCCGCGCCTTCGACGAGGGCCCCTGGCCGCACACCCCCGAGCGCGAGCGCGGCGCCCTGCTGCTGCGCACCGCCGAACTGATCGAACGCGACGCCAAGGAGTTCGCCCGCGCCGAGTCGCTGGACACCGGCAAGCGGCTGGTGGAGAGCGAGTACGACATCGCCGACGTCGTCTCCTGCTTCCGCCACTACGGCGGGCTCGGCGGCACCGACGCCGGGCGGGTCATCGACACCGGCCGCGCCGACGCCATCAGCCGCGTCGTGTACGAACCCGTAGGGGTCTGCGGCCTCATCACCCCCTGGAACTACCCCCTCCTCCAGGCCTCCTGGAAGGTCGCCCCCGCCCTCCTGGCCGGCAACACCTTCGTCCTCAAGCCCAGCGAGCTCACCCCCTCCACCTCGATCCTGCTGATGAGCGCGCTGGAGGAGGCCGGACTCCCGGCCGGCGCCGCAAACCTCGTCCTGGGCACCGGACCCGAGGTGGGCGCCCCGCTCTCCGAGCACCCCGACGTCGACCTGGTCTCCTTCACCGGCGGCCTGGAGACCGGCAAACGGATCATGGCCACCGCCGCCGCGACGGTGAAGAAGGTGGCCCTGGAACTCGGCGGCAAGAACCCCAACGTCGTGTTCGCCGACGCCGACTTCGAGACGGCCGTGGACTTCGCCCTCACGGCCGTCTTCCTGCACTCCGGACAGGTCTGCTCGGCCGGCGCCCGCCTGATCGTCGAGGACTCCCTGCACGACCGCTTCGTCGACGAGGTCGTCCGCCGGGCCGCCGCCATCCGCCTCGGCGGCCCCTTCGACCCCGAGGCCGAGACCGGCGCGCTGATCTCCGCCGCGCACCGCGAGAAGGTCGAGGCGTACGTGGCCGCCGGCCTCGCCGAGGGCGCCGTACTGCGCTGCGGCGGCGAACGCCCCGCCGACCCCGCGCTCGCGGACGGCTACTACTACCCGCCGACCGTCCTCGACGAGTGCCGTCAGGACATGCGCGTCGTCCACGAGGAGTCCTTCGGGCCCGTCCTCACCGTCGAGCGCTTCACCGACGAGGACGACGCCGTCCGCATCGCCAACGACACCGAGTACGGCCTCGCCGGCGCCGTCTGGACACAGGACGCGGGGCGGGCCCAGCGGGTCGCCCGGCGGCTGCGCCACGGCACCGTCTGGATCAACGACTACCACCCCTACGTGCCGCAAGCGGAATGGGGTGGCTTCGGGCACTCGGGCGTGGGCCGGGAGCTGGGACCGACCGGCTTGAACGAGTACCGAGAGCCCAAGCACGTCTGGCAGAACATCCACCCCCGGCCGCAGCGCTGGTTCAGCGGCTGAACCCCGAACACGCCGAAAAGAGGTCGATCGTGACCCCCACACAGACCGAGGTGCCGCAGCGGCGCGGCACGCCCCAGGACTCGGACGCCACTCCGGTCATATCCGTGCGCGATCTGTGGAAGGTGTTCGGACCGAAGGCCGAGCGGATCCCGGGCGACGAGGAACTGTGCGGCCTCACCCGCCGCGAGCTGATGGACCGCACCGGCTGCACCGCCGCCGTCCGCGACGTGAACTTCGACGTCCGCAAGGGCGAGGTGTTCGTCGTCATGGGGCTGTCCGGCTCCGGCAAGTCCACCCTCGTACGCTGTCTGACCCGGCTGATCGAACCCACCTCGGGCGAGGTCGTCTTCGAGGGCCAGGACATCCGCCAGGCCGACGCCGGGCGGCTGCGCGAACTGCGCCGCCGCAAGTTCTCCATGGTCTTCCAGCACTTCGGGCTGCTGCCGCACCGCCGTGTCGTCGACAACGTGGGCTTCGGCCTGGAGATCCGCGGCATGAGCAGGGCCGAGCGCACCAAGCGGGCCATGGAGGTCGTCGAACTCGTCGGCCTCGCCGGATACGAGAACTCCTACCCCGACCAGCTCTCCGGCGGTATGCAGCAGCGCGTGGGCCTGGCCCGGGCACTGGCCGGCGACCCGGACGTGCTCTTCTTCGACGAGCCGTTCTCGGCCCTCGACCCGATGATCCGCCGCGACATGCAGAACGAGGTCATCCGGCTGCACCACGAGGTCGGCAAGACGATGGTGTTCATCACCCACGACCTCGCCGAGGCCCTCAAGCTGGGCGACCGCATCCTCATCATGCGCGACGGCAAGATGGTCCAGTGCGGCACCGGCGACGAACTCGTCGGCGCCCCCGCCGACGACTACGTACGCGAGTTCGTCAAGGACGTGTCGCGCGCCGACGTCCTCACCCTGCGCTGGATCATGCGGCCCCTGGCGGACGGCGACGCCCTGGACGGCCCCGAACTCGGCCCGGACGTCGTGGTGCGGGAGGCCACCCGGGCCGTCCTCGCCGCCGACAAGCCGGTCCGGGTCGTCGAGGACGGCAAGCTGCTCGGCATCGTCGGCGACGAGGAGATCCTCGCGGTCGTCGCCGGGCAGGAAGGCCCCTGACATGACCGTCGCCATCGAGAAACCGGAACAGGTCGAGAAACCGGCGGACAAGGCCACGCCGCGCGAGGGCGGGCCCAAGGTCACCCGGTCCATGGCGGTCGGCGCGATCGTCGTCGTCTGGCTGCTGCTGTTCGCCCTGCTGCGCGGAAAGCAGACGCTGTCGCTGGCCGCCGCGGACCTGACCGCCCTGCACCGCTGGTTCAACGACGTCAACGACTCCATCGGCGCCAACCGCAACTCCAACCCGCTCTTCCTCTACTTCTTCAACGAGATCCGGCTGGTCATCGACAACCTGGTGACCTTCGTCCAGGACCTGATCTCGCAGCCCTCCGCCGGGCGCCCCCTGCCGCAGATCGGCTGGCTCGGCGTCGTCGGCATCACCGGCTATGTCTCCTGGGCCGTGGGCAACTGGCGGGTCGCCCTGCTGGCGGTCGCCGGGTTCACCTTCTTCGGGCTCCAGGGGCTGTGGCAGGAGAGCATGGACACCCTGGCGCTGACCCTCTCCGCGGTGCTCGTGGCGCTGCTGTTCGCGATCCCGCTGGGCGTGTGGGCGGGCCTGTCCGACCGGTTCAACCGGATCGTGACGCCCCTCCTGGACTTCATGCAGACGATGCCCACCTTCGTCTACCTCGCGCCGATGACCCTGTTCTTCCTCATCGGCCCGGCCTCCGCCACCGTCGCCACCGTCATCTACGCGGCCCCGCCGGCCATCCGCATCACCGCGCACGCCATCCGGTCCGTGCCCGGGACCACCGCCGAGGCGGCCGACTCGCTGGGCGCGACGCGGTGGCAGTCGCTGCTGAAGGTGCTGCTGCCGATGTCCAAGCGGACGGTGGTGATGGGCGTCAACCAGTCCATCATGGCCGCCCTCGCCATGGTCACCATCACGGCCCTGATCGACGCGCCCGGCCTCGGCAAGACCGTCGTCCAGGCCCTGCAGTCGCTCGACGTCGGCACCGCCTTCAACGCGGGCCTCGCCATCGTCGTCATGGCGATCGTCCTCGACCGGGTCACCACCGCGGCCAGCACCCGGGAGGAGACGGCCCGGCGTTCGAAGAACCACTTCCTCAGGTGGCGCAAGCCGCTGCTCGGCGCCGGCGCGGCCGTCACCGTCGTCCTCGTCTACCTCTCGCACACCTATCTGTGGGCGGCGGAGTTCCCCGGCGACGGAGGCACCGGCAGCTCCATCGCGAGCGCCGCCGACTCCGCGACGACCTGGGCGCAGGACAACCTGTCCGGGCTCACCAACGCCTTCCGCGACGCCCTCACCAACGGTCTGCTCAACCCCTTCCAGTCGCTGCTCACGGACTCCCCGTGGTGGCTGGTGGCCGCGGTCCTGGTCGGGTTCGGCGTGGTGTTCGGCGGCCCGCGCGCCGGGATCACCGCGGCCGTGTGCGTGGGCCTGCTGGTCGGCACCGGGCTGTGGTCGGACGCCATGACGACCCTGGCGTCCACCGTCGTCGCCACGGTCCTGGTGATGCTGCTCGGCATCGTCCTCGGCGTGTGGATGGGCCGCAGCACCATGGTGGACCGGCTGCTGCGGCCGACCCTGGACGCGGCCCAGGTCATGCCGCCGTTCGTCTACCTCGTGCCGTTCCTCGCGCTGTTCGGCGCGACGCGCTTCACCGCGATCGTCGCCGCCGTCGTCTACGCGGCACCGGTCGCCGTCAAGATCATCGCGGACGGGGTGCGGGCCGTGCCCGCGACCACCGTGGAGGCGGCCACCTCCGCCGGGTGCAACACCTGGCAGATCATCACCAAGGTCCAACTGCCGATGTCACGCGGTGCCCTGACGCTGGCGACCAACCAGGGCCTGATCTACGTGCTGTCGATGGTTGTGGTGGGCGGCCTGGTAGGCGCGGGCGCCCTCGGCTACGACGTCGTGGCCGGTTTCTCGCAAAGCGAGCTGTACGGCAAGGGGCTGGCGGCAGGGCTCGCCATCGTACTGCTCGGAGTCATGTTCGACCGGATCACTCAGGCGGCTGCGCGACGCGCGAGCGCGTAAAGGAGCACGAAACCATGGCAAGACACTGGCGAGCCGGCGCGGCCGGCCTGGCCGTTCTCGGTCTCACCCTCACGGCGTGCGGCGGGGCGAAGGTCGGCGACAGCGCCTCGGGTTCGGACAGCTCGGGCGACTCCGGCAAGTGCGGCACCTTCAACCTGGCGGTCAACCCGTGGGTGGGTTACGAGGCGGACGCGGCGGTCGTCGCGTACGTCGCCGAGAACGACCTGGGCTGCACGGTGAACAAGAAGGACCTCAAGGAGGAGATCGCCTGGCAGGGCTTCGGCACCGGTGAGGTCGACGCGATCCTGGAGAACTGGGGCCACGACGACCTGAAGAAGAAGTACGTCGCCGGACAGAAGACCGCCGTGGAGGCCGGCTCGACCGGCAACAAGGGGATCATCGGCTGGTACGTGCCCCCGTGGCTGGCCAAGGCCCACCCGGACATCACCGACTACAAGAACCTCAACAAGTACGCCGCCGAGTTCAAGACCTCCGAGTCCGGCGGCAAGGGCCAGCTCCTCGACGGCGACCCGTCGTACGTCACCAACGACGAGGCGCTGGTGAAGAACCTGAAGCTGGACTTCAAGGTGGTGTACGCGGGCAGCGAGACCGCGCTCATCCAGGCCTACCGCAAGGCCGAGAAGAACAAGGAATGGGTGATCGGCTACTTCTACGAGCCGCAGTGGTTCCTCTCCGAGGTCCCGCTGGTCAAGGTCAACCTGCCCGAGTACACGTCCGGTTGCGACGCCGACGCGGCCAAGGTCGCCTGCGACTACCCCGTCTACGACCTCGACAAGATCGTCAGCGCCAAGTTCGCCAAGTCCGGCAGTCCCGCCTACGACCTGGTGAAGAACTTCAACTGGACGAACGACGACCAGAACGTCGTCGCCAAGTACATCGCGGTGGACAAGATGTCGCCGGAGGCGGCGGCGAAGAAGTGGGTCGAGGCCAACCCGGACAAGGTGAAGGCCTGGCTGAAGTAGGTCCTGGAACCGGCCCGGCGGGCGGTGCGCGCAGGTGCGCACCGCCCGCCGGGCATTGCTGTTTTCCGGCCGTGATCAGGCGGGTTGCCGGGCGCCTCGGACCCCTTGACACCCCTCCTCGGCGCCAGGCACATTGAGTTGCGCAACCTGAATCAAGTTGCGCTGACAGCAACTGGACTGGTTTGACGTTCGGAGGTTGGGCGATGGCGGGACCCCGAGTGGTCATCATCGGAGCGGGCGTCGTGGGAGCGGCGCTCGCGGACGAGATCTCCGCACGAGGCTGGACCGAAGTGACCGTGGTCGACCAGGGCCCGCTCCCCGCCACCGGGGGGTCGTCGTCGCACGCCCCGGGCCTGGTCTTCCAGACGAACTCCTCCAAGACGATGACCGAACTGGCCCGCTACACCGTCGAGAAGTTCTGCTCCCTGGACGTCGACGGCAAGCCCTGCTTCCTCCAGGTCGGCGGCCTCGAAGTGGCCACCACCCCCGAGCGCCTCACCGAACTCCACCGCCGCCACGGCTGGATCACCGCCTGGGGCATCGAGGCCCGGCTGGTCGACGCCGACGAGTGCGTCGAGCTGCACCCCCTGGTCGACCGGGACCGGGTCCTCGGCGGCCTCCTGGTGCCCACGGACGGTCTCGCCAAGGCCGTCCTCGCCGTCGAGGCCCAGATCCGCCGCGCCACCGAACGCGGGGTGACCTTCCTCGCCCGCCACGAGGTCCTCGACGTCCGGCAGAGCGAGGGCCAGGTCACCGGAGTCCTCACCGACCAGGGCGAACTGCCCGCCGACATCGTCGTGTGCTGCGCCGGCATCTGGGGCCCGAAGATCGCCCGCATGGTGGGCATGAACCTCCCGCTCACCCCGCTCGCCCACCAGCTCGCCTGGACCGGCCCCGTCCCCGCCCTGGCCGGCCAGACCGAGGAGGCGGTCCGCCCGATCCTGCGCCACCAGGACGCCGACCTCTACTACCGCGACCGCTTCGACGGCATCGGCATCGGCTACTACGGCCACCGCCCGATGCCGATCTCCGCCGACGACATCCTGTCCGTGGCCGAGGCCGACGACATGCCGTCGGTCCTGAAGTTCACCGAGGACGACTTCGCCGACGCCTGGACCGAGACCCGCTCCCTCCTCCCCGCCACGAAGGACGCGAAGATCGAGGAGGGCATCAACGGCCTGTTCTCCTTCACCACCGACAACTTCCCGCTCCTCGGCGAGTCCCCGGACGTCCAGGGCTTCTGGGTCGCCGAGGCGGTGTGGGTCACGCACTCGGCGGGCGTCGGCCGGGCCATGGCCGAGTGGCTGGTCGACGGTTTCTGCTCGTCCTTCGACCTGCACGAGTGCGACGTCAACCGCTTCGAGCCGCACCAGCTCTCCCCGGAGTACGTCCTGGCCCGCGACTGCCAGAACTTCGTCGAGGTCTACGACATCCTCCACCCGCTCCAGCCCTCCGGCAGGCCGCGCCCGATCCGCACCAGCCCCTTCCACACCCGCCAGCAGGAACTCGGCGCCTTCTTCCTGGAGGCGGGCGGCTGGGAGCGCCCGCACTGGTACGAGGCCAACGCGCCCCGGGTCGAGGGCCGCAACATCCCCACCCCGAACGACTGGGCCGCCCGGTACTGGTCGCCGATCGTCGGCGCCGAGGCCCAGGCCACCCGCGAGACCGTCGCGATGTACGACATGACGGCCCTCAAGCGCCTGGAGGTGACCGGCCCCGGTGCCGCCGCCTTCCTGGAGCGGCTGTGCACCGGCAAGGTCGCCAAGTCGGTCGGCTCGGTGACCTACACCCTGCTCCTCGACCACGACGGCGGCATCCGCAGCGATGTCACCGTCGCCCGGCTGGCCCGCGACCGCTTCCAGGTCGGCGCCAACGGCAACCTCGACCTCGACTGGTTCACCCGCCACCTCCCCGCCGACGGCACGGTCCAGGTCCGCGACCTCACCCCCGGCACCTGCTGCGTCGGCCTGTGGGGCCCCCTGGCCCGCAAGGTCCTCCAGCCCCTCACGGACGAGGACTTCTCGGCCGACGGCCTCAAGTACTTCCGCGCCAAGCAGGCCCACATCGGCAGCGTCCCGGTGACGGCGATGCGCCTGTCGTACGTCGGCGAACTCGGCTGGGAGCTGTACACCACCTCCGACCTGGGCCAGAAGCTCTGGGACACCCTGTGGGCCGCCGCCGAACCGCTCGGCGGTGTCATCGCGGGGCGGGGCGCCTTCAACAGCCTCCGCCTGGAGAAGGGCTACCGCTCCTTCGGCACCGACATGACCTACGAGCACGACCCCTACGAGGCCGGCGTCGGCTTCGCCGTCAAGGCCGACAAGGACGACTTCATCGGCAAGGCGGCCCTGGAGCGCCGTAAGGCCGACGTACGGCGCAAGCTGACCTGCCTCACCATCGACGACCCGAGGTCCGTCGTCATGGGCAAGGAGCCGGTGTACGACGGCGACCGCGCCGTCGGTTACGTCACCAGCGCCGCGTTCGGCTACACCATCGGCAAGGGAATCGCCTACGCCTGGCTCCCGGCCGAGCTCACCGCCCCCGGCACCACCGTGCACATCGGCTACTTCGACGGCCGTGTCGAGGCGGTCGTGGCGCAGGAACCCCTGTTCGACCCGACCATGTCCCGCCTCCGTGGCTGAACCGGGAGAGGAACGCGAACACCCCATGAACGCGCTGAACACCCCCCTGGCGGAGCTGGACCCCGAGGTCCACGAAGCCCTCCGCGCCGAACTGCACCGCCAGCAGTCCACCCTGGAGATGATCGCCTCCGAGAACTTCGCGCCGTCCGCCGTGCTGGAGGCCCAGGGCTCGGTCCTCACCAACAAGTACGCCGAGGGCTACCCCGGCCGCCGCTACTACGGCGGCTGCGAACACGTCGACGTCACCGAGCGGCTGGCCATCGAGCGGATCAAGTCCCTCTTCGGCGCGGGCTTCGCCAACGTCCAGCCGCACTCGGGCGCCCAGGCCAACACCGCCGTCTTCTTCGCGCTGCTCCGGCCCGGCGACACCGTCCTCGGCCTCGACCTCGCGCACGGCGGCCACCTCACCCACGGCATGCGCCTCAACTACAGCGGCAAGATGCTGAACGTCGTGCCTTACCACGTCGCCGAGACCGACAACCTCATCGACATGGACGAGGTCGAGCGCCTCGCCAAGGAACACCGCCCCAAGATGATCATCGCGGGCTGGTCGGCGTACCCCAGACACCTGGACTTCGCCGCCTTCCGCCGCATCGCCGACGACGTCGGCGCCCTGCTCATGGTCGACATGGCGCACTTCGCGGGCCTGGTGGCGGCGGGACTGCACCCGAACCCCGTCCCGCACGCCCACGTGGTGACCACCACGACACACAAGACCCTCGGCGGCCCACGCGGCGGAGTGATCCTCACCGACGATCCCGACCTCGCCAAGAAGGTCAACTCCGCGGTGTTCCCCGGCATGCAGGGCGGCCCCCTGGAGCACGTCATCGCCGCGAAGGCGGTCTCCTTCAAGGTCGCCGCGTCACCGGAGTTCGCCGAACGCCAGGCCCGCACCCTCTCCGGCGCCCGTATCCTCGCCGAACGCCTGACCCGGCCGGACGCCGCGGAGGCCGGCGTGAAGGTGCTGACCGGCGGCACGGACGTCCACCTGGTCCTGGTCGACCTCCGCGAGTCGGAGCTGGACGGCCGCCGGGCCGAGGACCTCCTCCACGAGATCGGCATCACCGTCAACCGCAACGCCGTCCCCTTCGACCCGCGCCCGCCGATGGTCACCTCTGGCCTGCGCATCGGCACCCCGGCCCTGGCCACCCGAGGCTTCACCGACGACGACTTCACCGAGGTCGCCGACGTGATCGCGCTGGCCCTCCGGCCGGACCCCGACGTCCCCGCCCTGCGCGCCCGCACGGAGGCGCTGGCGGCGAAACACCCTCTCTATCCGCACCTCTCCGACGAGGGCGATGCCCGATGACCTCCCGCACCCCCGGCGCCGACCTCCCCGAACACCCCGACTGGCTCTGGCGCACACCCGAGCCGAAACGCTCGTACGACGTGATCGTGGTCGGCGGCGGCGGGCACGGCCTGGCCACCGCCCACTACCTCGCGAGGAACCACGGCATCACCAACGTCGCCGTGCTGGAGAAGGGCTGGCTCGCGGGCGGCAACATGGCCCGCAACACCACCATCATCCGCTCCAACTACCTGTGGGACGAGAGCGCGGGCATCTACGAACACGCGCTCAAGCTGTGGGAGGGGCTGGAGGAGGAGCTGGACTACCCGATCCTCTTCTCCCAGCGCGGCGTGCTGAACCTCGCCCACAGCCTCCAGGACGTCCGTGACAGCGTGCGCCGCGTCGAGGCGAACCGCCTCAACGGCGTGGACGCGGAGTGGCTGGACGCCGAACAGGTCAGGGAAGTCTGCCCGATCGTCAACATCTCCCCGGACGTGCGCTACCCGGTCCTCGGCGGCACCTACCAGCCACGGGCCGGCATCGCCAAGCACGACCACGTGGCCTGGGGCCTGGCCCGCTCGGCGGACGCGGCGGGCATCGACATCATCCAGAACTGCGAGGTCACCGGCCTGGACGTGGTCGGCGGCCGGGTCGTGGGCGTCAAGACCACCCTCGGCCCGATCGCCGCGGGCAAGGTGGCCCTGTGCTCGGCCGGCCACACCTCGGTCCTCGCCGCCATGGCAGGCATCCGACTCCCGCTCCAGAGCCACCCGTTGCAGGCGCTGGTGTCGGAACTGCTGGAGCCCGTGCACCCGACGGTCGTCATGTCCAACGCGGTCCACGTGTACGTCAGCCAGGCGCACAAGGGCGAACTGGTGATGGGCGCGGGCATCGACTCGTACAACTCCTACACACAGCGCGGGGCGTTCCACATCATCGAGGAGCAGATGTCCGCCGCCCTGGAACTCTTCCCGGTCTTCGCCCGCGCCCATGTGCTGCGCACCTGGGGCGGCATCGTGGACGTCAGCCCGGACGCCTCGCCGATCGTCGGCCTCACCCCGGTCGACAACCTCTACCTCAACTGCGGCTGGGGCACGGGCGGTTTCAAGGCGACCCCGGGCGTCGGCTGGGTCTACGCCCACACCATCGCGCACGACACGCCCCACCCCCTCAACGCCCCCTTCTCGCTCGACCGTTTCACCACCGGCGCGCTCGTCGACGAGCACGGCGCGGCCGCGGTGGCCCACTAGGGAGCCCCAGCATGCTGCTCATCCCCTGCCCGTGGTGCGGGCCCCGCGACGAGTCCGAGTTCCACTACGGCGGCCAGGCCCATGTGCCCTACCCGGAGAACCCGGCGTCCCTCACCGACGAGGAGTGGGCCCGCTACCTGTTCTTCCGCGACAACCCGAAGGGCCCCTTCGCCGAACGCTGGAGCCACGCGGCGGGCTGCCGACGGTGGTTCAACGTGGTACGGGACACGGCGACGAACGAGATCGTCGAACCTGCGGCAACCCTTCAGCCGAGTCCGGCATTTCCAGCCCGTCCGGGGGCGGAGCCGCCGGCACAGCCGTACCGCCGTCCTTCGCGCGACGGAAACGAACCCCTGACCTTCACCTTCGACGGCACGGAGTACCAGGGGTACAAGGGCGACACCCTGGCCTCGGCCCTCCTCGCCAACGGCGTCATCCAGACCGGCACCAGCATCAAACTCGGCCGCCCGCGAGGCATCTTCTCCGCCGGCGTGGAGGAGCCCAACGCCGTCGTCCAGATCGAGGCACCCTTCCCCGAGCCGATGCTCCCCGCCACGACCGTCGAGCTCTACGACGGCCTCGTGGCGAGCAGCCTCCCCGGCCAGGGCCGCCTCGCCACCGAACCGGACCCGGCCCGCTACGACGCCGTACACGCCCACTGCGACCTGCTGATCGTCGGCGCCGGCCCGGCCGGCCTCGCGGCGGCGGCTGCCGCGGCCCACACCGGCGCCCGCGTCATCCTCGCCGACGACCGCCCGGAACCGGGCGGCAGCCTCCTGGCCACGGCCGAACACCTCGACTGGGCCGCGGAGGTCACCGCACGGCTGACAGCCGCCCCGGACGTCCGCGTCCTGTCCCGTACCACCGTCTTCGGGTACTACGACGACAACCACCTCCTGGCCGTCGAACGCCGCACCAACCACCTCGGCGCCGCCGCCCCCGCGGACGTCTCCCGCGAGCGCGTCTGGCGGATCCGCGCCCGCCGTGTGGTCCTGGCCACCGGCGCCCACGAGCGCTCCCTCGCCTTCGCGGACAACGACCGCCCCGGCGTGATGCTCGCCGCCTCGGCCCGCGCCTACGTCAACCGTCACGGTGTCCTGCCCGGCCGCCGGGCGGTGGTGTTCACGACGAACGACAGCGCCTACGCCGCCGCCCTGGACCTGCACACGGCGGGCGCCCGGATCCCGGCGATCGTCGACACCCGCCCCGACGCGGGGGAGTGGGCGCGGCGGGCCCGCGAGGCCGGTATCGAGGTGCTCACCGCCCACGCGGTCATCGGCACGGAGGGCGACCCCCGGCTCACCTCCGTCACCGTGGCCCCCCACGGGCGGACAACCGGCGGCCGGGACCTCCCCGCCGACCTCCTCCTCGTCTCCGGCGGCTGGAACCCGGTCGCGCACCTGTTCAGCCAGGCCGGCGGCAAGCTGCGCCACGACGACACCCTCGGCACCTTCGTCCCCGACACCTGCCGCCAGGCGGTCGAGGTGGTGGGCGGCGCGAACGGCACCCCCGACCTGGCCACCGTCTTCGCGGAAGGCGCCGCCGCCGGTGCCCGCGCCGTCCGGGCGGAGCAGCTCCCCCGCCTCCCGGACACCCCGCCCCAGCCGCACACCCCGCCCCAGCACGTCTTCGCCGTCCCCGGCCGCGAGGGCGCCCCCCGCTTCGTCGACCTCCAGCGCGACGTCACCGTGGACGACCTGGCCAGAGCCACCGGCGCCGGTATGCGCTCGGTCGAGCACACCAAGCGCTACACCACGGCCGGCACCGCCAACGACCAGGGCAAGACCTCCGGAGTCCTGGCGAGCGGCGTGGTCGCCGAACTGCTCGGCGTGGACGTCTCCGCGCTCGGCACGACCACCTTCCGCCCGCCCTACACCCCGGTCTCCTTCGCCGCGCTCGCCGGCCGCGACCGGGGCACGCTGCACGACCCGGTCCGCACCACCGCCCTCCACGAGTGGCACGTGGCGCACGGCGCCCTGTTCGAGAACGTCGGCCAGTGGAAGCGCCCCTGGTACTACCCGCACGACGGCGAGGACATGGAGACCGCCGTACTGCGCGAGTGCCGCGCGGCACGCGAGGGCGTGGCCTTCATGGACGCCTCCACCCTCGGCAAGATCGACGTACAGGGCCCGGACGCGGCCGTCTTCCTCGACCTGCTCTACACCAACATGATGAGCACCCTGAAGGTCGGCATGATCCGCTACGGCGTGATGTGCCGTCTGGACGGCATGGTCTTCGACGACGGCACGGTCATCCGCCTCGACCGGGACCGTTTCCTCGTCACCACGACCACCGGCAACGCCGCCGCCGTACTGGACTGGATGGAGGAGTGGCTGCAGACCGAGTGGCCCGAACTGCGCGTGCACTGCACCTCGGTGACCGAGCAGTGGGCCACGGTCGCCCTGGTCGGCCCGCGCTCCCGGGACGTCCTCGGCGCCCTCGCGCCCCAACTGGCCGTAGGCAACGACGACTTCCCGTTCATGGCCTGGCGCGAGACGACCGTCGCGGGCATCGCCGCACGCGTCTGCCGGATCAGCTTCTCCGGCGAACTCGCCTACGAGATCAACGTCTCGCCGTGGGAGGCCCTCGCCCTGTGGGAGGCGCTGCACGAGTCCGGTGCCGCGCACGGCATCACCCCGTACGGCACCGAGACCATGCACGTCCTGCGTGCCGAGAAGGGGTACCCCATCATCGGCCAGGACACCGACGGCACGGTCACCCCGCAGGACCTCGGCATGGGCTGGGTGGTGTCGAAGAAGAAGCCCGACTTCATCGGCAAGCGCTCCCACGTCCGCGCCGACACCGTCCGCCCCGACCGCAAGCACCTGGTCGGACTGCTCCCCGAGGACCCGGCCGCCTTCCTCCCCGAGGGCACCCACCTGGTCGCCGAGAGCGTGCTGCCCGCCCCGCCCGTGCCGATGCTCGGCCATGTCACCTCCAGCTACCGCAGCGCGGCCCTCGGCCGGACCTTCGCGCTCGCTCTGGTCACGGGCGGCCGGGACCGCGTCGGCGAGCGCCTCTACGCCCCCGTCGGCGACCGCCTGCTCCCGGTGACCGTCGCCGGCCCCGTCCTCTACGACCCCGAGGGAGCCCGCCGCGATGGCTGACACCGCCCTGCCCCGCAGCCCCCTGGCCCACGTCAGGGACCGCCTGGCCGCCGCCACCCACGCCTCCGGCGGCGCGGTCCGGCTCGCCGAACTCCCCTTCCTGACCCAGGTGAACGTCCGCCTCGACGCCAAGTCGGCCGCAGCGGACGCTCTCGGCCTCCCCCTCGAACCCAACACCGCCGTGCGGCAAGGGGACTTGACCACCCTGTGGCTCGGCCCGGACGAATGGCTGCTGGCCGGCCCGCCCGGGAACGCACGCCGTCTGGAGGACCGGGTACGGGAGACCGCAGGGGACGAGCCGGTCTCCGTCACCGACGTCTCCGCGCAGCGCACCACCCTCCTCGTCTCCGGGTCCCGCGCCCGCGACCTGCTGGCCCACGGCTGTGCCCTGGACCTGCACCCGCGCGCCTTCGGCCCCGGACGCTGCGCCCAGACGACCCTCGGCCGCACCCAGGTCGTCCTGGTCGCCCGGGACCGGACCGACGCCGGATTCTGGGTACTGGTCCGCTCCTCCTTCGCCGGCTACCTCACCGACTGGCTCCTGGACGCGGCGACCGAGTACCTGTGACCGCACCCGCGAGCCGCGTCGCCCCGGCCCTGGGCTAGAGTCTCGCCGCGTGTCCGAAAGAATGGAACTGTCCGGTTACGAGATCCAAGGCGTCCTGGGCCGGGGCGGGTTCGCCACGGTGTACCGGGCCCGCCAACTGGCCGTGGGCCGGGAGGTCGCGCTGAAGGTGGACAGCAGGCTGCTGTCCACACCGCGCGACCGGCAGCGCTTCCTGCGCGAGGTCACGGCGGCCGGACAGCTGTCCGGGCATCCGCACGTGGTGCCCGTGTACGACGCCGGCGTCCTCGCCGACAACCGCCCCTACATGGTGCTGGAGCTGTGCCCCGGCGGCTCGCTGGGGGACCGGCTGTACCGGACGGGGCCGCTGCCGGCGAAGGAGGCCCGGGACATCGGCGTGGGCCTCGCGGACGCGGTGGCCGCCGCCCACGCCACCGGGGTGCTGCACCGCGACATCAAGCCCGGCAACGTCATGGTGAACCGGTACGGCGGCGTCGCCCTCACCGACTTCGGGCTCGCCGCCATGCCCCGCCCCGGCCGGGACCTGTCCGTGACCCTGGAGGCACTCACCCCCGCCTACGCGCCGCCCGAGGCCTTCCACCTGGCCGAGCCCAGCCCGGCGGGCGACGTCTACTCACTGGCCGCCACCGTCTACGCCCTGCTCCTCGGCCGGCCCCCGCACCACCCGGACGACGGGACCCAGCTCAGCCTCGCCGAACTCATCGTCCGGCACACCTGGCCCTATCCCGACCTGCCCGGGGTCCCGGACGCCCTCAACGCGGTCCTGAGACACGCCCTGGCCACGGACCCGGCCCAGCGGCTGTCCGACGCGGCGGCCTTCCGGGACGCCCTCGCGGCCGTCGACCTCGACAGCGCCATGACCACCGCGCCCTTCCAGCGGGACACCCCGCCCCTCCAGGACGCACCGCCCCGGGTGCCGACTCCCCCCGCCTCGACGACACCGGAGCCGACCGCCGGCCGGAAACAGGGGCGCCCCCGGCTGCTGATCGCCGCCGTGGCCGCGGTCGCCGTCTCCGTGAGCGTGACGGTCGGCGTGGTCGTGTACAACGGCGACAACGGCGAGGCCTCCCCATCGACAGGGCCCACGGCGTCCGCCACAGCCACATCCGGCTCCGCGGGCTCATCCGGCTTCGGCGTGGCCACCACGACCGCCGACTGCCCCGCCGCCGAGGTCGACGGGGTCGGCGGCCGGTGCGTCGCGAGTCCGGAGTGCTGGAGCGGTATCACCGACATCTCGGGCATCATCACCGTCAGCCGCGCGGACTGCCAGACCAAGAACGTGTGGGAGACCTTCGCCATCGCCCCGCTGCCCTCGGACGGCATGACCAACAACGCCCGGGACCTGATCAGACACCCGGACGTCAAGGCCCTCTGCTCCCAGAAGGTCATGGCCGCGACCATGACCCCCGGGGGCCGCGACATCGCGTCGGAGTGGCGGACCGACATCCTTCCGCCCACGGCATCGGAGTGGGACAAGGGCCTGCGCGTCTTCCGCTGTGTGGCCGCGGCCGAGACGGAGGACGGGCAGAAGACCGGCAGCCAGTTCGCCGTTTCCGGCTGACCCGCGGCTCAGTCGCCGCGCAGCGCACTTTCGAGCCAGGCGCCCCAGCGCAGCGCGGCTGCCGCGCACGCCTCCGTCCGGGGCACCAGCAGCTCCCGGGGACCGACCACCTGGACGTTCTCTGTCAAGTTCAGCGTGTTGAGACATGGTCAGCCAACTGCCGCAGTGAGCCGGCTACGGAAGGAGAACAGCGACCTGCGCCGCACCCTCGCTCTGTAGGAGGAGGCCATCCGCCAGCAGGTCCTCGAAAACGACGCCCTGCGCAGCGGCGGCACCGTTCTTCCACTGCCCAACCGCAGCACGCCCGCGCCACCCGGGCCGTCCTGAATCCGACACCCCCGGAGGCGTCTGGCGTGTGAAAAGGACGCGGGGCGTGGCGCGCAGCCAACTACCGATGATCAAGGGGAGTTCATCAAGCCGTGCGTGCCGACGACGTGCCCGTTCCCGCCCGTGTCGCGTCCGCGCCCCAGCTGGCCAGCAGTCGCAGAGCCTCCGCGGACGGGGAGTTCGGTTCGGCGTGGTAGGTCACCAGCATCTGTTCGTGGGCGTCGGCCTGGTGGAACGACTCGAGGCGGAGATCGAGTTCGCCGACGAGCGGGTGGTGCAGGCGCTGGATACCGTGGCACTTCTCCTTGACGTCGTGGGTGGCCCACAGCCGCCGGAACTCCTCGCTCTTCACGGAGAGTTCGCCCACCAGCGCGGACAGCCGGGGGTCGTCCGGATGGGAGCCGGCGTCCATGCGCAGCTGAGAGACGACGTCGCTGGCTTTGTGCTCCCAGTCCACGAACAGGTCGCGGTACTCGGGCCTCAGGAACACCAGCCGCGCCCAGTTCTGCTCCCTCGCCGGCAGCTCGGCCCAGTCGCCGAAGACCGCCGCGGCCATCCGGTTCCAGACGAGGATGTCCGAGCGCCGCCCCACGAGGATCGCCGGAACACCGTCCATGGTGTCCAGCAGCGTCCGCAGGGGGCCCCGCACCTGCTGGGCGCGGCCGGCCGGCTTCTTCTTGTGCTGCTTCGGCTTCGCCAGGTGCGTGAGGTGGGCGTGCTCGGCGTCGCTCAGCCTGAGCGCGCGGGCGATGGCGTCGAGGACCTCCGGCGACACGTGCCGCCCGTTGCCCTGCTCCAGGCGTGTGTAGTACGCCACGGACACCCCGGCCAGCTGCGCCAGCTCCTCGCGGCGCAGCCCCGGTACCCGCCGATACCGCCCGTAGTCCGGCAGTCCCACGTCCTCCGGCTTCAGCCGGGCGCGTCGGGTGCGCAGGAACTCACTGAGCTCGGTACGCGGGTCCAGAGCGTCGGCGACCAGCTCGTGCACCGGTTCGGGGTATTCGTCCATGCCTCGAGTATCCACGGTCGCACGCACACCAGCCTGACCCAACCAGTGGTAGGCACCGCGCGCGTACGCAAAGCCGTGACCTGGGTGGATGCCGGATCGTCCAGCACGCTGGCCACTGTGCCCGGCTGGAAGGCGGCCGGGGCGTGGCCTGGATCAAGAACGGAGCACATCCCATGAGCGCAACACAGGGGATCGAGTCGAGGACGCACCAGAGCGAGACGGCTGCGGAGGTGGTGGGCCGCCTTCGTGCGACGTTCAACACCGGTGTCACCCGCCCATTGGACTGGCGCGTCGACCAGCTGCAGCGGCTGCGGGCACTGCTGGTGGAGAACGAGCAGGAGCTGCTCGATGCGCTCTGGGCGGATCTGAGGAAGAACGCCGCCGAGGCGAAAATGCAGGAGATCGACTTCACCGTCGCCGACATCGACGAGGCACTGGCGAATCTCGAGAGCTGGCTTCAGCCTCGCCCGGTGGAGGTTCCCGCCCACTTCGGTCCCACGACCACGGCCTACACCACGTACGACCCGCTCGGCGTCGTCCTGGTGATCGCCCCGTGGAATTTCCCGCTGCACCTTCTCATCGACCCCATCATCGGCGCGCTGGCCGCCGGGAACACCGTGGTGGCCAAGCCGAGCGAGATGTCGGTGCACACCTCGGCGGTGGCTTCCCGCCTGCTGCGCCAGTACTTCGACGCCGACGTGCTCACCGTGGTCGAGGGGGGAGCCGAGGAGACCACGGCCCTGCTGGCGCAGCGTTTCGACCAGATCTTCTACACGGGCAATGGCACGGTCGGCCGGATCGTCATGGCCGCGGCAGCCAAGAACCTCACCCCGGTCACGCTTGAACTCGGGGGCAAGTCGCCGGTCTTCGTGGCGCCCGACGCCGACGTGGACGAGACCGCGAAGCGGCTGGTCGGCGCCAAGTTCGGCAACGCGGGGCAGCAGTGCATAGCCCCCGACTACGTACTGGCCGATCCTGCCACCGCCGCCGCGTTGGTCCCCGCCCTCCGCGGGGCGGTCGACGCCCAGTTCGGCCCCACTCCGCAGACCGCAGCCGACTACGGTCGGATCATCAACGAGCGGCACTTCGACCGGCTCACCCGTCTGCTGGACTCCGGCCGGGCGGCGGTGGGAGGCCAGCACGACCGTGACGACCTGTTCATCGCACCGACGGTGCTCACCGATGTCGACCCCGCATCGCCGGTCATGCAGGAGGAGATCTTCGGTCCGATCCTCGCCGTCGTCGAAGTCGAAGACCTCGATGCCGCCATCGCCTTCATCAACGAACGCGAAAAGCCCCTCGCGCTCTACGCCTTCACCGAGTCCGAGGCCACCAAGTCGCGCCTGGTGAACGAGACGTCCTCCGGCGGCGTCGCCTGGGGCCAGCCGGTGATGCAACTGCTCATGCCCGGCCTGCCTTTCGGTGGCGTCGGTGAAAGCGGCATGGGCCGCTACCACGGCCGGTACTCCCTCGAGACGTTCAGCCACCTCAAGGCCGTCGCGGACGTGCCGCTCAACTAGGCCCGCGCCTTCATAAAGCAGGCTGCCCAACTGGTGATCGACACAGCAGAAAGTACCTCTGACCAGCGGCATGAAGACTACTGAGGTCTCTGCTTTGCCGATCACCAGTTCCCTGACACCCCGCAGGACCGTGCTGCCGCCTGTCTCTTTCACCCGACCCACTCTTTGAAGGAAGCTGCCATGACCACCGCGTTCGACCCGATCGACCTGAGCGGCAAGACGCTCGCCAACCGCATCGCGATGGCGCCGATGACCCGCAGCCGCGCCGACGCTCCCGCAGCCACGGCGACGGAGCTGATGGCCACCTATTACGCCCAGCGCGCGAGCGCCGGCCTGATCATCACCGAGGGCATCCAGCCGTCGGTCGTCGGCCAGGGCTACACCAACACCCCGGGCCTGCACTCTGCCCAGCAGGTCGACGCCTGGCGGAAGGTGACCGACGCCGTCCATGCCCAGGGCGGCACGATCTTCGCGCAGCTGATGCACACCGGCCGGATCAGCCACCCCAGCCTGCTGCCCGAGGGACTCATGCCCGTCGCCCCCTCCTCCGTCGCGGCGGCGGGCCAGGTGTTCACCTACCAGGGCCCCCAGGACTACGTCACGCCGAAGGAACTGGACCAGGACGACATCACCCAGACGATCGCCGATTACGCCGACGCCGCGCGCAACGCGATCGCCGCCGGTTTCGACGGCGTGGAGATCCACGGGGCGAACGGCTACCTGATCCACCAGTTCCTCGCCCCCAACACCAATCTGCGCACCGACAGCTGGGGAGGCAGCGCCGCGGACCGGGCCCGCTTCGGTATCGAGGTCGCCACGGCCATCGCGGAGGCGATCGGCAGCCACCGGACCGGCTTCCGCATCTCCCCCGGCAACCCCTACAACGACATCGCCGAGACCGACCCGGCCAACGTGCTGGAGACCTACACCACCCTGATCGCCGGACTTGCCCCGCTGGACCTCGCCTACCTGCACCTGGTCGAGAGCCCGGACCGCGACCTGACCGCCCGGCTGCGCAAGGACTGGCCGACGGCGTTCATCCTCAACCCCTTCACCCACCCCGAGACCACCGGCCCCGGCGCTCTCGCCCACATCGCGGACGGCACCGCGGACATCATCGCCTTCGGCGCGCTGTTCCTGGCCAACCCTGACCTGCCCGTCCGCCTCGCAGCCGGCGGCCCCTACAACACCCCCGACGCGGCCACCTTCTACGGCGGCGACCACCGCGGCTACACCGACTACCCGACGCTGCCCGCCGACAGCGCGTGAACTCAAAAAGGTCATCGCCGGCGAGTGCGGAGGCAAGACGCGGCGTGTCAGGCCACCGAAGTCCCTCTGGTCCTGACCTATGTGCCTGGTGGCGACACTCGCCGCCTGCCACATCCAGCGGATCACCTTGGAGGACCAGCAGCTGAGAGAAGAGCTTGAGGCCGCGACGGGCGGCGCTCGCGGCGCGGGCGATCCCGGACACAGTGCCCTGCGCATCGCCGCGCAGGGCAGCATCGAAAGCTTGGACGACGCGTTCGCGACCGCGTCGGAGCACAGTGCCAGAACCGACGCCACCACTGGTCCAGGGCCCTTCACACCGGAGGGCCCTGACCCATGCCCGCAGTGGACAACGGACAGAACGAAACCCCATCCATAACACCAGCTCAAGGCGGCACTTCGCCGAACAGGCCCACCGCGTTGGGTGAGCCCAGAACGGGACGGGGCTGGGTGGGCAGCGTGCGGACCGCGGACCGCTCTGCAAGCTGCTGGCGTAGAAGTTGGTTTTCGATTGTCGTTTGGTGCAGGGCACCGACGAGACCTTCGACGTCGGCCTTGAGCTGGGCGATCTCCTCTGTGCCGGCAGCGCGTAGCTCCTTCAGCCGGCGGACCTGCTTACGCAGGCGCTGTTCGCTGTCCGGGGTGCCGCCACGAGTGCGGACCTTGTCGTAGAACTCGTTCTTCAGGTCGGTGTGCCGTTGGGTGAGTGCGTTGCGCGGGATACCGGCTTCGAGCGCGAGGGCGACGATTGTCAGCGCGCCGTTGGAGTGCTCGGGCGTTCCGCCCAGGATGCGGTCCATCGCGGCACGGATGAGATCGCGCTCGTCCGGGGTGGGTCTCATGACGTCGGCTCCTGGAGGTCGATGCGGGTGTGGTGGTGATGGTCGGCCAGATCACGGAGATGGTCGGCGCGCCGCGCGAGCCGGTCGGCGAGCGGGCCGGGCACTGCCTCCGAGGCGGCCTGTTTCTCCAACGCCTGCGCGTACTGCACGAGTTCGTCGGCATGGCGGTTGGTGCGCGCGATGTTCGCGCATGTCGGCTTGCATCGGTCCAGGCTCGGGGCGTCGCTGACATCGAGCCGATGGCACAGGGCGCGGTCGCGGTTGTAGACGCACATCAGGAACGAGTGCGGGTTGTCGTAGACGGTCAGGGCCGGGTTGCCCAGGATGTCCCGGGCCTGCCGGTGCGTGCGGATGGACCCGGCGAACGTGGGGGCCTGGGCGGCGGCGTGGATCGCTCGCCGTGCGGCCGGCCCTGAAATCCCGGTTCCAGCGGCGAGCTCGTCGTGGAGGGTGGTGAGGGTGTCGGCGGTTGCCCGGGCGGTTTCGATGTCGAGCAACTCGTGGATGCCGCCGCGGCCGCGCGCGGCGTAGCCGACGCTCACCGCAGTGCGCATATGCCCGTACTGGACGGCCAGGGCCACAAGTCCGCCCGGACGGCGGGCGATGTGCCAGGCCAGCTTGTGGACATGGTTGAGAACTGACCGTTGACCGCTCCTCTGCCCTGGCCCCGATGGCGGTCGGCGGCATAGCACAGGATCTTGGGTGATGTCCCTGGAGTGGTGTAGCAGCGATCACTTCTCGCGACTTGCTGCTACCACATCGCGCTACTACACCGCTCTGCGGGACACGATCCGCACACCGGACCGGCGGTCGACGGCAGTCACCCCCAGCCCTGGCAGCCAGCCGACCCTGTTTATGATCACGCCCATGGCACTTGAATGGGAACAGATCATCGTCGACTCCTCCGACCCCATCGCCCTCGGGCGCTGGTGGGCCGAGGCTCTGGGTTGGGTCGTGGTCGACGAATCCGAGGAGATCATCGAGATCCGGCCTGAGCCGGACCAGATGCCGGGGCTGCTCTTCGTGCCTGTCCCCGAGGGCAAGACGTCGAAGAACCGGCTCCACCCCGACTTCCGCCCCGACGACCAGGAGGCCGAGGTCGCCCGGCTGCTCTCCCTCGGTGCCCGGCCCGCCGACACCGTGCAGGACGAGCAGCACTGGGTGACCCTCCTCGACCCGGAGGGCAACGAATTCTGTGTCCTGGGTGAGCGGAGGAGCTGAGCGGGGCCGGGCAGCAGTTCGGGCGAAGGTGCCGGACGGTTTGCCCACCCGCAGCTGCCCCAGCTGCTGCTCGCCGACCCGGCTGCGCCGGGTGCTCTGACCGTGGTCCGTGCATGGCTCCGGCTGGTGCGTTGATGACGCGCGGCTCGGCCCGGAAGACCTACGAACTACCAGATGGTGTCGCGCTGAGTGGTGTACCGGTGATCTCGGTATAGCCCCTGGCCACGGGGCGGCCATCGCGCAACTCTGCGAGTAGTGACGCTCGTTGAGAGGTGACGCGGTGGCCTTGTCTCAGCATGACCTACTCCGGCTGATGGGATCTTGTGGCTTCTTGTTCAACGACGTGGGGTCCTGCTGTTGATGCTCGTGACGTTCCCCTCTGCCCATTCACGGGTTGCCGGATCCGGCCGGAGGTAGTTGGTGTAGAGCACCTGGGCCGTGTTGCTCTTCGCCGAGGACGGCAGGTGCCCACCCAGCTGGCGGGTCCGTCGGGCATCAAGGCTGGTCTTGATCTTGTTGAAAATCACCTGGAGTGGCACCTCGACGGAGGGGAGGGCGTTCTCCTGCCCCTTCGCCGACTCGGTCGGTGCAGGCGGGTCGGCCAGGACAGGTTTCGTGCGCGTCGCCGCCCATGTGCTCAGCTGCAGCTGTCCGCCGGCCCGCAGGTCCGCGTCGAACGGTGCGTAGTGCTCGTGTCTCGTCCCCCTCACGTGAACGCGGTGGCCGTTGCGCCACACGCAGAGCGCAGACGATGAGCCGCAGAACGCCCGGCTGCGAGCCGTCAGTTCAAGCAGGAGGAGATAGAGACCGCCGGGTGTGTGCAGCTCGCGCCCTTCCGGGCCGATCTCCCAGGTCACGGTCTCGAACCAACGGTCAGCTCCGCGGCGCCGTTTCACCAGGCGAACCTCGACCGCCCGGTCCTCGAGGAGCCGGTGACGGGCGGGCAACTCCTGGAGCGTCTCGCCGTTCCGTTCCGTCACGAGGGCGAGGAGGACCATCAACGGAGCCAGGTCGTTCCAGGTCAGGAACAGATGGGCAGCGAGCTCGCGCCGTTCCCGCCATTGCTCAATCCCCGATCCCGGGGGAACTTCGCCGGTCTCGGCCATGCCCGCAAGCACCTGGGCCAGCTGTTGCTGCTGTGGAGGGATGCCCTCAGGCTCGTCCTGTTGTCGGCGTACCAACTCCTCGCCGGCGCGGATGCGCCGGACGATCCAGGCGGTGTCCGCCCGTGCGGCGGCAGTCAGTCGGTCCAGTTCGCCAGCCGAGTATCCGCCTTCGGGATTGGTCTTGGGCCCGGGCAGGCGCCTCGCGAACGCGTCCCGAGCCTCCGTGGGGATCTGGTCGCGGATCTTCTCCTGCCCGAACAACACCTGCAGTTCCGCCATGTCCTTCTGTCGCGTGCCCGCCGCAGAGTTCGTGCGGGTATGGAAGGCGTTGACGTGATAGCGCGTGAGTTGCGCCGGCACCACGGGCTGAGGGTCGAGCGAGGCCAGGAAGTGCGTCCATCGCAGCAGGGGCAACCACCTGTTCTGGGCTCCAGAGAGAGTGCGAAGTCCGCCGCCAGGGCCGGTCCGCATCGCGAATGCCTCGGCGAGGAGAGGGTGCCACCCGGGGAGCGGCAGCTTGCCAACATCGAACGTGCCCCGTCGGCCGTCCTCACCGTGGAAGTCGACGACGAGTCCCCCTGATGCCCCTTCGTGGACGAGCGCTGCGGCCTCGTAGTCCGTGACTGGCAGAGCTGACCGGCGGCCCGGCCCGGTGCTGCCCCGGCCGCGGCGGGTCACCACGTCGTCTCCTTCTCCTCGGGCAGGTCCCGCGGGGGCTTCTCGTCGCCCAGGGCCGCGGCCGGGGTGTCGCGGGGGTCCTCCCAGGTGTCGGGAACCAGGGCCATGCGGGTCTCCATCTCCAGTTCCTGCAGGGCGTGCAGATAGATCAAGGTCGACAGCTGCGAGGCGTGTCCGAGTCTGCGGCGGACCCAGTCCATGGGATCGCCGAAGATCCGCTGGTAATGCAGCCGCTGGGCCGGGTTCATGTCGCCGAGCGCGGCGATGTGCCCACGCTGGAGCTGTTCGAGGGTGATGACGGCAAATGTGTGTCTTAGCAGGTGGGCGTGGGCAAAGAGGTCCAGACCCTGCTCTTCGCACCGCTGGTTGGCGGTGGTGAACATGTCCTTCCAGGCCGACAAGGTCAGTGGCATCCCGCTCTCGCCGAGCCAGAACATCGCGGGCTCCAGGCCCTGTTCGGTGTCGATCAGCAGCCGCTGACGCTCGCGCGGGCCGAGGAGCCGGACGTCGACCTTCTCGCCGCGGTTGATGCCGCTCGTGTACTGAGCCAGGTGCGGCCTCACCGGATCGAAGATCACAATCGGTCGTCGGATTTTCCGGTAGCGGCCTGCATCGCGGGCGTCCTCGATGACCCACCGACGGTCCTCGGCCGCGTAGGCCGTCAAGTCCCGCCGAACCGAGGCCGGCTCGTAGACCCATCGCGCGGAGTTCCGTTTCGCGATCGCCCGGGCCGCCGGCACCAGAACGCGCTGGCCGCTCCTGCCGAGGACCGACCGCATGATCACCGGGTTGACCGTCAGGTGGTCGCGCTGCACCGCCCACTCGTACAGCCGGATCAACGCGGCCAGCCCGCGGTTCCACCGGGCCCCACCGATCCGGCGCGGATTCCGCAGCGAGCGGGTCCGCCAGTCCTCGAAGTCCCACAGATCGTCTGCTGTGGCGTCGCGCCATGCCTTTTCGCGGCCCCACAGGAAGTCGAAGAACAAGCAGTAGTCGTCCGTGTAGTTCCGCTTCGTCTCCTGCGCGAGACGGGCGAACGACGACCGGCACAGATACCGGCTCAGCGCCTCATCGATCCGGTAGGCCGGAGAAGGAAGAATCGGATCCCCAGGATGAATTCCAACTCGGTCCTCACGCTCGGCCAGGTCCTTCCACCCGGCCAGAACTGGTACTTGATCCCCCGTCACCTGGCGGTGCCTCGGCACCCAGTACGTACGCCAACCTGGCACGCATCCACCCCTGCTCGATCCGCTTCAACACGTCGGTCCAACAGGGAAACCGGGTTCGGTGCGGGGCACAGTGTGCGGTCAGACCGACGCGCCGGTCGCCGATGGCTGGCTCCGGCTGGAGCATGACCGGACCCCCGGGCGACCAGGTCGTCCTCGAACCCCGTTTCACCGCCGCGGACCCCCGAGTGGACGCCGTGCGCGGTTGCGTGGCCATCGAGCGCGGACCGCTCGTGTACTGCCTGGAGCGGACCGCCCACCCCGGCGGCGGTCTGGACGACATCGTCATCGACACCACACGACCGCTCGCCGTGCAGCACCGCCCGGACCTGCTCGGCGGCATCACCACCGTCGTGGCCGGCCTTGGGGACCAACGGAACAGCCATTAGCGCTAAGCACTTGATCTTGTTCCCTGGGCCGCCGAGGTGAGCCTAAAAAGGGGCCATGGGATGATCTTGCTCTATGAGTGATGAGCAGAATTCCCGTGTGCGGTGGGCTGGGTGGCCCGTTTCAAGCGTCGGCGGGACCGGCCGACGGCCCGTCGGAGGCTGACCACCGCTGAGGCTGCCGAACGCGCTGCCGACTCTTGGAAGGCAGATAGGACGCTCTACCGCATCTCGGCGTTCGGGTGGGGCTGGAATTGGAGCCGATCGCGCAAGTCGATCTCCTCGGCGGCGAGCGGGTCCTCGGCCCGGCGGATACGGGCGGGCTTGGGCCGCAGCGGCAATCCGTCGTCCACCGCAGTGCCCTCGGCTTCGGCCAGCGCCCGGTAGAGCGAGGCGACCGAGGGGTGCCTCCCCGCGTTCTTCCCGACCTTGATGGTGAGCTTCTTGGCGATCTCGGGGACTGGGACGCCCTTGTCCTTCAGAGCGACGGCGAAGGTCAGCATGTCGTCGTCGATGACCTTTGGCCGTCCGCCGTGGTTGCCCTTGGCCGCTGCGGTGACCTGGCCTTCGAGGGTCTTCTCCCGGATGTAGTTGCGCTCGATCTGCCCGGCGACGGCGAGCACGGCGAAGAACATCGCGCCCATGCCGTTGGGGTCGTAGATCCCGGTGAGCGGCCCGGTGAGGAGTTCGAGCTGGATGTCCCCGGCCTGGAGCTCGGCGGACAGCGTCATCAGCTCGGCCGCGTTCCTGGCCAGACGCTTGAGCTCATGCACCGTGAGGATGACGGACGTCTCCGGCGCGGCCTCCTTGAACTCGTGGGCCAGTGCGAGGGCGGCCTCCAGTTCGGGCCGCACCTTGACGCGGGTGCTGATCTGTTCCTTGAAGACCTTGTGGCACTCCGCCCGGTGAAGGGCTTCGAGCTGGCTCGCCAGCTCTTGCCGGGCGGTCGATGTCCTCGCGTACCCGATCCGTACCGGTCGCTCGGTGCGGGGCGCGGGCACGACGGCGAGTGCGGGGCCCTGCTTCCACGCGCGGCCGGGGAGCCGGTCGGCGGGGACGGGGATCTCCAGTTCCTCGCGGAGCGCGGGGACGAGGACGAAGCGCGGGGTGTGGTACTTCGCGGCGGTCTTCCCGCCCCGGGTGCGGCAGGCGCTCCCGGCGGGCGCGTCACAGTTCGGGCAGTTGTGACGTTCTACCGCCAATGCTGCCTGATCGGGCGTGAGATCCATGGCAGCAGCCTCTCAGAACCGCCTCGCACAACGCGTCGGTTTCGAGAGGACTTTTGCGAACGGCGACCTGCGGGAACGCGATCACTCCGGGGTCTGTCGCAGAACTCTCACAAATGACCATTTATGAGAGTGACGCTCCGTGAGACCCATGGCCCTGAGTGGCCGGTCGTCGAATTTTCCGGCGGAGAGCGGGAGTCCGTCCGATTCTGCCAGCGCCGACTGTCAGTGGTCGCCTGCACACTCTTCGCTGAGTATCGACCATGAGGGGGACCGATGGCGTTTCGGGCTGTGCACGCGAGTTGGGGGACCGTCTTCGCACATCTGCCGGATCTCGGCTGCGGGCAGGCGTGGGGAGCAGTATGGAAGGTGAAGCCGCCCGCGCCGATCACCTGCGTGGAGTGCCGGCACCCGATGTACGCGAAGACCTCCCGGGCGGGGATGCGGTTCTTCGCCCACGCCCCGCACGCCCCGGACTGCGAGATCGCGCGCGAGGGGGAATCGGAGGCCCACCACCTCCTCAAGCTCGAACTCGCCTGGGCCGCGCGCGACGCGGACGCCCACGCCGAGTTGGAGGTACGGGCACCGGACGGGTCCTGGCGGGCCGACGTGCTGGCCTCCGCCCCGAACGGCTCCTGGCGGATCGCGCTGGAGGCCCAGCTGTCGCCCATCACGGACACGGACATCGCGGCCCGGGCCGAGCGGATGCGCCAGCACGGCGTCGCGGCCTGCTGGTTCAGCGACCGCCCACGGCCCCCGTGGCTGGGCGCCGTCCCCTCCGTACGGGTGGCCCGTGTCGCGGGCGGCAGCCCCCTGGTCGTCGTGGAGGGCCTGATCCGCTTCGACGGCCGGTCCTGGCGGAGGGGCGGGCCGAGCACGCTGCCCGACTTCCTGCGCCGGGTCTTCCACGGGCAGGCCGTGCCGCACACGGTGCACTCGCTCCCGATGCGCACGATGTTCAGCAGCCCGCGGAGCAGGTCCTCGGTCGGACGGACACCGGTGAGCCCCGCCGGTACCTGGCTGGCTGCCCTGCCGCGGGGCTACCTGCTGCCACCTGCACAGACTTGCGCGCACTTCGATAGATCATGCGTGGCGGGGCGTGAAGAGCATGACCCAGTGGTCGTTCTCGGGGTCGTGCAGCATCTCGCTGTCGAACGCGAGTAGACCTCTCGTCGGATGGTTGACGCGCTTCATCGCGGACCTCCATGTTCCGATCTCTCCTCGGGCCCAGTGGCGGCTGAACTCGGGACTGCTCGTCGACAGCTCGCGAAACAGAGAACGAAGATGCTCATCTTCCGGGTAGAGACTGAGTGCTTTGCGAAGTTCGGCGGCGGACACTCGGGACAGTTGCTCTGCTCCCTCGTTCCCGAGCACCTCGCGGAGTCCCGCCGACGTGAAGGTTTGGTAGACGATGTTGTGGCCGTAAGGTCCGTCGTCGAAGATGGGCCCAAGCAGATCCGCCGCGGCAACGTTGAACGCCAGCATGTCGAGCCGGCCGTCGTGAATGGTGACCGGCATGGTGTCGTCCAGGCTGTTGAGCAGTTGCTGGAGCCCCGGTCGGATTTCCGCGGCTGGTGCTCGCGGCTGCGGAGGTCGCTCGTCGGCGAGCCGGAACAAGTGATCCCGCTCGGCGTTCGAGAGCCGGAAGGCCCGCGCCAGTGCGGTGAGGATCTCCCGCGAAGGGCGGGACGCGCGCCCCTGTTCGAGACGGGTGTAGTACTCGACCGAGATGCCCGCGACGTCAGCGAGCTCCTGGCGTCGCAGGCCCGGCACACGCCTATGAGACAGAGGGGACGCCCCGGGTCGATCTCGGGGTGTCATTTCCGAGCGATGGTGGCGTAGATACTCGCCGAGACCTGACTGCTCATCTCCCACCATGACTTCATTGTCCCTCACCAGTGGCAGGCGCCAGGCCGGGTGCGTGGCCCTGCGGATACCAGGCTCGACGAAGTCTCCCTGATCATCGAACACTCCGTCAGTGTCGATGGCGGCGGAGAACGCATACGTCGACGCACACCAGCACTCGCACGATCTCACCCAGGAGACCGACACATGACCGCAGCGAACCGAACCCTGATCATGACCGGGGCCACTCGGGGGATCGGCCTGGAAGCCGCGCGAGACGTCCTCGGACGCAGCCCCGATACCCACCTTGTGGTTCTTGGACGAGGCTCCTCTGCCGCCGAGGTGCTACCGAGCCTGCGGGAAATCTCTCCGCACGTCTCGACCGTCGACATCGATCTGTCGAGCAAGGCGAGCGTCTCCGCTGCCGGCGCGCAGCTGGAAGACCTTCTTGATTCTGGCGAGTTGCCTCCGCTGCGGGGCCTCGTCTTCAACGCGGGTGTCCACCTCTCCAACGCGTTGCAGACCACGGTCGACGGATACGAGAGGACCTTTGCCGTGAACGTCATGTCAACCCACCAGCTTCTCAGGCAACTACACCCCCATGTTCAGGCGCCGGCACGCATCGTCGTCACGGTCAGCGACGCCCACTTCGGTGATTTGCGGCACACCGGGGGGACCATGCCCGCACCCCGTTGGGCCATCCCGGAGATCTCCCGACCCGGAGCATTCGACCGTTCCGGGAATGTCCGAGCCGGCCGTCGTGCTTACGTGACGAGCAAACTCGGCGGCGTTCACCTGGTCCACGAATGGGCCCGACGATTGCCCGATGGCATCGACATCGTCTCTTACAACCCCAGCCTCGTGGTCGGAACCGGGCTCGCACGCGAAACCGGCGGAGCCCTTCCCTTCCTGATGAGCAGAATCATCCCGCTGCTCACGGTCACACCCCTCGTGGATACCCCGGTCCCCGCGGGCAAGAAACTCGCCGACGCCATCCTCAGCGTCATCCCTGCCGCGACCGGTGCCTACATCCACCGGAAGAAGGCCGCGGCGTCATCCACCGAGTCCTACGACACCGACCGCGAACGCGCCCTCTGGAATTGGCTGGAACAGGTCCCACGGACAACCAGCTGAAGGTGCCAAGAGTGCCACGGGTGTAATCCAGAAAGGTGGCCAGCTGAGTACGCTCGTCCCACGCCGGGGGTGTATCAGTTCGTTGTGTCATCGCGGGTGAGGTTCCCAGCGCTCACCGTCCCCCCCCGGGGGCGCTGGACGACTTCTTCGACCGCTTCGAGGCCCCGGCCCCCGACGAGGACGCGATCAGCGCCGGCGAACTGGACGGGGCACTGTCGGTGCGGTGATCAGCTCACCCACTCGTAGCCGTCCTCCTCGTCCCACCCGGCTCCCTGGTCATCGCCGCTGAGCAGGTCGTTGATCTCGTCCTCGGTGAGCTCGACGTCGTCCATGGCCCTCATGATGCCGAAACCGCCCCACATGCCGGACTCACTCGTCCTGGCCGTCGTCATCGTCGTCGAGATCGACGGCCTCCGGATCGCGCAGCGGGCGCAGGCCGTCGACCGGCTGGGAGGCGGTGAAGCTGTAGCGGCCCAGGACATTCAGATTCTTGTGCTTGAGAGGGGACAGCCGCGCCACGTCCTCGTCGCGGATCTCATGCCCCTCGGCGCGGAGCTGGGCGACGGCGGCGTCGATGTACCTCGTCGTCCAGAGCACCACGGCATTCAGAACGAGACCCAGCGAGCCCAACTGATCTTCCATCCCGTCCCGGTATGCCTGGTGGATGGTGCCCTTCTTGCCGTGGCAGATCTCGCGGGCCAGCTTGTGCCGGGACTCCTGAACGGTGAGCTGCTTGTGCATCTGGCGCCGGTAGGTGTCGTCCATGGGGTCGACGACGGCGAGCAGGTGCTGGGTCTTGGCGATCCGCCCGTACTCGGCGAACGCCTGCCCCAGCGGGGTCGGGTGGCCCTCACGCCCGAACATCCGCAGCAGGTCGTACGCCCTCGCTTGGTTGGTGACCAGGGAGCCGGCCACCCGCAGCATGTCCGGCCAGTGCGTGATCACCTTCTTCACGTTCACCTTGTTGCGGGCGATGGCCTCCAGCGGCCCGTACCCGCCGGTGTTCTCGGCGCCGGGCATCTGGGCCTTCCAGAACCGCTGGTCTTGAAGGTTCTTGAACCGCGGGGAGAACCGGTAGCCGAGCATCTTGAAGATGCCGAACACCATGTCGGAGTACGAGGCGTTGTCGGTGGCGACCATCTCCGGCTTCACCCCGCCGTCCAGGTTCAGCAGCGCGTCCAGGATGAACAGGGAGTCACGCGGCGTGCCGGGCACCACCATCTGCCCGATACCGATCACCTGGTCATTGATCGCGTTCAGCCACGTGGTGCCCTTCTTCTTCGCGAAGTACTTCGGCGAGGGTGCGGCGTTGATCGTCCGCGTGGGCACGACGAAGCGCAGGCCGTCGACCGAGGCCAGCAGGCCCTTGGCCCCAGAACTGCACGATCGGCACCCGCCCCTGGGCCTCAATGAGGGCAGCGTTGGCCATAGCGATGGTGTCGCTGCGCAGGTAGTACTGGTCGGCGTGGACCAGCCGGGACCGGGTCAGTGCCTCGTAGCCCGGGTTGATGACCGGCGTCATGCCGATGTTGCACGCCTCCGAGACCAGCAGCGCGACCATCGACGTCGTCAGGTCCTTCATGCGCGTCTTGCCGTCGCCCAGGTGCACGAAGGCGTCCAGGAACCCGGTCCAGCCGTGCACCTCGAACAACAGGTCCGGCAGGTCGATCTTCGGAAGCATCTTCTCGACGCGCTCGCGCAGCCACTTCAGCGACTTCGGCTCACCGAGCGCGTGGAGCTTCTCCACGTTCAACTTCGCCCGCCCGTTCGGCTGCACCTCGATGCTGATCTTCGCGTCCGGGCCGGCCTCCTCCAGCCGCTCAGCCATCTGCTTCCACGTCGCGTCCAGCTCATCGACCAGTTCCCGAAGGTGCCGCTCCGCGTCCTCGTCCAGGCTCAGGCCCGCCAGGACGTCCTCGCGCACCGCCTCCCACCCCTTGCCCGCCAGCAGGCGGGCGCGCGGGTCGGACCACCGGTGCGAGGGAGAGGCGAAGACGTCACGGCGCCTGAGCGCCCCGAAGAGCTGTTCCAGCACGCACACCACGTACGCATCACGGTCCACCGCCCCCTGCGGCAGGTCCGTGTTCGCGTACACCGCCTTGCGCCAATACGACGGAACCAGCTTCTCGTCGACCTCACGCGGCAGCAGTGGCTTCTCGACCACCTTCCTCCGCGCCAGCGCCGGGAGCCGCTGCACCCCGGTCAGAATCCGCCTGCCGGCAGGCGCAGCGTCCAGCGCCTTCGACTCACCCAGCAAGGACAGGAACGGCTTGACCGTGTTGTAGCGCAGCGCCAGCGCGCTCCGCAGCGCGGTCTCGGCCGTGTTGTCGTCCTCCGGCACCAGGCTCACCACCGCGACCGCCGCACTGGACAGCGCGGCCCGCGGTGCGACCTCCTCCAGCGCCGCCCACAGAGCGGCCACGCCGACATCACAGCCGGTCTGCTCGATGAGCTCCTCGATGAACACCGCCGCCGCCCTCGCCACCAGCCGCGACGCCTTCTCCAACTGCGGCAGGGTCGACAGGCGCTGCTTGTCCGTGGACCGCTTCGCGGCACTGATCAACCGGGTGGCCATCAGGATCTCGAACAGGTCCAGGGCGTCGTCGATCGCCTTGGCCTCCAGGTGGCGCATCACCGCGGTGAGCATCGCCGTGCGCTTGGGCTCCGAGGACCTCTCCAGCTTCGCCGCCTTCGTGCCCAGCCCATACCGGGCCAGCGCGGACAGCCGGTTCGGCGGAATCTTGTCCAGCTTCACCCGCCCCAGCTGGAAGGCGGCGATGTCCTCGACCCGCTGCAAAGCGCCCTTCATCGCGGTGCCCGTGGTCCTCGTTGGCGGCCGGCGCCTCCGCTCCAGCTCCGAATACCGCTTGCCCTCCGGCGTCTTCAGCGTGGCCACCAGGTCCCCGGGCAGCGCCGCGTCCGCCCGCCGGACCTCCTTGGCGACCGTGGCGTGCAGCCGTTCCTCCGCGATTCTGCAGACCTCGGCGACCTCCCGGGCCAGCACGCTCACCCCAGGCAGCAGCACGCGGTTGCGGCGCAGCCAGCCCACCGAATGATCGAACAGGGCCTTCGGCCCCTCGGCGTGCGCCGTCCATGCCCGCCCGTGCAGGAACGACCGGAACTTCCGGGCCCTGACCGTGGTCCTCGTACTTGGTAGTAGCCGTACGCCTCGCGTATCTCCCACGCGTGCTCGTACGCCGTCATCTGCCGCTCGGTGTACCGCTTGATCTGGGAGGTATCCTCGATCTCCAACTGCGCGGCCAGGTGCTCCACCACCGGCCACGGCACGGCTAAGGGGTCCTCCAGGAACAGCCCGATGTACCTCACCGTGCACATCTGGAGAGCGAAGCCGAGGCGATTTTGGTCACCACGCCGCTTCGCGATCAACTTCCGGTCCTCGTCATCGAGGAAGAAGAACCGTTCCAGCTCAGGTCTCGTCGGCTCATCCGCGAACGATCCGAACGCGGTGGCCTGCTCATCAGTCAAAAATTCCACGGGCATATCGCGGACGTAACCAGCCGCGGCGAGCGAACGTGGATCTTCTGCCGAACACCCCCGACGAGCCGATCGTGTGTGCTAAATGACCAAGATCAAGTGCTTAGCGCTAGTGGCTGTTCCGTTGGTCCCCAAGGCCGGTGGCCGCCGGACACCGACGGCTCAGCACAGCCACGCGCTGGTGGCCGCAGATCTCCGCCGACGGCGTCGCCCTCGGAACCGACGGCGACTTCGTCGAACTCACCACCATCCCCTGCTGCACGTGGGCCAACCGGCAGGACGGCAGCATGCGCCTCCGGCTGCCCACTTCCTGAGTCCTCCCTGCCCGGCGCCCCTTCCTCAGCCGGTGGAGGGAGCCCCTATCGCTACGGGACATGTGACATAGTACTGTCGTGTCCACTCCTCTTAGGGTCGTCGTCGTGGGCGCCGGCATCGTCGGCGCGGCGACAGCCCGTGCCCTGGTCCGTGCCGGCTGCGACGTGACCGTTGTCGACCGTGGCCCTACGGCCGGGGGCACCTCTGCCGGCGGTGAGGGCAATCTGCTCGTCTCCGACAAGGAACCCGGTTCCGAGCTGCGCCTGGCGCAGCGTTCGCTCGCCGCCTGGGCGCGGATCGAGGACGAGCTGCGCGAGGAGCTCCCCGCCGGATTTCCCGGCCTCGAACTGGAACGCAAGGGCGGCCTGGTGGTCGCCACGACCGAGGCCGGCGCGAAGGCTCTGCGGACGTTCGCAGACACCCAGCGGCGTGCCGGAGTGCTGGCCGAGACGGTGGACGACGCCCGGGCTCATGAGCTTGAGCCCGACCTGACACCGCACAGCACCGCCGCGGTGTTCTACCCCGAGGACCTGCAGGTGCAGCCGGTGGCCGCAACCGAGGCGCTGCTGGCCGCGGCCCGACGCCACGGCGCGCGCGTACACCAGGGCGTCGAGGTGACGGGGCCGGTGCTGTCGGCGGGCCGGCTTGTCGGCGTACAGGTCGTTTCCGGAACCCTGCCCGCCGACGCCGTCGTGATCGCCGCCGGACCCTGGTCCGGCCTGGTCGCCGAGCGGCTCGGCGTTCCTCTCCCGGTGCGTCCGCGTCGTGGCACGGTGCTGGTCACCTCGCGGATGCCGGTCCGGGTACGGCACAAGGTGTACGACGCCGACTACGTGGGCGCGGTCGGCTCGGGCTCGGCCGACCTGCAGGTCTCCAGCGTGGTCGAGTCGACCGCCGGCGGGACCGTCCTGATCGGCTCCTCCCGGGAACGACGCGGCTTCGACGAGCGGATCGAGGCTCGGGTGCTCGCCGCGCTGGCCGCCAAGGCGCTTCTGCTGTTCCCCTTCTTGGCCGACGCGCAGGCGATGCGCGCGTACGGAGGGTTCCGGCCGTTCGTCCCCGACCACCTGCCGGTGATCGGTGCGGACCCGCGGCTGCCCGGTCTGTGGCATGCGACCGGGCACGAGGGCGCCGGGATCGGCCTGAGTCTGGCCACCGCCGAGCTGCTGCGCGACCAACTCCTGGACGGTGCCGCCGATCCGCTGGCTGCCGAGTTCCGCCTGGACCGTCCCACCCTGCTGCCGCACCTCGAAGGGGCCGCTCGATGACGGGGATACATATCGAAGTCGATGGTGACCGGATCGCCGGCCTGGCCGGGCAGAGCATCGCCGGGCTGCTGCTGGCTGACGGGCGGGTGGCCTGGCGGCGTACGCGCACCGGCCGCCCCCGTGGTGTCTTCTGCGGGATCGGCGCCTGCTTCGACTGCCTGGTGACCGTCAACGGCCTGCGCGACGTGCGGGCCTGCCAGCGGCGGGCCGCGGATGGCGACAAGGTCGACCTGCAGGAGGACGATCGTGACTGAGGTGCTCGTCGTGGGCGGCGGACCGGCCGGGATGGCCGCGGCGCTTGCCGCTCGCCGCCACCGCGCCCGTGTCGTGCTGCTCGAAGCCGGCGACGACGTCGGCGGGCAGTACTGGCGGCATCTGCCGGGCGGGCGTGCCGACACGAGCGAGCGGCTGTGGCATCACGGCTGGGACCGCTTCGTCGCGATGCGCGACGAACTGCTGCGCGACGAAGGCTGCGAGGTCGTGACCGGCGCGCACGTCTGGTCGGTCGACCGGCGTGACGGCGCCCCGCCGCTGGTGCACGTGTTCGTCGGCGCGCCGGACGGGCAGGGGCGCGAGCCACGTACCTTCGATCCGGCGGCCCTGGTGCTCGCGACCGGGGCGCACGAGCGCACCCTGCCGTTCCCCGGCTGGGACCTGCCCGGGGTCTACACCGCCGGGGCGGCGCAGGCGCTGGCCAAGGGCGAGCGGGTGGCCGTCGGCCGCCGCGTCCTGGTGGCCGGTGCCGGGCCGTTCCTGCTGCCCGTGGTCTCCAGCCTGCTGCGGATCGGCGTCGAGGTCGCGGGTGTGGTCGAGGCGGCCGGCCCGGCGCAGCTCGCCGGAGGCTGGGCAACCCGGCCGTGGCAACTGCTCGCGGCTCGACGCAAGGCCGGTGAGCTGGCCGGGTACGTCCGCCAGTTGGCCGCCCGCCGCATTCCGTACCGGACCGGGGCGGCAGTCGTCGCGGCGCACGGCCTCGATCGCGTGGAGGCGGTTACCGTGGCGCGCCTGACCCGGGACTGGACGCCGATCCCCGGCACCGGACGACGGATCGAGGTCGACGCCGTCTGCGTGAGTCATGGCTTCGTCCCGCGCACCGAGCTCGCCACGGCGGCCGGCTGCGCGGTGGACGAGGACGGCGCGGTCACCGTCGACGAGCGGCAGCGTACGTCGGTGCCCGGGGTTCTGACCGCCGGAGAGCTGACCGGCATCGGCGGCGTCGACCTGGCCCTGGCAGAGGGCGAGATCGCCGGGACCGTCGCCGCCGGGGGTGTGCCCGCACCAGGCGCGGTCCGCGACCGGGCGGTCTTCCGGAATTTCGCCGCGCGGCTCGCCGCCGCGCATGGCATCCGCCCTGGCTGGCGCGCCTGGGTGGACGACGACACCGTGGTCTGCCGCTGCGAGGACGTCACCGTGGGTGCCCTGCGCCAGGCCGCGGAACTGACCGGATCCCGCGGGCTGCGCTCGCTCAAACTGACCACCCGGGCCGGCCTGGGCCTGTGCCAGGGCCGCACCTGCGGCCGCACGGTCGAGGAGATGCTCACCGGTTCGAACGGGCCTGGCCTGCTCGATCCGGGCCGTACCGCCCACCGACCGATCGCGATCCCCGTACGCCTGGGCGAGCTCGCCGCTTCGACCAGGACCAGCAACCGAGAGGACGTCCCATGAGTTCCGCACCGACCGACCTGCGCGGGGTGATCGTCGCCACCGCGCTGCCCTTCAAGGAGAACCCCTCAGCCCCCTCCGGGCTGGAGGTCGACTACGACCGTTACGCGGAGCACTGCGACTGGCTCATCAGCGAGGGCTGCCACGGCGTCGGTCCGAATGGATCGCTCGGCGAGTACTCCGCGCTGACCGACATGGAGCGTCGCAAGGTCGTCCAGGTTGCTGTCGAGGCGGTCGGCGGGCGCGGCGTCGTGGTCGCCGGGGTGCACGGGCCCGGCTGGCATCAGGCCCGGCACTGGGCCGAACTGGCCGCCGAGGACGGCGCCGACGGCGTGCTGGCGCTGCCGCCGACGATGTACCGGGCCAGCCGCGAGCAGGTCGTCGAGCACTACACGAAGATCGACGAGGTCGGGCTGCCGATCATGATCTACAACAACCCGATCGACACCAAGGTCGACCTCGTCCCCGACCTGGTGGCCGAGATCGCCCAGCTGCCCAACGTGACCGCGATCAAGGAATTCAGCGGGGACGTGCGCCGGATGTTCGAGATCGCCGAGCGGTGCGACATCGACGTCGTGGCCGGTGCCGACGACGTGCTGTTCGAGCTGATGGCCGACGGGGCGGTCGGCTGGTTCGCCGGCTTCCCCAACACCTTCCCGGCCGAGTCGGTGGCGATCTACGACCACATGCTGGCCGGGCGCTTCGAGCAGGCCCGGGAGCTCTACAAGCACCTCGTCGCGGTGTTCCGGTGGGACTCGCGCACCGAGTTCGTGCAGGCCATCAAGCTCTGCATGGAGATGGTCGGCCGGTACGGCGGCCCGTGCCGCCCGCCGCGCGGCCCGCTCTCCGCCGAGCACGACGCCCAGGTGCGCGCCGACATGGGACGGGCCATCGCCGCGCTCGAGGCGCGCCGCGCCGTGGCGGTCTGAGATGCGCACGTCGCGGCTGTTCTCCGCTGTCGACTCGCACACCGAGGGCATGCCGACCCGGGTCGTGACCGGTGGTGTCGGGGTGATCCCCGGCGCCACCATGAACGAGCGGCGGCTGTACTTCGTCGAGCACCTCGACCACGTACGGCGACTGCTGGTGAACGAGCCGCGAGGCCATTCGGCGATGAGCGGCGCCATTCTGCAGCCGCCGACCCGCCCCGACGCGGATTTCGGCGTGCTGTACATCGAGGTGTCCGGGTGCCTGCCGATGTGCGGGCACGGCACGATCGGGGTGGCCACGGTGCTGGTCGAGACCGGGATGGTCGAGGTCGTCGAGCCGGTGACCAGCATCCGGCTGGACACCCCGGCCGGGCTGGTGGTGGCCAACGTCGCGGTCAAGGACGGACACGCCGAGAGCGTCACGCTGGAGAACGTGCCCGCGTACTGCGACCGGCTCGACGAGACCATAGAGGTGCCCAGCCTCGGCGCGGTCAGGTACAGCCTGGCGTTCGGCGGGAACTTCTACGCCATGGTGGACCTCGACGACGTGAGGCTGCCGTTCGACCGCGCACGCAAGGACGAGATTCTGAGCGCCGGGCTGGCGATCATGGACGCGATCAACACGTCGGCGCCGCCCAAACACCCGCGGATCGACGGTGTCGACCATTGCCACCACGTGGAGTTCATCGCGCCCGGCTCGGACGCCGCGCACTCGCGGCACGCCATGGCCATCCACCCGGGATGGTTCGACCGATCACCCTGCGGAACCGGCACGTCGGCGCGGATGGCCGAGCTGCACGCACGCGGCGAGCTGGCGTTGCACCAGGACTTCGTCAACGAGTCGTTCATCGGCAGCCGGTTCACCGGCCGGCTGGTGGGAGAGACCACGGTCGGCGGCCTGCCCGCGGTGCTGCCGACCATCACCGGCCGGGCCTGGGTGACCGGGATCGGCCAGTACATGCTGGACCCGACCGATCCCTACCCGGCCGGTTTCGAGTTCTGAGGGGGAAGGGCGGACGGTCGCGCGGCTCCGAGCCGCCGGGCCGCGCTCGGGTGAGGTCGTGCTGGTCCACGTCGAGTCCGCCGACCCGGACCGGATCATGGGCCCCCGGCCGGGGTTACGGCGCACGACCGTTCCGGTCGGGCCGGTGCCGGTCTTCGCGGTGGGCAGCGTCCCGTTCGCGTTCGGCGTGGCTCGGCGTGCTCGGCGGGACACGGTCTCGGCTTCGGCCTCGGGCTTCCCGTGGTGGTCAAGGCGTAGCATCCCGGACTGTCCCGGCCTACCGCCGAGATCGCACCAAGACGCTGGGCGTCGACGACGCTTTCGCCCTCCGACGGCCGGAGACACATCGGGGCACACCACCGTCGATGTCACCCCCGCACCTGCGAAGACCGGCGAGTGCGATACTCAGCACTGCGTCCCCGACGATTGGCGGGATGTGACACTTTAGTCGTGGGAGGACGGCGCGGATGAGTTCATCAACCATCGGCCCGGTGTCGGCGCGGGCGAGCCTGCGCGGCACAGTGGAGGACGCGGTGGCCGCGGCCATCGTCTCGGGCGAACTGGCCCCGGGTGCCCTGGTCACCGCGCCGACGCTGGCCACACGTTTCGGGATCTCTGCCACCCCGGTCCGCGAGGCGCTGCTCAACCTGCAGGAACGCGGATTCGTCGACGTGGTGCGCAACAAGGGCTTCCGGATCACCGAGGTCAGCGAGCAGGACCTCTGGGAGATCGTGCGGCTGCGCCAGCTGCTGGAGGCCCCGCCGATGCGGGAGATCGCGCGGGCGCTGCAACCGGAGGCCATCGCCGACCTGCGGAGCAGGGCCCAGGCGATCGTCGACTCGGCTGCCGCGGCCGATCTGGCGGCCTACCTCGCCGCCGACATGGCCTTTCACCTGCGGCTGCTGGAGCTGCACGGCAACCGCCGGCTGGTCGCGATGGTGAAGGATCTGCGGCAGCAGACCCGCATGGTGGGCCTGGCCGACATGATCGGTTCAGCCGAGCTGGCCCGTTCGGCCGCCGAGCACCACAGCCTGGTGGACCTGCTGGAGGCGCGTGACGGGCGGGGTGCGGAAACGCTGCTCACCGCCCACATCGGACACGTGCTCGGGTGGTGGAACGGCCGCTCGGAGGACTGAGACACCGATGTGAAGAGCCCGCCCGGCCGAGCCGGGCGGGCTCTCTGCGCATGCCCGCGAACTGGAATTTCGGCGCGGTAAATTCTCGCAGGAACCCTTCTCCTGAGAGGTGTCACATATTACTGTCTCCTCAAGTGATCGGGATCGCAGTGACCCCGATCACTCCGTGGGACCGGTTTGTGGCTGCTCTGCCCGCCGGCCTACCGGACTCGCAGCGCATCTGCCCACTGTTTCCGCACAAAGTCGTTGGTCCGCCGGCCCGTCACCCGTCCCGCTCATCCGGACGGCCGGGCTGCCCGCACCCGACCGGAAGGTAGGACCCCTTGAGGAGAACCTCGTCTTCAGCGGCGCTCGCTGGACTGGCGGCCGGCGCACTGGCCCTTACGGCATGCACCGGTGGCGGCTCCTCACCCGCAGCCACCGGCGGAGGGGGCGGCGGGGCTGCGGTCAAGGGCGGGACCGTGCAGGTCCTGCAGTCGGCCAACTTCTCCTATCTCGACCCGTCCCGCGGCTGGGACGGCGGCGTCAACGCGTTCTACCGCCTGATATACCGTCAGCTGATCACCAAGGCCCCCAACGACGCCAAGGACCCCAACGCGATGGTCCCCGACCTCGCGGAGAGCCTGGGCAAGGTCTCCGACGACGGTCTGATCTGGACCTACAAGCTCAAGGCCGGGATCAAGTTCGACACCGGCGCGCCGATCACGTCCAAGGACGTCAAGTTCGGCATCAGCCGCAGCTGGGACCCGGAGATCGGCATCGGCTCGCCGTACCTGAAGAATCTGATCGATGCCCCGAAGGGCTACCAGGGGCCGTACCGCTCGGGCGAGCTGCCGACGATCGAGACGCCGGACGACCGGACGATCGTCTTCCACCTCAAAGCCCCCTTCCCCGAGTTCGACGCGGCGCTGTCCCAGCCGAGCGGCACCCCGTTCCCGGTCGGCACCGGCGCGGGCGACTCGTTCATCAAAGACGTCGTCGCCTCCGGTCCGTACGACGTGGAAAAATTCGTCCCGGGCAGCCTGATCCAGCTCAAGCGCAACCCGCACTGGGACGCGAAGGGCGACACGGCCCGCAAGGCCTACCCCGACGCGTGGCGCTTCACCATCGGCGTCGAGGGCGCCACCATCGACGAGCGTCTCATCGCCGGCCAGGGTGCCGACATCAACGCGATCTCCGGCAGTGTGCAGACATCCACCATTGCCCGCCTGCAGACGCCGCAGCTCAAGGTACGGACGGTCAAGGCGCCGTCGACCTGTCTCTCGTACCTGGGTCTCAACACGACGAAGAAGCCGCTCAACGATCTGAAGGTGCGCCAGGCCATCAACTACGCGGTGGACAAGAGCTCGGTGCTCAACGCCACCGGCGGCCGGCAGTTCGCGACGATCTCCAACAGCCTTCTGCCGCCGACGGTGTCCGGGCACGTCGACTACGACCCGTATCCGAGCGCGAACAACGCCGGTGACGCGGCCAAGGCCAGGCAACTGCTCACCGAGGCGGGCCATCCGAACGGCTTCACGATGACCCTGGACGTACGCGCGAACGAGACCGAGCAGCGCAAGGGCGAGGCGATTCAGCAGGCGCTCAAGCGGGCCGGTATCAAGGTCGCGCTGAACGTGATCGACGCGTCGACCTACTACGAGACGATCGGCACGCCGTCGCAGCAGCACGACGCGGCGCTCACCGGCTGGTGCCCGGACTGGGCGTCGAGCGCGTCGACGTTCCTGCCGCCGCTGTTCGACGGCAGGCACATCACTCCCAAGGGCAACCAGAACCTCGCCCAGCTCGACGACGACGCCGTCAACGCCGAGATCGACCGGATCGGCGCGATGACCGACCTGGCAGCGGCGAACAGGGCCTGGGGCGAGCTGGACAAGAAGATCATGGCGCTGGCTCCCTTCGTTCCGCTGAACGTCGAGAACCGCATCTACCTGCCGGGCACCAACGTGGCCGGGGTGATCGCGCCCAGCGGCGATGTCGACTACGGGATCATCGGTCTCAAGGACCCGGCGAAGGGCTGACATGACGCTCTCGTCAACCGGTCCGACGGCGCCGGCGGTGTCCGAACCGGGCACCGCCGCCACCACCTCCGACCCTCGTCGGCACGTCGTCCGTGCCCTGCTGCGCGACCCGGTGGCCGTGGCCTGCCTCGGCTACATCGCACTGATCGTCCTCATGGCGGTGTTCGCACCTCTCATCGTCCGGGTCAGCGGCTGGGACCCGTACGAGTTCGACCAGAGCGCCATCGACCCCGACCTCGGCGGCATGCCCGCCGGGTCCTGGGGCGGCATCTCCGGATCGCACTGGCTCGGTGTCGAGCCCGGCAGCGGCCGGGACGTCTTCGCCCGGATCGTGTACGGCGCACGCTCCTCGATGCTCATCGCCTTCGGCGCGACGCTGCTCACCACGGTGCTCGGGATGGTGTTCGGCCTGCTGGCCGGTTACTTCGGCGGCCGGATCGACATGCTGATCTCGCGGGTCATGGAGTTCCTGATGGCGTTTCCCGCGCTCATCTTCATGATCGCCGTGCTGTCCGTGCTGCCCGCGGACGACCGGCAGTACCTGCTGGTCATGGTGATCTCGCTGTTCGGCTGGCCGTACCTGGCCCGGATCGTGCGAGGACAGACCATGTCGCTCAAGGAGCGTGAGTTCGTCGAGGCGGCCCGCGCGTCCGGCGCCTCCCGCACCGCCATCGTGTTCACCGAGATCCTGCCCAACCTGCGCTCGACCATCCTGGTCATGGTGACCATGGCGGTACCCGGTTACATCGGTACCGAGGCCGGGCTGTCCTTCCTCGGCGTCGGCCTGGTGCCGCCCACGCCGTCCTGGGGACAGATGATCTCGAGTTCGGTGAACTGGTACGCGGTGGTCCCCACGTACTTCCTGGTGCCTGGCACCTTCCTGGCACTGCTGGTGCTGTCCTTCATGGTCCTCGGCGACCACATCCGGACCGCCGCCGAGCCGGGAGGCCGCTCATGACCCGCTACGTCGTGCACCGCGTGCTGGGCATGCTGCTGGTGCTGTTCCTGGTCTGCCTGTTCACCTACATCATCTTCTTCGCCCTGTCGCCGGACCCGGCCGTGCAGATCTGCGGCAAGAACTGCACCCCGGAGCGCATCGACCAGATCCGCGCCAACCTCGGCCTGACCGACCCGTTCCTGACCCAGTTCCTGCACTTCCTGCAAGGGCTGTTCCTGGGCCGCGACTACGGCAGCGGCCCGTCCACGGTGCACTGCCCGGCACCCTGCCTCGGCTACTCGTTCCAGACCTCGCAGTTCGTCACCGACATGGTCGTGCAGCGGCTGCCGGTGACCGCGGTGGTCGCCCTCGGCGCGGCCGTGCTCTGGCTGTTCATGGGCGTGCTCGGCGGGCTGCTCAGCGCCGTACGCGAAGGGAGGTTCACCGACCGGTTCATCACCGGGCTCACCCTGGGCGGCATGGCGATCCCGAACTATGTGCTCGCCCTCGCGCTGCAGTACGTGCTCGTGGTGTGGCTGCGGTGGCTGCCGTTCCCGCAAGCCGTGCAGTTCGCCGACGACCCGGGGCAGTGGTTCCTCAACTTCATCATGCCGTGGACGGTGCTGGCGATCGGCTACGCCTCCTCGTACACCCGGCTCACCCGGGCCAACGTCATCGACACCCTGGGCGAGAACTTCGTGCGGACCGCGAGAGCCAAGGGCCTGCGACCCGACCTGGTGTGGCGGCGGCACGCCCTGCGGCCGGCGCTGACCCCGATCGTCACGATCGCGGGCATGGACTTCGCCGGCCTGCTCGGCGGCGCGCTGATCACCGAGACGGTCTTCGGAATCAACGGCGTCGGCAAACTCGCGGCGGACTCCATCACCAAGAACGACCAGCCGGTGATCATGGCGGTGACGTTGCTCGCGGCGTTCTTCGTCGTCGTCGGCAACATGGGCGTCGACCTGGTGTACTCGGCGATCGACCCGCGGGTCAGAGTGGGAGCGGCGTCATGAGCGACCTGCTGCGTGTCCGCGATCTGACCGTCGCCTTCCACGACGTGCCGGTGGTCGACGCCATCGACTTCGCCGTGCCACCCGGCGGCGCGCTGGGCATCGTCGGCGAGTCCGGCTCGGGCAAGTCGATGACCAGCCTCGCGATCATGGGGCTGCTCCCGAAGGGCGCCACCCGCGCCGGCAGCATCGAGTTCGACGGCCGCGAGCTCACCACGCTGAACGAACGCGGGATGCGAGCCGTTCGCGGCGACCGGATCGCGATGGTGTTCCAGGACCCGCTCTCCTCACTGAACCCGTACTACACGGTGGGCACCCAGATCGCCGAGGCCTACCGGTCGCACCGGACCGGCGTCAGCCGCCGAGCGGCCCGCAGTGCGGCGATCGAGGCGATGGAACGCGTGCACATCCGCGACGCGGCCCGCCGCGTCGACGAATACCCGCACCAGTTCTCCGGTGGCATGCGCCAGCGCGTGATGATCGCGATGGCGCTCAGCACCGAGCCCAGCCTGATCATCGCCGATGAGCCGACCACCGCGCTCGACGTCACCGTCCAGGCCCAGATCCTCGACCTGCTTGCCGAGGTACGCCGCGACACCGGTGCCGCGCTCATCCTCATCACCCACGACCTCGCCGTGGTGAGCGAGGTCACCGACACGCTGATCGTCATGCGGCACGGCAAGGTGGTCGAGTCCGGCACCGCCGAGCAGATCTTCTGCGACCCGCGGCATCCGTACACCCGGGCGCTGCTCGACGCGGTCCCACGGATCGACGACGAGATCGGCGAACTGCAGACCCTGGGAGGCGACACATGAGCTCCGAACCCTTGCTGAGGGCCCGGGACCTGGTCAAGGAATTCCCCATCGCGGGTACGGCCGGACTGCTGCGCCCCGCGCGCAGGTTCACCGCCGTCGACACCGTCTCCTTCGATCTGCACGCCGGCAAGACCCTCGCACTGGTGGGGGAGTCCGGGTCGGGCAAGTCGACCACCGCGCGGCTCGCCGCCCGGCTGATCGACGTCACCTCGGGCACCGTCCACCTCGACGGCCACGACATCACCGCCCTGCACGGGCCCGATCTGCTGGAGGTACGCCGCCAGGTACAGGTCGTGTTCCAGGATCCGTTCTCGTCGCTCAACCCCCGGCACACCGTCGAGCGGATCGTCACCGCGCCCCTGCGCTACCAGAAACGGCCGATTCCCGGAGGCACCCGGACCGTCGCCCGCGCGCTCATGGAACGGGTGGGGCTCAACCCCGATCACGTCGGTCGCCATCCCGCGCAGTTCTCCGGCGGGCAGGCACAGCGGATCGGCATCGCCCGCGCGCTCGCCGTGAGCCCGCGCGTGCTCGTCTGCGACGAGGCGGTCTCGGCGCTCGACGTCTCGGTGCAGGCGCAGATCATCAACCTGTTGCGCGAACTGCAGCGCGACGAGGGCTTCGGCTGCCTGTTCATCGCCCACGACCTCGCCGTGGTCCGGCAGATCGCCACCAGCGTCGCGGTGATGACGGCCGGCCGCGTGGTGGAGGCCGGCGAGCGGGACGCGGTCTTCGACGACCCGCGGCACGAGTACACCCGCAAACTGCTGGCCGCCGTACCGCGGATCCGCCCCGAGTGGGACGCGCGCCGACGCAACGGGACCGGCGCCCCCGCATGAACCTGGTGGAGTACCCCCTGCCCGGTGCCTGGGTCCGCGAGTTCACCGTCGCCGCGCCACTGGACTGGTCCGATCCCGGCGGCGAGAGCATCGAACTGTTCGTGCGGGAGTTCACCGACCCGGACCGACGTCACGACGACCTGCCGTTGCTGACCTATCTGCAGGGCGGCCCCGGCGGCGCCAACCCCCGGCCTGCCCCGGTGGGAGGCTGGCTGCCCGAGGCCCTGTCGCACTACCGGGTCGTTCTGGTCGACCAGCGCGGCACCGGGCGCAGCACCCCGGTCGACGGCACCGACATCGCAGGTTTCCCCGACGCCCGTGCGGCCGCGGACCACCTGCTGCACTTCCGGGCCGACTCGATCGTGCGCGACCTCGAACACGTCCGGACCCTGTGTTACGACGGCAAGCGGTGGGCCACCCTCGGGCAGAGCTTCGGCGGGTGGATCACCCTGACCTACTTGTCGCACGCCCCCGAGGCACTGACCGCCTGCTACGTCTGCGGCGGAATCCCCGGCACACCGCCCGATCCGGACGAGGTCTACCGGCGCACGTTCGACCGGGTGGCCGGCAAGACCGCCGACTTCTACCGGCGCTACCCACAGGACGTCGCCGCAGTGGCGGCGATCGCCGACCGGCTCGCCGCCGGTGACATGACGCTGCCCGACGGCTCGCCGCTGTCGGTGCGCCGGTTCCAGACCCTGGGCGGGGACCTCGGCTTCGGAGCCGGCCACCAGCGCCTGCACTGGCTGGTCTCCGAGGCTGTCCGCCGTGACGGCCGACTGGACGGCCAGTTTCTGGAGACGGTGCTGGTCAAGACGTCGAACACGGGGAACCCGCTGTTCTGGACCCTCCAGGAGTCGATTTACGGCGACGGCGCGAACGGTCCCTTCCACTGGTCGGCCCAGCGCGAACGGGACCGGCGGCCGGAGTTCGCCGAGGACCGCCGGCCGCTGCTGTTCACCTCGGAGATGACGTTTCCGTGGATGTTCGAGGAGATCCGGGCACTGCGGCCGTTCGCGCCCGCCATGGCCGAGCTCGCCGAGCAGAGGGTCTGGAGCCCGCTCTACGACCTGGCCCGGCTCGCGGCCAACGACGTCCCGCTGGCCGCCGCCGTGTACGCCGACGACGTGTTCGTCGACGCCGGTCTGCAGCGCGACACCCTGACCCGGGTCGGCAACGCGCAGACCTGGGTGACCAACGAGTACGAACACGACGGCATCGCCGACGGCCGGGTGTTTTGCCGGCTGAGGGAGATGGTCCGCGACCGAGGAGGCGAAAAGCGTTGACCGAGATGACCACCCCGCCGTACGCCGGGACGAGGCCGCCGCGGCTGGCCGACGAAAGTTCCGGTTTCCTGGCCCGCATCGGGCAGGGCTGGGCCGAACGCGACGTCCCGGCGCCGGTGAGTCCGGCCGCGGCACGGGCGGCGGCCAAGCACCGGGCCCGGCTGAGCGCCTGCCTGCCGGACCGGACCCTGGTCCTGGCGGCGGGCCGCGCCCGGCACCGTAACGGCGACGCGGACTACCCGTTCCGGGTGGACAGCGACTTCCTCTGGGCCACCTCGTGCCAGACCGAGGGCGCGGTCCTGGTGATGAAGCCGCGGCCGCGCGGCCACGACGCGGTGCTGTACATGCCGGCTCCGGCCCGGCCCGGTGAACGTGACTTCCACGCCAGTGCGGCGCACGGGGAACTGTGGGTCGGCCCTTCGGCGGGGCTCGCGGCGTGGTCGGCCGCACTGGATCTGCCGGTGCGGCCGATCGGTGACCTCGGTGACCAGCACGGCGGCCAGCCGGACGAACTGCGTACCGTGCTCTCCGACCTCCGCATGATCAAGGACGACTGGGAGATCGCACAGCTGCGCGAGGCCGTGGACCACACGGTCACCGGATTCGCCGCCGTCGCCGACGAGATCCCGCGCGTCGTCACCGAGGACCTGGGGGAGCGCTGGCTGCAGGGCACCTTCGACCGGCACGCCCGCACCTTCGGCAACGGGCCCGGCTACAGCACCATCGTCGGCTCCGGCGAGCACGCGCCGATCCTGCACTGGGTCCGCTGCGACGGCCCGGTCCGGCCCGGCGAGACGCTGCTGCTGGACATGGGCGTCGAAGCGAACTCGCTGTACACCGCGGACGTGACCCGGACGATACCGGTGGGCGGTACCTTCACGCCCACCCAGCGCAGGGTGCACGACCTGGTCGAGGCCGCGCATCGCGCCGGTATGAACCAGGTACGCCCCGGCGCCACCTACACCGACTTCCACTTCGCCGCCATGGAGGTGCTGGCCCGCGGGCTGCACGACTGGGGGCTGCTACCGGTCTCGGTCGACGAGGCGCTCGCACCCGAGGGCCAGCAGCATCGCCGCTACATCGTCTGCGGTATCGGCCACCACCTGGGCCTGGACGTGCACGACTGCGGCTCGTCGTCGTACGAGCAATACCAGGGTGCGCCGCTGCGGCCCGGCATGGTGATGACGGTCGAGCCCGGCCTGTACTTCCACGCCCACGACGAGACCCTGCCCCCGGAATTGCGCGGGATCGGCGTACGCCTGGAGGACGACCTCCTGGTGACCGGGACCGGGCACGAGGTGCTGTCGGGCGCGCTGCCGATCGACGCCGCCGGACTCGAGAAGTTGGCGGCCCGATGACCCGCGCGCATCCCTTCGCCCTGCGGGACGTGGACCTGCTCGACGGGGTGCACTCCCGGACCCGGGACCAGATGCTGCATCTCGCCAGGGTGTTCCCGGTGGACCGGGTGCTCGCGGTCTTCCGGGCCAACGCGTGGCTCCCCACCCACGGCGCGCTGCCACCGGGCACCTGGGAGGACTTCGGTCATCCCGACGAGCGGGCGTGGTCCGAGGCCGACTATCCCGGACCGGGTGTGGCACCCACGGCGAGCCTGCTGCGCGGGCACTACGCGGGGCACTTCCTGTCGATGCTGTCGCTGGCGTACGCCTCGACCGGCGAGGAAGTCCTGCTGAGCAAGACGAACGAGATGGTCGCGGGCCTGGCCGAGGTGCGCGACGCGCTGGCGGCGACGGGGCGTTACAGCCATCCGGGATTTCTGGCGGCGTACGGCGAATGGCAGTTCTCGCGGTTGGAGGACCTGGCGCCGTACGGGGAGATCTGGGCGCCGTACTACACGTGCCACAAGATCATGGCGGGGCTGCTGGACGCGTACGAGCTGACGGGCTCCCAGCAGGCGCTGCAGATCGTCACCGGCATGGGCCACTGGGTGGCCGGCCGGGTTCTGCGGCTGGAGCGGGCGCGGCTGCAGCGCATGTGGTCGCTCTACATCGCCGGCGAGTTCGGCGGCATGAACGAGACCATGGTGAGACTGCACCGGATCACCGGCGAGCCGTCGTTTCTGCGCGCCGCCGGGGCATTCGAGGTCGACAGCGTGCTCGACGCCGCGGTCGAGGGCCGTGACGTGCTCGACGGCATGCACGCCAACCAGCACCTCCCGATGCTCGTCGGGCACCTCGACCAGTACGACGCCACCGGCAACCGCCGCTACCGCGACGCGGTGGTCGCCCTCTGGGACCAGATCGTGCCCGGCCGGACCTTCGCGCACGGCGGCACCGGCGAGGGCGAGTTGTGGGGCCCCGCGGACACCGTGGCCGGGTTCGTCAAGCGGCGCAACGCCGAGACCTGCGCCACCTACAACCTGCTGAAGATCGCCCGTTCGCTGTTCGGGCACACCCTCGACGGCCGGTACGCCGACTACGCCGAGCGGGCCTCGCTCAACCACATCGTCGGCTCCCGCGCGGACGTCACCTCGGACACCAGCCCCGAGGTCCTGTACATGTACCCGGTGGACCCGGGCGCCGTCCGCGAATACGACAACGTCGGTACCTGCTGCGGCGGCACCGGCCTGGAGAGCCACGTCAAGCACCAGGAATCGGTGTGGTTCCACGCACCAGGGCGGCTGTACGCAGCGCAATACGTACCCTCGCGGCTGCGCTACGCGGACGGGGAGGTGATCCTGCGGACGCGGTACCCCCGGGACGGGAAGGTGGCGATCGAGTTCGGCCTCACCTTCTCGGGCGAGCTGCACCTGCGCATCCCGCCCTGGGCCGCCGGCGCCCGGGTCGACGGAGTGGAGACGCCGGTGCCGGACACCGGATTCGTGACACTGCGGCGCGATTTCCGCCCCGGCGACATCGTCGAGCTCGACCTGCCGATGCCGCTGCGGCTGGTGCCCGCCCCCGACGACCCCACCCTGGTCAGCCTGGAACTCGGCCCCACGGTGCTGCTCGCGCGCGACGACGCCACCACCACCCTGCCCATCGCGGCGGCCGCCCATCGGCGTCTCGACGGCAGCATCGCCGGGCACACCACCGACGGCGACCTGGTCTCGGTGCTCGGCCGGACCTTCGAGCCGGCCTGGTCCGGCGGCGACCACCGCTACCACATGTACCTGCGCCTGGCCGACCCGGAGATCGCCTTCCTGGGCAGCGCACCCGGGGTACCCGACCGCCATGACGCCGACGGCTGGTCGTTCCTCACCGGACTGTGGGCGGACGGCGGATACGCCGACGTGGCCGCGTTCTTCACCGCGGTCCACCGGGAGGTGGTGCGGGCGGCCCGATCCGGGCTGCTGAGCCGGGACGAGGCGGTCGCGGTGCTCATGGCAGCCGCCGCGAGCACCCTCGACGGCCCGGCCGTGCCCCGCCGTGGTGTCGTCGGCCCGGACTCGGCGGACCTACCGCGCGTGACCCGGCTGACCTCCGCGGACGGGCAGCCGGTCGAGGACGTCGTCGAGTGGTCGCTCCCGGCGGACGTCGGCGTGGGTGATCCGCTGCCGGTGGTCCGAGTGGAGGTGACCGGCGACCGTGCCCCGTCCGGGTGGTACACCCGAGAGCCGGGCTTCGCGGTGACCTCGGTCTCGCCCGCCACCCTGGAGGCCGCGGTGGGCGAGGGCACGTGGCAGCCCGCGACCGGCGTGATCGCGCTGGACCGCGAGGGCCGGTACGTGCTCCGGGGCCGGGCCACCGACTCTTTGGGCCGGGTCGTCCACGCCACTCGCGAGGCCGCTGTGGACACGCGGCCCCCGTCGGTACGTGCCAAGGTCCGTCCGCTCGGACCGAGCAACGTCGAGGTGACCCTCCACGCCGACGACGACGTGTCCGGCGTGGACCGCGTCCAATGGCGTACTCCGGAGACGTTCTGGGGCATCTATCAGGAGCCGTTCACCAGGGCGCTGCGTGACGAGCCGCAGATTCTGGAGTTCACCGCCACCGACCGTGCCGGGAACACCTCACCGATCCAGCGGGTGGTGTTGCCGCCGCTGCCGTGAGAATCCCGGGCGGTTATCGGGAACCGAATAGTGCCGAAAGAGAGAGGAAGGTTCGGTCATGAAGCTTCTTCATGCTCGATTACGGCCACTGTGGCTCGCTGTCGTACTGACTCCTACGTTGGTGACCGGTGCGTCCGTCGCGCCGCCGGCGATGGCGCGTGCGCCGGTCGCCGCCGCGAAGTCGGTGTACATTCCCGCGAGTTGGACCGAGAGGAACAACTTCGACCCGAACGGTGTCATCACACAGCTGGAGAATCTCTACAGTTTCTACGTCAACACGATGGCCTTCACACCGGAGACCGGGCTACTGGCGCAGCACAAGATCATCGTGATCGTCACCCGGACCTGGAACCGCACCGAGCTGGACTCCTGGGTCAGTGGCGGATCGGTGGACGACACGGTCGGCATCATCAATGTCGCCCCGGGGGCGGCACTGTCCGGTTCCTGGGAGACCAGTGCTGAGTTCATGGCGATGCAGGCGCTGCCCACCACCTCGGCGGGAGACCTGACCCGCTGGCTGCGTTCGGAGAATCTGTACTGGAGTTCCAGCCGCCATCACTACGGCAACTGGATGCTGGCGCAGTACGGCTCCCGGCAGAGCGGCATCGCGGTGACCTGGGCGCCGGTCGAGCCGGATCAGTACGCCGACGCCGGCACCTTCACCGTGACCGGCCAGGTCGAAGGCACCGACAAGACGGCTGCGGCGACGGTCGTCGTGAGCTGACCCTCTTCCTCCGCGGCGGCGCCCGGCGACGGGCGCCGCCACATACAGACCACTGAGGAACCGCACTGTGAGATCCCCTGCCCGGGCGGTCGCCGGATCGGTCGTGGCGGCCATGGCTGACGCCGGCATCATCGAGGAGAGCACGGTCGAGCAGATGACAGGTGCCGCGCGCGAGCCGCGTACCCGACAGTTCCTCCAGCGGGTGCTCGCGTGACGGCAGAGTTCGACGACTACCTCGCCTCCTTCGCCGAGCCGACCGGATACCTCAACTTCGGCAGCTACGGACCACCGTCGCGCCCGGTCGTGGAGACGATCGGCCGGCTCACGGCCGACGCGAGCGCCGGTGTTCCCTCAGCGGGACTGCATGCGGAGGACGAGAACGCTCTCGCGGCAGTCTCGCGCCTCACCGGGTTCGACCGTAGCGCGGTGGCGCTGACGCCCAGCACGTCGCTCGGCCTCCTCCAGATTGCCTTCGGCCTGCCGCGCGGCGCGGTGCTCGTCAGCAGTGCAGAGTTCCCCTCGAACCTGTATGCGTGGTGGCGAGCACAGGATGCGGGGCTCACTACCGTGCGCACTCTGCATGCCGTGCCCGGAAACGAACTCGCGCCGGTGACGCCCGACCGCGTGGCAGCCTCCCTCACGCCGGACACCGTCGCAGTGGCGGTCAGCGCGGTCGACTTCCGCACCGGGGTTCGCGCCGACCTGGCCGGGATTCGTTCGGTGATCGGCGACCGCCTCCTCGTGGTCGAAGGCATCCAGGGATTCGGTGTCGTCGACGCCGACTGGACCCTGGCCGACGCGCTGGTCGTCGGCGGCCAGAAGTGGCTCAGAGCGGGGTGGGGCACGGGCTTCGTGGCACTGTCCCCCCAGGGCCTTGCGCGCCTCCGGCCAGTTCTTGGTGGCTGGACCGGTGTCGAAAGGCCCTCGCACTACGACGGCGTGCCCCACGAGCTACTCCCCGGCGCACAGCGTTTCTCGATGACCAACGGATCACCGTTCGCATCCGGGGCGCTCGCGACGGCGCTCGCACAGCTGGAATCGGTCGGGGTCGCCACCGTCCAGCGTCGCATCGAGGCCACGGCGACCGCCTTCATCGACCGGCTCCTCGCTGCAGGCATGCCGGTACTGTCGCCCGTCTCACCCCATGAACGCGCGGGTCTTGTCGTGGTGGGCATTCCGCAGGGCGACGCCCCGGCTGTCCACGAACGGCTCGACGCGGCGGGCGTGACCGCAACCGTGCACGGGGATGACCGCATACGTTTCAGCATTCACGCCACCACCATGCCCACTGCGCTCGACGTGGCCCTCACCGTTCTGGGAGGACCCTCATGACTCCCTCCTCCATCGACGTCCGCTGTGCGACAAGGGTTACCTGGAACGCCGGAAGGACGCCACGCCCGTCCGGTCCTGCGCCGCCTCGCCGTGGCGCACGGGGCGAGCGCCCGGCTCTCCGTACGGGACGGGGTGCTCGTACGACTTCTGCGGGCGGAGTCCGCCGACGGGGATCCGTGGCCCGGCCGGGCCACGCTCCTCGACCACATCCCGGAGCAGATCACCGGCCTGCTGGAGGGCTGTCAGCTCATCGGGGTGGGCGGTCCCGCGACGGCCCGCTCGCCCGCCGAGGTCGTCGCGGCCAACGACCGCGACCGTGCGAGCGGAGTCGTCGCGGCGTACGGCGAGATCGAGCACGGATCACCGAGTACGCCGTGCCCGTCCGCGACGCCGACGGCCGGATCCGCGCCGCGGTGGCCGTCCTCGGCAGGGGGCGGACCTGCTGGCGCGCGGGCGAGACCTCCGCGGCGATCTCGCCGAGGCGGACGTCGCGCTGGGCCGACACCTCAGCCGCCTCAGTCCACGGGCCAGGTGTGCACGGGCGCGTTGAGATGCATGTAGTCGATGTACAGCCGGGTCATCCGGCGCAGTGCCTCGTGACGGTCCGTGCCGGAGCCGAGCGCGCGGTGGAACGCCTCCTTCTGCCAGACGGCACCGTTGCGGACCGTGACGCACCGCTGCTCGACGATGCCGAGCAGCGGCTCCCGCCACGCCGCGTCCATCCCGGACAGCTCCAGCCCCCGGTGGGCCAGCGGCAGCAGCCGGCGCAGCACCAGCTCGGCCACCGGCACCTCGCCCGTCCCCGGCCAGTACAGCTGGGCCTCGATGCCGTGCCGCGCGGCCGTGTGCAGATTGTCCTCGGCGGCCCGGAAGGACATCCGCGACCACACCGGCCGCTCCTCCTCCACCAGGGCGCGGGTGAGGCCGTAGTAGAAGGCGCCGTTGGCGAGGGTGTCGGCAACGGTCGGTCCCGCGGGCAGACAGCGGTTCTCCACCCGGACGTGCGGGGCGTCGTCGGCGACGCCGTAGACGGGGCGGTTCCAGCGGTAGATCGTGCCGTTGTGCAGGGTGAGCTCACCCAGCTCGGGGATGTCGCCCCGGTCCAGGGCCTGCGCCGGGTCCTGCGCGTCGCACAGCGGCAGGAGTGCCGGGAAGTAGCGCAGGTTCTCCTCGAACAGGTCGAAGACGCTGGTGATCCACCGCTCCCCGAACCACACCCGGGGCCGTACGCCCTGCGCCTTGATCTCCTGCGGACGGGTGTCGGTGGCCTGCTCGAACAGCGGCACCCGGGTCTCGTGCCAGAGCTCCCTGCCGAACAGGAAGGGCGAGTTGGCCGCCAGCGCCACCTGGACCCCGGCGATGGCCTGCGCCGCGTTCCAGTACCGCGGGAACTCCTCCGGAGAGACCTGGAGATGGAACTGCGTACTGGTGCACGCGGCCTCCGGGGTGATCGTGTCGGCGTACGTCCGCAGCCGGTCGGCGCCGTCGATGTCGAGCCGCAGATCCTCGCCCCGCGCCGCGAACACCTGGTCGTTGAGCAGCCGGTAGCGGGCGTTCTCGGACAGCGCCGGCTCCCCGACGTCCGCCTGCCGCAGCGTGGGCAGGATGCCGATCATGATCAGCCGGGTGCCGACCGAGCGGGCGCGTTCGTCGGCGTGGTTCAGCGCGGCCCGGATCTCGGACTCCCAGGAGTCGGGACCGCCCTCCGTCAGCCGGCGCGGCGGTAGGTTGATCTCGAGATTGAAGCGGCCCAGTTCGGTGGACCAGGCGGGGTCCGCGATCGCCGCCAGCACCTCGGTGTTGCGCATCGCCGGCTCGGCCCGCTCGTCGACCAGGTTCAGCTCGATCTCCAGCCCCACCCGGGGCCGCTCCGCCTCGAACCGCGACTCGCGCAGCATCCGCGCGAACACCTCGAGGCACTCCTGCATCTTCTCCCGGTACCGACGGCGGTCCTCACGCGTGAAGACCACGGCCGGGACGTCACGACCCATCGGCCCTCCTGGCGAGTCCCGCCTGACGCCTCATCCATCCAGCGTCGCACCGCCCGGCACACCCGACCAGGCGAGACGCCGCCCGTCAGACGGTGAGGACCAGCTTGCCCCGGGGATGGCCCGACTCCGGATGGCGTACGGCGTCGGCGGCCTCGGCCGGCGGATACGTGCGGTCGACGACCGGCGTGACCGCCCCGGCCTCGGCGAGCGCGGCGAGGGTCAGCAGGTCCGGGCGGCGGGTGATCGCGATCAACGGGCGCAGGGTCTGCCCGACGAAGAGCTGGAGCACCAGACCACGCGTCCAGCGGTCCGTGCCGCCCCGCACCGGGCCGCCGTCCTCGCCCCCGACGAAGGCGACGGTGCCGTGCGGGGCGAGGATCCGGCGCAGCCGGGAGAGGGGGCGGTTGCCGGCGGCGTCCAGGACGACGTCGTAGCGGACACCGCGGGCCGTGACGTCCTCGCGGGTGTGGTCGACGACGTCGGCGGCGCCCCTCGCGCTGCTGGAACGGTTCGGGTCCCCGGTCCGGATCCGCAAGGCCGGCCGTCGACGGCTGGTCACGCTGTTGCGGCGAAAGGCGCCGAGGACGGCCGAGCGGCTGGTCGAGGAGATCTCCTCAGGTGTCACACCATTCCCACGACGCTCATAGAGCAGCAGACACGCATCCACGAACGAACCAACAATCAGTCACACCGGGCAGCGTGGAACTGACGAGCGATCGCTGACAGGCGGCACATCAGCCAGGAAGACCCGTGGGCCCCGGTTTCACCAACCCGGACTCGTACGCCAGCACCACCGCCTGCGCGCGGCTGCCGAGGTCGAGCTTGGACATGGTGCGGTTCAGATGCGTCTTGACGGTCGCCTCGCTGATGAACAGATGGTCGGCGATGTCCATGTTCGACAACCCCTGCGCGATCAGCCGGAGCACCTCCACCTCGCGCGCCGTGAGAACCGTCAGATCGGCCGGCGGCTCCACCACCCGGTCATGGGGGGCGAGAGCCTCGATCAGCCGCCTGGTCACGCTCGGCGCGAAGAGTGTGTCGCCGCCCGCGACCGCCGCCACGGCGGCGAGCAGCCGCTCGGGGCCGGCGTCCTTGAGCAGGAAGCCGGACGCTCCCACGCGCAGCGCGGCGTACACGTACTCATCGAGGTCGAAAGTGGTCAGCACCAGGATCCTGGGCGGCGGCCCCGCGCCGTCCGCCCCGGCCAGAATCCGCTCGGTGGCGGTGATGCCGCTCATGCCCGGCATGCGGATGTCCATCAGGACCACGTCGGGGCTCGTCGTCGCCGCCAGCTCGACAGCCTCCGCCCCGTCGGCTGCCTCACCGACGACCTCGATGCCGGGCGCGGCGCGCAACAGCCCCACGAGTCCGGCCCGGATCAGGAACTGGTCGTCGACGACAAGCACCCTCGTCATGTGCGTGCCTCGTCCCCCTGAGGCGTGGCCGACGCCGAGGTGGGCAGCGTCAGCCGGACGCCGAAGCCCCCCTCGGGCCGGGGGCCGATGTTCACCGTCCCGCCGTAGAGCCTGGCGCGCTCGCGCATGCCGATCAAGCCGTGTCCGGCACCCGGAAGGATTCTGTCCGGATCCGTACGTTCTTTCGCGCCGCCGTCGTCCGTGACGGTCACCGACAGCTGCCGTGCTCCGTACTCGACCACGACGACCGCCCGCGCCGTATGCGCATGTTTGAGCACGTTGGTCAGCGCCTCCTGCACCACACGGTACGCGCACAGCTCCACGCCCGGTGCAAGCGGCCGTGGCCGCCCGGTGACGGTCAACTCCACCGGTACCCCCGCGGCCCGGATCCGTCCGGCCATCTCGTCGAGCCGGCCGAGCCCGGGCACGGAGTCGTACGAAGCCGGGCCCTGGCCGTCGCCGTTGTCGTCAGTGCGCAGGACGGTCAGCATTCGGCGCAGCTCCTCCAGCCCCTCCCGGCTGGTGTCGCTGATCGTGCGCAACGCGTTATGTGCTGCGCCGGGGTCGGAGCCGAAGACGTATCCGGCCATCCCGGCCTGCACCGAGATCACCGACATGTGGTGGGCGACCACGTCATGCAGCTCTCGCGCTATGCGGCCCTGCTCCTCGGCGACCGCGCGCCGGGCACGTTCCGCCTGCTCGCGGCGCAGTTGTTCGGTCAGTACGGCCAGTTGGTCGCCCCGCTCGGCGGACACCCGGGCCGCGTAACCGAACCGGCACATGACCAGAGGGAACACCACCGCTTGCACGGTCACCGTGGCCATGGAACTCGCCTGGGCGCTCAGCCCCGCATACAGCCACACCCCTCCCGTCAGCGCCGCGCAGCCCAGCGCCGTGCGCAACGAGCGCGCGGCGGCGACGGTGTAGAGCGCCAGCATCGGCGCGAGGCAGTTCACCACCGGCCAGTAGCCGGCGGATACGTAGCCGGTCCACGCGACGCATACGATCAGGCAGACGGCGACTGGGGCCCGGCGACGGGCGGCAACGGGCAGATTGACCAGCGCGGTCAGCGCATAGCCGAAGGAGTCGAGTGGCTCCCAGTCGGGCGGCAGGACCCGCTCGCGCCCAAGCAGCATGCTCGCCACTGTGAAGGCCAGCGCCAAGCCCACGTCCACCAGCCCTCTGTTCCGCAGCACGCGCGCAGAGTAGACCGCGCGGCGGACTCAGTCATCAACCAGACGGTGTAGCACGGACGTTGTACGCAACCACGCCGCTACCGCTGTGGTTGCGCGAAAGCTCAACCCCTCATGGGACGCGGTGCGGCCCCGGCTGTACCTACCGTCTGACCGTCACCCGGCGAGCCGGTCCACGGGGACGGCTCGAAGGAGAAACGAGGGGAAGTATGAACATGACCTCAGGCAGGCGGATCGCGCTCGCCTTCGCCACAGCAGTCGTCGGTGCCGGTCTGGCCGTCGCACCCACGGCGAGTGCCGCACCGGCGCAGTCCGTTCAGAATGTCCAGGCGGCGCCCTTCTACTGCGGCTGGTACAACGGCAACGCGCTGACCAAGGCCGGCCAGACCGGTGCCGCCGCGGAGGCACGGATCAAGGAGGTGCAGTGCCTGATCAACGTCAACACCTCATACCCGACATACCTCGATCCGGACGGGAAGTTCGGCACACTGACATACAACGCCGTGACGTCGGTTCAGAGGCACGCCGGGATCTCCGACGACGGTCAGGTCGGCTCCGTCACCTGGGGCAAACTGCGCGCCGGCGTGCGGTGGTAACCCCGCCCCCGATCCGCTAGCCCGATGACGGTGCCCCGCTCCTCCGAAGGGGGGAGGAGCGGGGCACCGTCATGCGATCGTGGTCATCGCCCGAGAAGCGGACAATGTCCTCCAGGAAACGCATGGTTGCTCAGGTCCGCCCGCCACGGCGGCGCGTGTGTCGGCGCATCGGCCGCCATCTCCTTCGATGTGGCGGTCCCCGGCGGGGGCACGGTCAAGATGGCTGGTGTCACTGCTACCGCGGTGATCGCTACACACCGCCGACGCGGCTATCTGCGGCAGATGATGCAGGCCATGTTCGAGGCGGCCTTGGACCGGGGCGAGCCGTTGGCGATGCTCAGCGCCAGCGAGGGCAGCATCTACGGCCGATTCGGTTTCTCGCCGGCGACCTACCGCGTGCGGTGGGAGCTGGACCGTCACGAAGCCGCCCTCCTTCCGGCAGTGCCCGATCCGGGTTCGCTGGAGCTGGTCGACGCCACGCAGGCGAAGCAGTTCTGGCCCATGGTGCACGCGGAGGTGCGTGCATACCGCGTCGGTGAGCTCACCCCCTTGCCTGGACGCTGGGACGGCCTGTCCGACGGCGCGGACGGCACGAACGGACCGCTGCGGTATCTCGTCCACCGTGACCAGCAAGGCGATGTGGACGGCATGGCGAACTTCCGACTGCCGTGGTCCTCGACAGTCGGCAAGGCGGGAACGCTCGTCGTTGAGGCATTGGAGGCAACGAACCCGGTGGCCTATCGCGCCCTGTGGAGCGTGCTGGTCGACTTCGACCTCACCAAGACCATCGTGGCGCCCGGCCGTCCGCGCGACGAACCACTGCGGTGGATGCTCGCGAACCCACGGGCGGCGTCCGGGTCCCGGAAGGGGCGCAGGCCCTGGCCGCCATGCTTCGCGAGGAGCTCGTGCAGCTTCGCGATCCCGTCCACGCCCTCGGGCAGCCTCGCCGCGGTGAGCTTCCGGTCTGGCCTCCCGGCCGACCAGCAGGGGCACGCTCTGACCGCAGAATTCGAATGCTTCCGGCGGCGAAAGTGCTCACCTGCTGGCGGCTACGGCACCGAGTCTCACCGAACCGGCAAGTCCCATCAGGCGGTGGTGTCGTCCGGCTCGGGGCGCAGCTTCAGATGGTTCTGCGGGTCCCGGAGGAGTTCCGCGTTCGCCGGTTCTGTCACCATCCGGCGGACCGCGGGGGCCGGCATCCGGACGACGACCGGGTCCGGGAGCGTCACCTGCTGCACGGCCCTCGACCGCCGTCCCGTCACCCGGTCGGTCACCTCCGCCACCACCCGCATCTCCAGCGTGAACTGCACCAGCACCGACTCGGACTTCGGCTTGTGCAGCGGCATCGAACCGGCCGCGTTCGCCGCCGTGTCGGTGGCGCTGCCCGAGCCGTCCATCACCCCCAGGAACTGGTTCATCCGGAACTCGTCCGCGTTCAGCACACCCGCGCCGACCACACCCCGCGCGGTCTTGCCGTGCTCGTTCGTCTGCTGCCCGTCCGTACCCGTCGGACGCGGCGCGTCCAGGCCGCTCTGCGCGACCGTCTCGAAGGTCATCTTGTCGCCCACGCCCAGCACCCGGCCGCCCCGCAGCCGTGCGTGCAGCGAGCTGCGCAGGTCCTGGCCGGACGCGCCGGTCGCGTGCACCGGCGGCAGGTCCACGCCCGCGGCGGTCAGCAGCGGCAGCGCCGAGATCAGCCACTCCGTGGAGACCGCCTCCCGCAGCAGATGGAAGGCCGTCTCGCCGCCGGTGCGGAACCGCGCGCCGCCGCCCGCCCGCTGCACGGCGTCGTCCACCGCCTGCTGCACCCTGGGCGCGCCCCGGAACCCGTTGACCTGCGCCTCCATCGGCAGCCGCACCCCGGCCCCCCGCCACGGCCCGAGCTGGTCGGCGGTGCCCTCCTCGGCGGAGACGGAGTACCGGCCGACCGACTGCGGCGGCACGGGCGCCATCCGGGACAGGGCGTGCAGATCGGCGGCCAGGACGCGATGGGTGAGGCTCCTGCGCCCCAGCGAGGCCAGGGCCACCCGCCGGTTGCCCGAGAAGACCTCCAGAGTCGCCTCGATGGGTACGTTCATCCGCGCGGACGGAGCGGCCGACGCCTCCGCGACGGTCTTCACGCCCAGCTGGGCCCGCCCGACGCTCACCGAGCGGCGCGAGTCGCTCGTGCCGACGCCGAGCCCCGCCGCCCCGCCGACGCTCTTCACCTGACCGGTGCCGCCCTCCGGCTTCCCGGCACCGGCGAGGACGCCCTCGACACCCTTGGAGTCGCTCTCGTCGTGCGCGGTGGCCCGCTGGGCGGCGGCGGAGGTGATGTACTCCATGTCCCGGCCGTCGGAGGCCGTCTCGACGTATGTGCCCTTCCCGGTCCTGCGGACGCGGAACACCGCCCGGTAGGGCCGCTTGCGCCCGTCGAACAGCTCGACGCCCACACCGCCGTCCATCGCGCTGGACAGCAGGCCCGCCGAGCCGTCCCGGTCGAGGACCCGCAGCAGTCGCTGCACGTTGTCGTTGCGGTCCGTCAGCCGGGTGCGCGGCAGCAGGTCGTCGGCGAGCGAGGCACCCAGGCGGCCACGGATCCGTTCGAGGAGAGGGAGGAAGTCGGGCAGGTCCTCGATCATGCCGAAGCCCAGCGGCGCACTCTCGGCGAGCGCGGGCACGGGCGCCGGAGACAGCAGGGGCCCGCCGCGCGACGCCCCGCCGGAGGTCTCCGCGCGCTCGCCTTCCGCTCGCGCCGAGGACTTCTTCGCGGACGTCTCCGCGGACGTGGTGCCCGAGCCGGAGGCGACCGCCGCATCCTCGCCCGGCACCCGCAGCCCCGCCGCCCGCAGCTGGGACGCGGTCAGCCACACGCCGACCGCCGCGGGCACCGTACGGCCGCCGCGCGCCACGTACGGACCGCCGCCGGTGACCGCGACCTCGGCCACCATCCGCACCACCAGGTCGCACTGGACCAGATACAGCGGACTCTTGCGGGAGGTGTGCGCGTTGCGTTCCACGGTGCCGGACAGGGTGGACGCCGTCGTGTCGCCGTGCCCCAGGTTCCGGCCGGCCGAGACCCCCTGCCCGAGCCGCCACTCGGTGCCGTTCTCCGAGCCCATCAGGCCGCCCTGTACCGAGGTGCTGTGGCTGACGCCCTCCTGCCCGGTGACCTGGTGTCCGCCGAGGACGAAGGTCTCGGTGCCCGCGCCCGTGCCCTGGTGCACGACCTGCGGGGCGGTCAGCGCGAACCGGGTGCCGACCGCGCCGTTCAGCTCGGCCAGCCGCCGCGCGTACCGCAGGTTGTTCACCACCCACCCGGCCGACACGGCCTGCCGCAGCGCCGCCGTCACCGCCTGCGGACTGAACCTCTCCTCGACGGCGAGCCGCGGCGCGAGCCCCTCCGTCTCCAGCGCCCGGTCCCTGCGCTCGCCCTTGTTGCGGCCGGCGGCCTGCGCCAGCAGCTCGAACGCCAGGTCGCGCACCGCCTGGCCGTCGCCGACGGTCTCCACCAGCGTCCAGTCCCGCACCCCCCGGCCGCCCACCCCGGGCGGCTTGAGACCGGCCAGGTCGCCGATGCCCGCCGCCGCGAAGTCGGCGTGCCCCGCGCCGCCGGGCCGGGCGCGGCCGGCGACCGCCCCGTCCATCGCCTCCTTGGCCGCGTCGTCCAGGGTGAACGCGGTGGGCGTGAGCAGCCGTACGTCCTGCGCGTCCAGGGGCAGCGCCCCGAGGTGCTCGGGGGTGACGACGTCCCGGCCCGGTGCGCCGGGGGTGAGACTGCGGGCCGCCTTGCGCTGCCGGCTCGTCATGGTCACATCGACGTTCAGGCTCAGCTTCCCGCCGAACACGCTCGCGTCCTCGGAGCCGTTGGTGAGCACATCGGTGCGCAGTGTCGGCCCGGCCTGGCCGCGCCGGGTCGTCGTACGGCCCTTGTCGGCCCGCGCCGACATCGTCAGCGCGCCGGGGATCAGCCGGAACTGACCGAGCGCCATCCCGCCGACCGTCCGTGAACTGGCGCGCCCGCTCTGCGCGTTGCTCGCCACCGTCGCGTGACTGCGCACCAGCCAGTCCTTGGTGTCACCGAGATAGCCGGTGTCCCGCAGCGATCCGGTCACCTTCAGCTGCACGTCGTGCGTGTGGAACGTGGACTTGCGGCGCAGCCGCACCCGGACGCCCGTCGACAGCAACTGGTCCTTGTTCACCCGCAGGTTGGTCTCCGACAGGACGGCGACCAGCTCCCGGTAGTTGCGCCGCTGGACCTCCGCGTCCTCCGGGCCGACCTGGCGCGGCTGCGCCTCGTCGCCGAAGGCCGGCAGATACCCGGCGAGCCGGGTGTCGGTGGCGAACATCTGCTGCACGGCCCGCATCATCGGCGCGGTGTCCAGCCGGCTGATCGCCACGCTGGAGCCCATCGCACCGTAGGGCAGATGCCGTGCGACATGCTCGGGAGCCCGGTCGTCCCCCTCGGCCCGCTCGGCGTTCGCCTCCTCGGGGCGCCGCGGCTTCTTCACGAACTCGTCCGCCGTGACGCCCTCCGGCAGCGGCAGCCCCAGCTCCTTGGCCTCGTCGGCGCGCAGGCTGAGCCAGACCCGCATCGAGTGGTGTGCCGTACGACCTCTGCCACGCGCCCTCGTCAGGGGCGAGTCGGGGCCGCTGCCCTCGATGGTGAACCGCACGGTGCCCAGATAGAGCACCTTGTCGCCGCGGACCTCCGCGCCCTGGCGGCTGGACGTGGTCTGCTCGGCCACCGTGAACCGCGCCTTGCGCGCGCCGACCACGGGCATCACGGTGCCGCGCACGGCCGCCGCGTTGCCCAGCACACCGAAGCCACCCGCCGGACCCACGCCGAACGTGCCGCCGCGCCCCTTGCCCGCGGTGTCCGTCACCCCGTTCTGCGCGTGCTGGTGCGTGCGCAGCTGCGTCTTGCCGATGCCCCAGCCGGGGGCCAGCCCGGTGATGTCGGCCCGCATCCGGTAGGTACCGGTCGTGCTGCCGTCGCGGCTGGTCAGATCCTCGCCGACGATCCCGTCGCGCAGCAGCCGGGGGAGGTCCTCGAGGACGGTCGCGGTGGCGGTGGCCTCGTACAGCCGGGCCCGGCCGGGCGCCCCGGGCCAGGTCAGGGACGGGTGCAGCGCCGAGGCCACGGCGTCGAAGAGCCCCCCGCCGCCCTGGTGCGGGCCGGCCCCGTCGGAGACGGCGAGCGGGGCCATCGAGTCGGCCAGCGACACGGCCCGGGCGGTCTCGGCCGTCACCGCGCGCGGCCGGGCCGGCGCCCCCGAGGTGACCGGCACCAGATGCTCCGTCGGCACCCGCATGGTGAGCGAGCCGTTCCCGGCGAAGCGCCGCGCCGAACGGTCGCCGTCCTTCTTGATCCGCACCTGGTAGCGCACCCGGCGCGGCACCTCGACGGACCCCTTGTCGCTGCGCAGGACGCGCGGCTCGGCCACGCCCCGCTGGGTGCGGGAGTCCCTCGACGACTGGAAGGGCTGCGCGTTGACGGTCGCCGCCGCGCCGAGCCACACACCCGGCACGACCGGTGCCATGCCGAACGCGGTGAACGCCACGCCCTTCGACGCGGACGAGCCCGTGCTGTGGGCGACGGTCGCGGCGGAGTTGTGCTGCACGTCCACCTTGGTGGCCGCGCCCTCGGTGTCGGTTCCCGAGGGGGAGAACGTGGCGGGCCGGTCGTCGTCGGCGGGGGAGACGCGCACCGTGACGTCGAAGCGGTCGGTGCCCCGCGCCCCGGTGACCGCGAAGGCCCGGCCGCGCCCGTAGAACGACTCGGGCCGCCCGGCGAGTTCCGCGCCGATCTCGGCGACGCCCCCCTCGCGGTGCCCGACGGCCTGGGCCACCGTGTCGGTGACGAACTCCTGCCCGGTGAGCGCGTACGCCGTCGACAGCCCGCCCGCCTCCAGGTCCAGCAGATACGGCGGGAGTTCCAGCAGGTGCTCGCCGGTCTCCTCGATGGCGGGCAACTGCTCCGGCGCCGGGCGGCGCACCCCGGGCGGCCCGGCCAGCGCGGCCACGGTCGCCGCGTTGCCCGCGGTCTGCTGCAACCCCAGCAGCGGGTTCGCCCGCCGACTGCGCCCGTCCCGGAGCGGCACCCGGGCCGCCAACGGTGACCGCTCGCCGACACTGCCCTGACGGTCGTCGCCCGCCTGCCGCTGATCATGCACGCGCGTCAGCGTAGGGACGCCGCGAAGGGCGCACGGTCAACCTGCGGAGTGTTCAACTCCCGTACGCCAAAAGGTCGTCAACGGGCCCGGTTCAGTCCGCCGAGTCCGTCAGCAGCCGCCATCCCGGCGCGTAGTTGCCGTGCAGGACCAGTGACGCGGCGCCGATCGCGCCCACCGTGTCGCCGATGACGCTCCGCTCGATCGCGACGCGGCGGATCGAGCGCGCGACCGACGTGCGGTTGACGGCACTGTCGATCTCCTCCAGCAGGATGGGCTCGATACCGCGCAGCGCCTCGCCGCCGAGGACGACCCGGGAGACGTCGAGCAGGCTGGCGGCGCCCCGGGTGGCCTGGGCGATCCGGCGGGCGGCACGGCGTACGACGTCCCGGGCGTCCTGGTCGCCGGTGCGGGCGGCCCTGCGCAGCGCCCGCCAGTCGTCGTGGAGGGAGTCGGGCGTGCCGGCCAGGCCGATGCGGTCGGCGGCCGTACGGCCGTGGCGGCGCAGCAGGTCGTCGAGGATGGCGGCGGGGGAGCAGTAGGGGCCGAGGCAGTCGGTGGAGCCGCAGTGGCAGACCCGGTCGCCCGGCTCCACGGGCATATGGCCGAACTCCCCGGCGTTGCCCGAATCGCCGTGCAGGACCGTGTTGTTCAGGACGATGCCGGCACCGATGCCGGTCCCCAGGTAGATGAAGAGGAAGCTGCCGGCCCGTGACTCGCCGCCGATCCAGCGCTCGCCTATCGCGGCGGCGGTCGCGTCGTTGTCCAGGGCGACGGGCAGGCCGGTGGCCTTGGCGAACATCTCCACCAGGGGCACGCGGTCCCAGCCGGGGAGGTTCGGCGGCTCGACCACGCAGCCCGAGGCGCCGTCGATCGGGCCGGGCGCGGCGATGCCCAGGCCGAGCAGCCGGGCCGGGTCCACCGCGGAGCGCCCGATCAGCCGCTGGACCGCACGGGCGACCCGGTCCACCACGTCGGCGGGGACGTCCGGCGCGGTGAGCCGCAGCCGGCGGCTGACGATCACCTTGCCCGCCAGGTCGACCAGGACGATCACGGCCGAGTCGGGGTCGAGATGGACGCCGACGGCGTAGGCGCCGTCGGGGCGCGGGGAGAGCAGGGTGCGGCGCTTGCCGCCGCTGGACGGTGCGTGGCCGGTCTCCGTGACGAGGCCGGCGTCGAGCAGCTTGCGGACGACGTTCGAGACGGTCTGGTTGGTCAGGCCGGTGAGCGCGGCCAGCTCGACCCGGCTGACCGTGCCCCGGGTCCGGATGGCGTCCAGCACCACGGCCTGGTTGTATCCGCCGACCCGCGGCAGATTCGTGCCGCCGAGCGTCGTCACCTGTCCATCACCTGACCCCCGCCTCGTGTCCACACCGTGACGTCCGCCCCATCACACCACGCCACATGGCCGGAAGTTTACATGCCGGAAGCGTTGACTTAGTCCATCCATTGGATTTAGCTGTCGCCCACCAAACCGGGTCGAACGGACCGGTCGCGCAGGGTCGCGCAAGGGAGGCGCGACCCGAGAAGAGCCGTCGCGGCCGGTCCCCCTCGCAGCTTCTCTCCAGGTTTTCCGTTCCGGAGGAACCACAGTGCGTTCGAAACTCGCCATCGCCACCGCCCTCACCGCAGTCACCGCCCTGGCCGCCACCGGCTGCGGCTCGGGCTCCTCCGGGAGCTCGGGCAAATCCATCAAGGTCGTCTACTGGCAGAACCTCAACAGCAGCAACAAGCTCCAGGCGAACTTCCTCGCCTCGATGGTGAAGGAGTTCACCAAGGCCAACCCGGGCAGCAAGGTGACCCTCGTCCCGGTCACCGCCTCCGAGAACGACTACTACACCAAGATCCAGCTCATGATGCGGTCCCCCTCGACCGCCCCCGACCTGGTCTACGAGGACACCGCGCTGATCAACTCCGACATCGCGGGCGGCTACCTCAAACCCCTCGACGCCTACACCGCCAAGTGGGCCGACTGGTCGAAGTACGCCACCGCCGCCAAGGGCGCGGTCACCGGCGCCGCCGACGGCAAGGTGTACGGCGTCCCGGACAACACCGACACCCGCGGCATCTGGTACAACAAGAAGCTCCTCGCCCAGGCCGGGATCTCCGTGCCCTGGCAGCCGAAGACCTGGGACGACGTCCTCGCCGCCGCGAGAAAGATCAAGGCGAAGCTGCCCGGCGTCACCCCCCTGAACCTCTACACCGGCACCGCCGGCGGCGAGGCATCCTCCATGCAGGGCTTCGAGATGCTGCTGTACGGCACCCCGGCCGGCGACAAGTCCCTCTACGACGCGAGCCAGAAGAAGTGGGTCGTCGGCAGCCAGGGCTTCAAGGACTCCCTGAACTTCGTCCACACCGTGTTCGGCGAGAAGCTCGGCCCCGCCGTCGACCAGGCGCTCGGCGCCAACTTCGGCACCGCCGTCGGCACCGAGCTGATCCCCGAGGGCAAGCTCGCCATCGACATCGACGGCTCCTGGATGCCCAACAACTGGGGCTCCACCAGCGCCAAGCCGTGGACCGACTGGCAGAGCACCATGGGCACCGCGGCCATGCCCACGCAGAACGGCCAGGCCCCGGGCAGGACATCGATGTCAGGCGGCTGGGCCTGGTCGGTCCCCGCCAAGGCCGGCAACCCCGACCTCGCCTGGAAGTTCCTGGAGACCGTCCAGACGAAGACCAACTCGGCGCAGTGGAACGCGACCAACGCCACCATCGCCACCCGCACCGACGTCGCCACCGACCCGACGTATCTGAAGTCCGTCCCCACCAACGAGTTCTTCACGGCCCTCGTCGCGGACACCCACTACCGCCCCGGTCTGCCCGCCTACAACCAGGTCTCCACCGCCATCCAGAAGGCCATGGAGTCCGTGACCACCGGCCAGGCCTCGGTCGACAAGGCCGCCGCCACCTACGACAGCGACGTCGCCGCCGCCGTCGGCGACGACAAGACGGTCAAGGGCACCTCGTGACCACGCTCACCACGACCCCCCGCGGGACCGACGGCCACCGCCGCCGGTCCCGCGGGGCGCCCGCGCCCGTACGGAGCCTGCTGCGCGGTCTGCCGACCCTGCCCGCGGTCATCCTGCTCGCCGTCTTCCTCGCCGGACCGATCGCCTACTGCGTGTACTACGCCTTCACCGACATGCAGCTCACCGGCGCCACCGGCACCCACTTCACCGGCCTCGACAACTTCACCCGCGCCTTCGGGGACAGCGACTTCCTCAACGCCGTACGGCTCACGTTCGTGTTCGTCGTCGGCTCCGCCGTCGTCGGCCAGAACACCCTCGGCCTCGCCCTCGCCGTCCTGATGGAGAAGGCGTCCAAGCCGGTCCGCTCGCTCACCAACGGCGTCGTCATCGCCGCCTGGGTGCTGCCCGAGGTGGTCGCCGGCTATCTGATGTACGCCTTCTTCTACGACCAGGGCTCCCTCAACTCGATCCTCGACGCCCTGCACCTGCCGACCCAGAACTGGCTCTACACCCTGCCCATCCTCGCCGTCTGCCTCGCCAACGTCTGGCGCGGTACGGCGTTCTCGATGATGGTGTTCTCCGCCGCCCTGAACGACGTACCGCAGGAGCTGACCGAGGCCGCCGAGATGGACGGCGCGGGGCCCTGGCAGCGGCTGTGGCGGGTCACCCTGCCGGTCATCCGGCGCGCGATCCTCACCAACCTGATGCTGATCACGCTCCAGACGCTCTCCGTCTTCGGCCTGATCTACACGATGACCCGCGGCGGCCCCGGCAACAAGAGCGAGACCCTGCCCGTCTTCATGTACCAGCAGGCGTTCCAGAACAGCCTCATCGGATACGGCACCGCCATCGCCCTGGTGCTGCTGGTGGTCGGCGCCCTGTTCTCCGCCGTGTACATCCGGCTGCTGAAACTGGAGGACGCCTGATGGCCGTCGCCACCCCGCCCCGCGCCGGCACAGCCCGGCACGTCGACGCCGTCGGCCCGCGCCCGTCGCGCCGCCGCCGCTCGCGCCTCGGACGCACCGCCGTCGACCTCGTCCTGCTGGCCGTGTCGCTGACGTACGTCCTGCCGCTGCTGTGGATGGTCCTCGCCTCGGTCAGCGACCTCAACACCTTCCGCCTGAAGTGGCCGGACTCGCTGACCTTCGACAACTTCGACGCGGTGCTCAACGTCGACACCACCTACCGGCCGATGCTCAACAGCCTGCTGCTGTGCGGCTTCGGGACGCTCATCACGGTGGTGGTGTCGGTCCTGGCGGCCTACCCGCTGTCCCGCTACCGCTCGCGGCTGCGCCGCCCCTTCCTCTACACGATCCTGTTCTCCACCGGCCTGCCCATCACCGCCGTGATGATCCCGGTCTACAGCATGTTCGTGCAGGTGAACCTGATCGACTCGATGCCCGGCACCACCCTGTTCCTGGCCGCCGCCGCGCTGCCGTTCGGGATCTGGCTGATGAAGAGCTTCATGGACGGCGTACCGCTCGTCCTGGAGGAGGCCGCCCGCATCGACGGCGCGAACACCATGCAGGTGCTGTGGCGGGTCATCCTGCCGCTGATGCGGCCCGGCGTCACCGTGGTCACCATCTTCACCTTCATCGGCATGTGGGGGAACTTCTTCGTCCCCTTCATCCTCCTGCTCTCCCCGGAGAAACTCCCCGCCTCCGTCAGCGTGTTCACCTTCCTCAGCGCCCACGACCAGACCCAGTACGGGCAGCTCTCCGCGTTCTCGCTGATCTACTCGCTCCCCGTCGTGATGCTCTACCTGCTGCTGTCCCGCAAGCTCGGCGGCGGCTTCGCGCTCGGCGGCGCCCTCAAGGGCTGAGCCCCCACTTCCGGAAGCCCCCGTTCCTGCCCCCCACGGAGAAGAGATCCATGCACAACGACCGCGAACTCACCGAGCGGCGGCTGCGCCGGGTGCTGAACGAGCGCATACGGCCCGCCGTCCACGCCCGGGCGGTCCCCCTCAGGGTCGAGGTCTGGGACGTCCCCGGGGAACCCGTCCCCGTGCGCGAGGGGTTGACCGCCCCCTACCGCCCCGCGCGGACGGGCGACCGATGGGGCCCCGCCTGGACGACGAGCTGGTTCAGGGTGAGCGGCACGATCCCGGCCGACTGGGCCGGACTGCCCGTCGAGGCCGTCCTCGACCTCGGCTTCGCCACCCACTCGGCCGGCTTCTCCGCCGAGGGCCTCGTCCATCGCGCCGACGGCACCCCGGTCAAGGCCCTCAACCCGCGCAACACCTGGCTGCCGGTCACCGAATCGGCCGTCGGGGGAGAGGAGTTCACGGTCTACATCGAGGCGGCCGCGAACCCGGTCGTGATGCACACCGCGCCCGGCGAACTCACCTTCGGCCCCACCACGGTCGGCGGACGCGCCCCCTGGCTCGGCGACCCGGCCGCCGACCCCGGCGAACCCCTGTACCGGCTGAGGCGGTTGGACCTCGCGGTGGTCGACCGGCCGGTGTACGAACTCGTCCAGGACCTCGACGTCCTCGACCAGCTCATGCACGAGCTGTCCCCCGACTCCCCACGCCGCTGGCAGTTGCTGAGCGCGGCCGAACGGGCCCTGGACGCCGTCGACCTGGAAGACATCGGCGGCAGCGCGCCCGCCGCCCGCGCCGAGTTGGCGCCGGCTCTCGCCTCTCCCGCGCACGCCAGCGCGCACCGGATCTCCGCCGTCGGACACGCCCACATCGACACCGCCTGGCTGTGGCCACTGCGCGAGACCGTCCGCAAGGTCGCCCGCACGGTCTCCAACGTCACCCAGCTCATGGACGACCACCCGGAGTTCAAGTTCGTCATGTCCCAGGCGCAGCAGCTCGCCTGGCTCAAGGAGCACCGCCCCGAGGTCTACGCCCGCGCGCAGGAGAAGGCGAAGACCGGGCAGTTCCTACCCGCCGGCAGCCTCTGGGTCGAACCCGACACCAACCTCAGCGGAGGCGAGGCGCTGGTCCGCCAGTTCGTCCACGGCAAACGGTTCTACCTGGAGGAGTTCGGCGTCGAGACCGAGGAGATGTGGCTGCCGGACACCTTCGGCTACAACGCCGCCCTGCCCCAGCTGATGAAGCTCGCCGGGGTGCGCTGGTTCCTCACCCAGAAGATCTCCTGGAACACCACCAACAAGTTCCCGCACCACACCTTCTGGTGGGAGGGCATCGACGGCACCCGGATCTTCAGCCACTTCCCGCCCGTCGACAGCTACAACGGCGAACTCTCCGGCGCCGAAGTCGCCCACAGCGTAAGGAACTTCCAGGACAAGGCCGGGACCAACAGCTCCCTCGTCCCCTTCGGCTACGGCGACGGAGGCGGCGGTCCCACCCGCGAGATGCTGGCCCGCGCCGCCCGCATGGCCGACCTGGAGGGCTCCGCGCGCATCGACATCGAGGGACCCGCCGACTTCTTCCCCCGCGCCCACGCCGAGTACGAGGCGGCCGGCGGCGCCCCCGTCTGGTCCGGCGAGCTCTACCTGGAGTTCCACCGCGGCACCCTCACCAGCCAGCTCGCCACCAAGCAGGGCAACCGGCGCAGCGAACACCTCCTGCGCGAGGCCGAGTTGTGGTGCGCCACCGCCGCCGTACGGCACGGCCACCCCTACCCGTACGACGCCCTGGACCGCCTCTGGAAGACGGTCCTGCTCCACCAGTTCCACGACATCCTCCCCGGCACCTCCATCGCCTGGGTGCACCGCGAGGCCGAGGAGACGTACGCCGCCGTGGCCCGGGAACTGGAGGCACTGATCGAGTCGGCACAGCGGGCACTGGCCGGTGGCGGAGAGGGCACCCTGGTCTTCAACGCGGCCCCGCACGCCCGGGCCGGCGTCCCCGCCTTCGGCGCCACCGTCCGCCCGGCCGACCCCTCCGCCCCGGTCGCCCCCGCCACCACCCCCGACGCCTTCGTCCTCGACAACGGCCTGGTCCGGTTCACGGTCGACGGCACGGACGGGCTGATCACCTCCGCCTACGACCTCACGGCCGACCGCGAGGCCCTCGCCCCCGGCGCCCGCGGGAACCTCCTCCAGCTCCACCAGGACTTCCCCAACCAGTGGGACGCCTGGGACATCGACGCCTTCTACCGCAACAACGTCCGCGACCTCACCGAGGCCGAGTCGGTCACCGCCGGCGAGGACGGCACCGTACGCGTCGTACGGGTGTTCGGCGCGTCCCGGATCGAGCAGACGCTGTCCCTGCCGGCCGGTTCACGGCGGCTGCTCGTCGACACGGTCGTCGACTGGCACGAGCGGGAGAAGCTCCTCAAGGCCGCGTTCCCGCTCGACATACGTGCCGCGCACTCCACCGCCGAGATCCCCTTCGGCCATGTCGAGCGCCCCACCCACACCAACACCACCTGGGACGCGGCCAAGTTCGAGGTCTGCGCCCACCGCTTCCTGCACGTCGGCGAACCCGACTGGGGCGCGGCCCTGGTCAACGACTCCACCTACGGCCACGACATCACCCGCGACGTCCGCCCCGACGGCGGCACCACCACCACGGTCCGCCTCTCCCTGCTGCGGTCCGCCCGCTTCCCCGACCCCGACCAGGACCAGGGCACCCACCGCCTGCGCTACGCCCTGCTGGTCGGCGCCGACGTCATGGACGCCGTACGCGAGGGGTATCGGCTGAACCTTCCGGAACGTGTCCACCGGGGAGGCGCCCCGGTCGCGCCGCTGGTCCGCGTGGACGACGAGGGAGTGGTGGTCGAGGCGGTCAAGCTCGCCGACGACGGCAGCGGGGACGTGGTGGTCCGGCTCTACGAGGCCCGGGGAGTGCGGGCGCGGGCCGCCCTCACCCCCGGCTTCCCGCTCGCCTCGGCCGAGACCACCGACCTGCTGGAACGCCCGCTGTCCGACCTCGCGAGCCATCGACTCGCCGACGGGGTCGTGCGGTTGACCCTGCGACCGTTCCAGATCCTCACCCTCCGCCTGCGCCGAGGGTGAGGACCTGCCGCCGGCACGGGGTCACGGCTTGCGGGCGAGTCCGCCGTGTTCGCCGATGACCTTCGGCGTGGGGGCGGTGGACAACGGCCGCCACTGTTGAACGGAGACGACACCCGGGTCGAGCAGCTCCAGACCGTCGAAGAAGGACGTGATCTCCTCCACGGTGCGCAGGTTGTAGGGGACGGCGCCGCTCTGGTTGTACGCGTCCTGCGCCTGCTCGAAGACGGGATCGATGCCCGCCGAACCGTCGTTGATGGAGAGGTAGCTCCCGGACGGCAGCGCGCCCATCAGGTCCGTGACGATCGAGCGGGCCTGCTCGTAGGTGGCGACGTGCCCGAGGATGTTGCTGAGGATCAGCGCGGTCGGCCGTGTCAGGTCCAGCGTCTGCGCGGCGGCCGCGAGGATGCGGCCGGTGTCCAGCACGTCGGCGTCGATGTACGAGGTCGCCCCCTCCGGCGTGGAGTAGAGCAGGGTGCGGGCGTGGGCCAGGACCATCGGGTCGTTGTCGACGTAGACGATCCGGGCCTCGGGGGCGATGCGCTGGGCGACCTCGTGGGTGTTGTCGGCGGTCGGCAGACCGGTCCCGACGTCCAGGAACTGCCGGATGCCCGCCTCGGCGACCAGGTAGGTGATGTTGCGGTTCAGGAAGCCGCGGCTGCTGCGGGCGATGGTGACGATGCCGGGGAAGACGTCCGTGTAGGCGTCGCCGGCCTCCTCGTCGACGGGATAGTTGTCCTTCCCGCCCAGCCAGTAGTTCCAGATCCGCGCCGAGTGCGGCACCGACGCGTCGATCTTCTGGTGTTCCGCGGGTCCGGTGGTGGCGGAGTTCTCGGTCATGGGCAGCGATCCGTCTTTCGCAGGGCAGGGGCAGAGATGGTTCAACGCACAACATAAGCCCCAACGGCCCCAGTGTGTACAGCAGTTAGTGTCCGGTTCTCCGGCAACCTGCGCAGCTCCTGCCTCCGGTGTGGTCGGGAGCCGCCCGATCGCACCTCGCCCCTCACGATGAAGACGGTGAAGTGGCCGAGGGCGAAGCGGCCGGGGACACCGAGTAACTGAGGTCCTTCGCCGAGAGCGAGGCGGGCACCAGACGCAGCCACATCGCGCCGCCGTACTCGCCCGTGTCGTCGTACAGGTAACCCACGAACCGCGCATCCCACAGGGACTCGTCCGGTCCCAGATAGCGGGTCAGCTTGCGCCTGCCGCGCGCTACGTCGAACGGCACGAGTTCGCCCCGCCCACGGGCGGTCACCTGCCGGATCCGCCCCGTGGCGAGATCGCACTCGTCCACCACGAGCGCGACCTCCGGGTCCTTCGCCACCCGCTCGGGCAACCGCGCCCACGGACCCGTCATCACCCAGAACGCCCCCTCCTCCCACAGGAACCAGACGGGCCGCACGGTGGGCCCGTCTGTCGCGAGCCGGGCGGTGAGCGGCTCCGCCAGAAACGCGTCCACATCGAAATCGAACTGCCCAGATGTCATGCGCCGATCATCGACCACGGGGCCGCGCCTTCTCAACGGGACGTCGCCGGCCGTGCCGTCCCGCCCCGATCGGCCCGGATGCGCCCTACCGATCACGGGCGCAGACTGACCGGGTGAGCGGAACGCACATCGGACGGAACAGGAACGCGCTGGGCGCCGGCCGCACCTCGTCCCAGTCGCTGGCGCTCGCGGCCATGATGTTCGCGGTGGCGATGACCTTCATCGACCAGACGATCGTGTCGATCGCGGCGCCCGACATCGTCTCCGAACTCGGCCTCTCCACCTCGGGCATGCAGTGGGTGGTCAACGCCTACCTCCTCGCCCTGGCCGCGTTCTTCGCGCTCGGCGGACGCCTCGCCGACCTGTGGGGCCCGCGCCGGGTCGTGGTGGCGGGCACCCTGCTCTTCGTCACGTCCTCGGTCCTGTGCGGCTGCGTACCGGCCGGGGACTACGCACTGGCCTGGCTCGTCGTCTTCCGGGCGACCCAGGGGCTGGGCGCCGCACTGCTGTTCCCGGCCGCGCTCGCCGTGGTCGTGGCGGTGTTCCCGATCGAGCGCCGGGGCCGCGCCCTCGCCCTGTTCTTCGGCCTCACCGGCGCCCTCACCGCGATCGGGCCGCTGCTCGGCGGCTGGCTCACCTCCTGGACCTGGCGTGCGATCTTCTGGGTCAACGTCCCGGTGGCGATCGTCGCCCTGATCCTCACCGCGCTCGCCCACATCTCCGACCGGCGCCGCGACGAGCCCCTGGACGTCGTCGGCGCGCTCCTGATCGCCGCGGGCATGGGGCTGGGCGTGCTCGGCTTCCAGCAGGCCTCGGCCTGGGGCTGGGACAGCGTGGCGACCTGGGCCTGCATCGTCGGCGGCCTCGTCCTCCTGTACGTCTTCTGCCGCTACGAACTCCGCACCCGCCACCCCCTGATCAACCTGGCGGTGTTCCGCGACCGCGCCTTCGCCGTGGACAACCTGGTCCTCTTCTTCGCGATGATGGCGTTCGTCCCCCTGTTCTTCTTCGCCTCGGTCTACGCCCAGGTCTCCCTCAGCGCCTCGCCCAACCAGGCCGCGCTGTACCTGCTGTACTTCTTCGCGGGCTTCGCCCTGGCCTCCCAGTGGGGCGGTCGCATCCTCGACAAGCGGGGCGCGCGTCCGACGATGAAGACCGGCTGCGTGGTCGGCGCCGTCGGCTACGCGCTGTGGGCCGGGAAACTCACCGACCTCTCCATGCACGACCAGTGGCCCTACGCCGCCCTCGCCGGCGCCGGCATCGGTTTCATCCTCGCCCCCGCCTCGACGGACGCCGTCAACCGCGCCCTCGACGCCTCCTACGGCGAGGTCACCGGCATCACCCAGACCGTCCGCAACTACGCGGCGAGCATCGGCCTGGCGGTGTTCGGAACCATGCTGACCCACACCATGACCGACCACGTCGTGGACACCCTCCGGAGCCGCGGCGTCCCGTCCGGCACGGCCCACTCCGTGGCCGGGGACGTCACCCAGCAGATCACCGGCCACGCGGACACCCGCACCCCCACCGGAGACGGCCCCGCCGCCACGGCCATGCGCGACGCGATGTCCTCGGTCCGCATGGACTTCGCCGAGGCCAACCAGTGGGTGTTCTACGGCATGGCCGTCGCCCTGGGCATCGGCTACCTGTGCGCCCTGCGCCACCCGGGCGGCCGGGGCCCGGCCACGGAGGAGCAGGCAATTCAAGAATAAGAATGTGAATCAATTCGTGGTTAACCTCCGCTAGGGTGACGGCGGAGGTGGCGCATGCAGCAGAAGCCCAGCCAGGAAGAGCTGTTCGCGGCGGTGGACGAACTGCTCGCGGGCGAGCCGGAGTTGCCGCCGCCGGGGGAGCGGGCCCGGCTGCGTGACGCGGCCGGGGTGAGCCAGGCCCGGCTGGCCCAGGTGCTGCGGACGACGAAGCAGACGGTGAAGAACTGGGAGACGGGCCGGTCCGAACCCCGTGTCCCGCAACGGCAGGCGTATCTACGGCTGTTGGAGGGCTGGGCGGCGAAGTACCCCGCGGAACCGGAGGCCGAGCCGATCCCGCCCCTGACCCCGCCCCCGACCCCCGCGAGCCCATCGCGCCCGGCGTCCGCCGCGATCGCCACGCCCCGCCCGGCCGGCAGCGCGAGGCCGGTGCCGTCGGTGTCACGCCGTGCGGCCGGGCCCAGGGCGGCGGCCGAGCCCGTGGCCGACGCCCGCTTCCCGAACGGACCGCTCGCGGTCCTGGACGGGGACGGCACGGCGTACTGCTTCGGCGGGCTGCTGCTGGAGTGCCCGGCGACCACGGTCCCGCAGCTGGTGGAGTGGGTGCTGAAGGAGTCCGCGTTGGGCGCCGCCCGGCTGCACCGGCACGGCAAGGACTCCGACCCGCTGATCGTGCTGACCGCCTCGGCCGCCGCGCGGTTCGGTCTGCCGGACCGGCTCGAGGACCGCCGGGGCCTGCGCCTGGCCGAGGACCACCCGGTCGTCAAGCAGCTCGCGAGGGCGAAGTGGAAGCTGACGCAGCGCGGGTTCGGCCCCTGGCCGCGGATCTACCGGCCCGCGCAGGACGGCCGGCGGCAGTGTGTCCAGCTGGCGATCCTGCCGTGGGACGCGCTGGACTCCCGCGCCTGGGGCGACGCCGCCGGGCTGCACCCCGCCGATCTCGCCCGCGTCCTCGGCGTGTTCGCGTCCCGGGTGCTCACCCCGCGCGGCTCGACGGCCGTGACCGGCCTGGAGCTGATGACGGCGGTACGGCCCACGACCCGTCCCGTCAAGGACGACGCGAGCGGCACCTGGGTCTCCGGACCGAACCCCGGCGCACTCACCGGCCCGGTGGACCCGGCGCCGCCGGAGGCCCCGGCCGAGCACCCCGTCGCGCAGGACTGGGAGGGCGGTTTCCTCGACGAGGAGGCCTACCAGTGGGTGCGCGACCCACGACTCCTCGTCGACGAGGAGTGTCTGCTGCCCTACGCGGTGGGCATCGACATCAACACCGCCTTCCTCGCGGCCGCCGCCCGCCTCACCGTCGGGCTGAGCGAGCCGGTGCACGTCCACGCGCCCGTGTTCGACAAGAAGGTCCCGGGCACCTGGCGGGTGGACCTCTCCCGCATCGAGCTCGACCCGTCCCTGCCGAGCCCCTTCACACCCACCGGCCTGCCTCCCGAGGGCCCCGGCTGGTACACCACCCCGACCCTGGCCTACGCCGAGGAGCTCGGCGTCGAGGTCCGCCCGACGGAGGCGTATCTGCGCCAGGAGACGGGCGCCTACCTGGACCCCTGGCACGACCGCCTCAAGGACGCCTACCTCGCCACCAGCGCGGACATGGGCATCCCCGTCGACAAGGACACCGACCCGGTGGCGTTCCTGCACGCCATGGCCCTGCACAAGACGTACGCCACCGCGGACGAGACCCTCCTCGACGACCTGCGCGGCGCGCTCGGCGACCCGCGCACGACGCGGATGGGCGACGCCGACCTCGCGGCCCTTCTCCGCCGGCACCGGCAGGGCGCGATGGTGCTCACGGCGATCAAGTCGACGGTCAAGGGCGGCATCGGCAAACTCCGCGAACGCCCCCAGGGCCGCCACTACCGGGACGGCGACCGCTGGCCCGCCCTGGAACGCCCCACCTGGCGCCCCGACATCCGCGCGGCCGTCATCGCCAAGGCGCGGGTGAACACGCACCGCAAGATGGCCAAGCTGGCGACCCTGACCGGCCTGTACCCTCTCGCGGTGCTCTCCGACTGCGTCGTCTACGCCAGCCGCGGCCCCTCCCCGCTGGACTTCCTGCCGTCCAACGGCGACGGCACCCCCGTCTACGGCACCTTCCGCATCGGTGTGAACCCGGGCTTCTGCAAGCTGGAGGGCGTCCAGGAGATGGCCTGGGCGGTCGACCTGATCGAGCAGGGCCACAACCCCGCCCGCCACATCAAGGGCGGCGACGCCGTCCTGGACGAAGGGGAGTAGGCCATGGCCCGACGCATCCGCCCCGGCAACGCCGACACCGACGACGCCCTCATCAACGAGGCCGTCGACCGCGCGGGCGAGGAAGCCTTCACCCGGGTACCGCCCAAGACCCTTCAGGGCCGGATCAACTTCCTGCTCAGACAGCTCAAGACGGCCAAGGCGGTCGCCCAGGAGATCGGCGTCACCGCCGACTCCGTCAACCGCTACCGGCGCGGCGCCCGCAAGCACCCCCCGCAGGACGTCGCCGCCCGGATCGACGCCGCGGTACGCGCCCGCTGGCAGCCCCGCGTCCGGGACCGGCGCCGCAGGCAGGCCGCCGCCGCGACCGGCATCGTCGTCGAGGCCCGCGCCCGCTTCGGCTACAGCGCGCCCATCGGCACGACGGACGACGGCCGGCAGCGGCGTATCACGGTCCACCTGTCGGCCGACTACGCCCGGCGCCTGTTCGACGCCCAGCAGGGCCTCGGCGCCCAGACCCCCAACGAGGTCATCGCCGAGGGAATCCAGGAGGTGTACTTCAAGGACGGCGGACGCCGCGCCGACCAACTCGAAGTCGAGTTCACCGAGATCGACTACATCGACGTCTCGTACTGACGCGGCCGGGCCGCCGACGGGGGTGACCGGCGAGTTCCTGTCAGGGCAGCCGTGGATCGACGTGGATCTTGGGGCCCGGACCGGCCCCCTGCGGACGGTCGCCCGCCAGAACGGCGCCGACCTGGTCCAGGCCCACGGTCGCGGCGACGAGCGGCCGGGGATCGACGGATCCGTCGGCGTACGCCGTGATGGTGGCGGCGAGCCCGGGGGAGGCGGACAGGACCCCGACCGCGGTCACGTCCTTGAGAGCGAGCGCGCGGGTGTCGATCCGGCTGGGCTCACCGGCGAGTCCCACATACACGACCCGCCCGCCCGGCTCGACCGTCTCGAGGGCGAGTCCTGGCAGGTGCACGGCGTTGGAGGCGTCGACGACCGCGTCGTACGGCAGGTCCGGGACGGAGCCCTCCGGCCACGCGTGGGTGAAGCCCAGGCTCCGGGCGAAGGCGAGCGAGCCGGCGGTCGCGCCCATCAGGTGCACCTCCGCACCGGCGGCCCGCAGGAACAGGGCGGCCAGCAGCCCGATGGTCCCGGGCCCCAGGACCAACACCCGTTTCCCGGGGCGGGGTTCGGCGGCGCGTGCCGCGCGCAGGGCGTTGCCGCCCGGCTCGACCAGCGCGCCGAGTTCGGCGTCGACGGAGTCGGGCAGGACGTGCAACGAGGAGACCGGCACCGCGAGTTGCTCCGCCAGGGCACCGGGCCGGCCCCCGCGCACACCGACTTCCTGACGCTGCTCGCACACGTGCTGGTGACCCCGTAGGCAGCGCCGGCAGGCGCCGCAGCCGAGCATGGTGTCGCCCATGACCCGCCGGCCGGCCCAGGCAGGGCCGACGCCGTCGCCGACCGCCGCCACCCGCCCGGCCCACTCGTGGCCCAGCCGCATCGGATAGGCGGAGTGCCCGCGGTGGAGGTAGGCCATCTCGCCGGTGAAGAACTCCACGTCGGTGCCGCACACCCCGACCCGCTCGACGTCCACGACGACCTCGCCGGGCGCCGCGACCGGTGCCGGGACCTCCCGCACGGAGCACTCTCCCGGGGCGGTCAGGACGAACGCGCGCATGAGGCGCCCAGCCCTGTGCCGTCGGGGTACCGCACCTGCTTATGCTTCATGGCGTTCCGGACCCTAGACCACCGTACCGATTGTTGGAAAGGCTCGATGGTGAAGCTCCGCAGCGCACAGTGGTATGCCGGTCAGGACCGCAACGCCTACATCCACCGGGCCTGGATGCGCCGCGGCGCACCGGACGACGCCTTCACCGGGCGTCCGCAGATCGCCGTCGCCAACACCGCCTCGGACCTGACCCCCTGCAACGCGCATCTGCACGAGGTCGCGGCCTCGGTGCGCAACGGCGTGTACGAGGCGGGCGGTGTCCCGCTGGACCTGCCCGTGGTGTCGCTGGGCGAGACCCAGGTGCGGCCCACCGCGATGCTGTGGCGCAACATGGCGGCGATGGCCACCGAGGAGATGCTGCGGGCCAATCCCCTCGACGGGGTCGTCCTGTTGGGCGGCTGCGACAAGACGATCCCCTCGCTGCTGATGGCCGCCGCCTCGGTGGACCTGCCCGCCGTCGTCGTCCCCGGCGGCCCGATGCTGACCGGCACCTTCCGAGGCACCCCGCTGGGCTGCGGCACCGATGTGTGGCGGCTGTCGGAGGAGGTCCGGGCCGGCACGCTCTCCCAGGACCAGTTCACCCGCTCCGAATCGGCGATGATCCGCAGCCGCGGCCACTGCAACACCATGGGCACCGCCTCGACGATGGCCCTGGTCGCCGAGGCCCTCGGCACGGTCGTCCCCGGCGTGGCAGGCACCCCCGCACCCGACAGCCGGCTCCTCGAGGCCGCGCACCTCACCGGACGGCTCGCGGTGGACATGGTCGCCGCCGACCGGCGTCCGGGGACCTTCCTGACGAAGGCCTCCTTCCACAACGCGATCGTCGCGCTGGCCGCCGTCGGCGGCTCCACCAACGCCGTCGTGCACCTCCTGGCGATCGCCGGCCGGCTCGGGATCGACCTGACGCTCGACGACTTCGACCGCATCGGCTCCCGTGTGCCCGTCCTGGTCGACCTCCAGCCGGCCGGCCGCTTCCTCATGGACGACCTCCACCGCGCCGGCGGTCTGCTCGCCGTCCTGCGTGAGGTGCGCGACCTGCTCGACCCCGACGCCCTGACCGTCACCGGCACCCCGCTGGTCGCCCACCTCGACGACGCCCCCATCTGGGACACCGAGGTCATCCGCACCCGCGCCGAGCCCCTGGTCGCCCAGGGCGGCATCGCCGTACTGCGGGGCAATCTCGCCCCCGACGGCGCGCTGATCAAACCCGCCGCCGCCTCCCCGCATCTGCTCCGACACCGTGGCCGGGCCGTCGTCTTCGACTCGATCGAGGACTTCCACGCCCGTGTCGACGACCCCTCGCTCGACGTGGACGCCGACTCGGTGCTCGTCCTGCGCGGCTGTGGTCCCAAGGGCTACCCGGGCATGCCCGAGGTGTCCAACATGCCGCTGCCGAAGAAGCTCCTCGAACAGGGCGTCCGCGACATGGTCCGCGTGTGCGACGGCCGGATGAGCGGCACCGCCTACGGCACCGTCGTCCTGCACGTGGCCCCGGAGGCCGCGGCCGGCGGCCCGCTCGCCCTGGTGCGCACCGGGGACTTCATCACCCTCGACGTAGAGGCACGCCGTATCGACGTCGACGTACCCGCCGGCGAACTCGCCCGCAGGACCCCCAGCGAGGCCACCGTCACCGGCTTCGCCACGCCCCGGCGCGGCTGGGAGCGGCTCTACGTGGACCACGTCCTGCAGGCCGACACCGGCGCCGACCTGGACTTCCTCGTCGGCTCCAGCGGGTCCGAAGTCAGCCGCGAATCGCACTGACGAAGTACTCGGCAACCCTGTTCGCGGCCAGGGTTGATTCCGGCTATGCGCGAGCGTATAAATAAGCAACTTTCTTTCTTACAGAGTCGATGGCGAGATGAGGGGCCCCGTGACCCGCCGTTATCCAGCAGGTCCGCAGCGGTTGCTGCGTTCGCTCAACGGCCGTGCCGTGCTGGAGGCGATCGACGAGGCGGGTCCCGTCACGACCACCGATCTGGCCGGGCGGATCACGCTCTCGCGGCCCACCGTGGCCGCGGCGGTCGCGCTGCTGCTGGAGCGGGGGGTGATCACCGAGGTCGGCCCGGTGACGGGCCGCAAGGGTCCGGCACCGGCGCAGTACGGGGTCAACGCCGACTGCGCCTTCGCGATCGGCGTCGACGTCGGGCACCGGAAGATCCGCGCCGCGGTCGCCGACGTCACCGGCCGGGTACGGGGGCACGCCGAGTCCGAACAGCAGGGGCAGCGGGGCGCCGACGCGCTCGTCGGACAGATCCTGGACATGTGCGTGGACCTGGCCGAGCAGGTGGGACGCCCGCTGGCGGAGATCACCCAGGTCGTCATGGGGATGCCGGCCGCGGTCGGCCCGGACGGCCGCCACCTGTCCTACGCCACCGGACTGCCCGACGCCGGCCGCGGGTTCGGTGAGGCGCTCGGCCGTGCGGTACCGGTGCCGCTGGTCCTGGAGAACGACGTGAACCTCGCGGCGCTGGCCGAGCGCACCCATGGCCGCGGCACCGACACCGACGACTTCGTCCTGGTCAGCCTGGGGGTCGGACTCGGCCTCGGACTGGTCGTGGACGGCCGGGTCCGGCGGGGCGCCACCGGCGTGGCCGGAGAGGCCGGCTATCTGCCCAGCGACCGCATGGTCGCGCCGGCCGGACAGCGCCGGGACCTCGTACAGGAACATCTGGGAGCGCGCTACATCAGCGACCGGGCCCAGAGGCTCGGACTGCCCGGTGACGGCAGCCCGCGCACCGTCTTCGAACTCGCCCGCGCCGGGGACCCCGGCGCGCTGGAGATCGTGGACGACACCGCACGCAGCGTCGCCTACGTGGTGGCCTGCGTCGTCCCCCTGATCGACCCGGCACTCATCGTGCTGGGCGGCGCCATCGGCGCCAACGGCGACCTGCTGCTCGAGCCGGTCGACCGTCATCTGGCCGATTTCAGTACGTTCCGGCCGCCCGTCGTCGCGTCGGGCCTCGGCCAGGACGCCGTGCTCACCGGAGCAACCACCATGTCGGCGGAGCTGGCCCGGGAGGCCGCCTTCGCCGCCGCCACCACTCCCGTCCCACAGCCCTGAAACACCGCGGCGACGCCGTCTTGCCGGACAGCGCCGCCGCTCCTGGTCACCGGGCGTTGCCACGCCCGACCGACCGACGACCGATCCGTCACCCAGGGAATCCCGTCTCCGAGGAAGGACGATCAGTGTTCAAACCTATCACCGGGGCCATCGCGGCCACCGCCGCCGGCGCACTGCTGCTGACCGGCTGTACATCCAGCGGGCCCGCCGACTCCAAGCCCGCGTCCGCCATCACGCCCGGTGCCTCGCACAAGGCCACCACCGTCACGGTCTGGACGTTCAACCACCTCCCCAACGAGGTCGCGGCGTTCAAGGCGACACTGGACCAGCTGCACACCAAGTACCCGTGGCTGACCGTGAAGTTCGTGCCGAACAAGGACGACGCCGCCTACGCCAAGGCGGTCGCCGCGGGCGATCCGCCGGACGTGTTCATCAGCTCCACGCCCGACAACGTGGCGAAGTTCTGCTACAACGGCACGGTCGCCGACGTCGGCCCCTACCTTTCCTCGGCCAAGATCGACACGGCCAAGACCTTCCCGCCCGCGACCCTCGTCTACACCCGCTACGAGGACAAGCAGTGCGCGCTGCCGCTGCTGACCGATGCCTTCGCGCTCTACTACAACAAGAAGATGTTCGCCGCGGCCGGTATCACCAAGCCCCCCACGACGCTCGCGGAACTCACCGCCGCCGCCAAGAAGCTGACCGTCAAGAACGCGGACGGCTCCATCAAGACCTACGGCTTCGTCCCCCGCTCCGACTTCGACGTCAACCGCTACCTCTACGTCGGAGCGCACAGCGGCACCGACTTCTACGGCAAGGACGGCAAGACCACCTTCGCCTCCGACCCCAAGTGGCAGCAGCTGCTCAAGTGGGACCAGGACCTCATCGACTACTACGGCAAGGCCAACGTGCAGAAGTTCGTGGGCCGTTACCAGCCGCACGCCGACGACGCGGGCAACCCGCTGCTGACCGGCGCCGCGGCGATGGAGTACGACGGTGAGTGGCACGTCGGCGAGATCGCCTCGCTGAAGAAGGACTTCGACTACGGCGTGGTGCCGATGCCGGTCCTGGACGGATCCTCGGGCACCTACGGCGCGGGTACCACGCTCGGCACCGTCGCCTATCTGTCCGCCGGCTCGAAGCACAAGCAGGAGGCGTTCTTCGCGCTCCAGCAGCTCACCACCGACACCACGTTCCTGAACACCCTCGCCGACACGGTCTACAACATCCCGACCACGTTCGCCGCGCTCAAGGCCTGGGACAAGCGCGACGATCCGCACTGGAAGCCGTTCGTCGACATCTTCGAGAACCCGCACTCCTCCTACAAGACGCTCACCCCGGCGGGCGTCGAGGACATGGACTCCTGGCGCGCGTCCCTGCTCGACTTCGAACAGGGCAAGGCGAAGGACGCCGCCAGCGGTCTCGCCGCGGCCGGGAAGAAGATCGACAGCCTCAACTCCGAGAGCGGGCAGTAGAGATGACGACCGTCCTCGCCCCCCTCGGCGAGGCCCCGGGCACGGCGCGCACGCGCCCTGCCCGGGGCGGGCGGCGCCGCCCGAGCAGGGCCCGCTGGTGGGTCGTCCTCGCCTTCCTGTCCCCGTTCGTCATCGGGTTCGCCGTCTTCGTGCTGTACCCGGTGGCCGCCACGCTCTACTACTCCCTCACCGACTTCCAGGCCGGCTCCTACCGGCCGGTGCAGTTCGTCGGACTGCGCAACTACCGCGCCCTGTTCAGCCAGTCCGACACCTTCTGGGTGGCGGTGCGCAACACGCTGTGGATGGTCGTCGTCATGGTGCCGCTGCGCACCGCCTGGGCCATGCTCACCGCATGGGTGATCATCCGCGTCAAGCGCGGCCGGGCCGTGTACCGCACCCTGTTCTTCCTGCCGTCGATGGTGCCCGTGGTGGCCGCCGCCCTGTCGTTCATCGTGCTGCTCAACCCGGTCGGCCCGCTCAACCGGCTGCTCGGCCTGGTGGGTATCAACGGCCCCGGCTGGTTCTCCGACCCCGCCTGGTCCAAGCCCAGCCTCGTCATGATGGCGCTGTGGGCCAGCGGCAACGTGATGGTCATCTTCTCCGCCGCCATGCTCGACGTACCGCGCGAGCTGTACGAGGCCGCCGAACTCGACGGCGCCGGCACCCTGCAGAAGTTCCGCAGCATCACCCTCCCGGCGATCTCCCCGGTCATCTTCTTCGCGCTGCTCACCGGGATGATCTACACCTTCCAGTACTTCACCGAGGCGTTCGTCGCCTCCAGTTCCGCGAACGCCACCTCGTCCAGCAACGACCTGATCGGCTACCCCGCCAACTCGCTGCTGTTCTACTCCACGGAGCTGTACCGGCAGGGCTTCTCCTACTTCAAGACCGGCTACGCCTCGGCCATGGCCTGGCTGCTGTTCCTCGTCATCTTCGCGGCGACCGTGGTGTTCATCCGCGCCTCGCGCCGCTTCGTGCACCACGCGGGCGGTGGCCGATGAGCACCCTGGACCTGACCAAGCGTCAACGTCCCACCGGACGACGCCTGTTGTACCTGCTGGCCGAGCACGCCCCGGCCGTCGCCATCGCGCTGTGCTTCCTGCTGCCGCTGACCATCGGCGTGCTCACCGCGTTCATGACCGGCGCCCAGGCCGGCACCGGCTCGCTGTGGCCCTCGCCCTGGGAGTTCGGCAACTTCCGCAAGGTCTTCTCGGCCATGCCGTTCGGCCGCGACCTGCTCAACACCATGCTCTACGCCGGACTTTCGACGGTGGGCGTCGTCGTCTCCTCGGTGCCCGTGGCCTACGCGCTGGCCCGGCTGCGGTGGCGCGGCCGGGAGGGCGTCTTCCTGGTCGTCCTCGCCGCGATGATGATCCCGGCACAGGTCACCAGTCTGCCCCTGTACGTCATGTACTCGCACATCGGCTGGGTGGGCACCCTGAAGCCGCTCATCGTCCCGTCCTTCTTCGGCGACGCCTTCAGCATCTTCCTGCTGCGCCAGTTCTTCCTCACCATCCCCGACGAGTTCACCGAGGCGGCCCGGGTCGACGGCGCGGGCGAACTGCGCATCCTGTGGCAGGTGTTGATCCCGATGGCCAGACCGGCGATCGCCGCCGTGGGCCTCTTCGCGTTCCTGTACGCGTGGAACGACTTCTACAACCCCCTGCTCTACACCGGCAACAGCGACACCGGCCAGACCCTCGCGGTGGCCCTCAGCCAGCTCGCCAAGAACGGCCACCAGAACGCCTACGAGCTTCAGATGGCGGCCTCGCTGATGTTCCTGCTGCCCGTCCTGGTGCTGTTCTTCCTGGCCCAGAAGGTCTTCGTAGAGGGCATCGCGCTGACCGGCGTCAAGGGCTGAACCTCCCCCCACGCACACTCCTGGAGCACGATGAAGATCACCGTTGTCGGCGGTGGCAGCACCTACACGCCCGAACTGATCGAGGGCTTCGCCCGGCGGGCCGACGTGCTGCCGTTCGACGAACTCGTCCTGCACGACATCGACGCCGAACGCCTCGCCGTCATCGGCGGCCTGGCCCGCCGTATCCTCGCCCGGCACGGCTTCCCCGGCCGGCTCACCACCACGACCGACCTCGCCCACGCGGTGGACTCGGCCGCCGCGGTGCTCGTCCAGCTCCGGGTGGGCGGACAGGCGGCCCGGCTGGTGGACGAGACCCTGCCGAACAGATTCGGTCTGCTCGGCCAGGAGACCACCGGCCCCGGCGGCTTCGCCAAGGCCCTGCGCACGGTACCGGTGGTCCTCGACATCGCCGCCGAGGTACGCCGCCGGGCCCAACCCGGGGCGTGGATCGTCGACTTCACCAACCCCGTCGGCATCGTCACCCGCGCCCTGCTGGACGCCGGACACCGCGCGGTCGGCCTGTGCAACGTGGCGATCAAGTTCCAGCGGCAGCTGGCCGCCCGCCTCGGCACCGACCCCGACGGCATCCGGCTCGGCCACGCCGGGCTCAACCACCTGTCCTGGATCCGCTCGGTCACCGTGGACGGAGTGGACCGCCTGCCGGAACTGCTGAGCGGCGACGCGCTCGACGAACTCGCCGCGCAGACCCGCGTCCCCGCCGGCGCGCTGCGCGACCTCGGCGCCATCCCCTCCTACTACCTGCACTACTTCTACTGCACGGACGACGAGGTCCGAGTCCAGCGGGGCGGAACCCACCGAGCCGACCAAGTCCTCGCCATCGAAAGGGAGTTGCTCACCCTCTACGCCGACCCCGCCCTGGACCGCAAACCCGAACTCCTCCAGCAGCGCGGCGGGGCGTACTACAGCGAAGCCGCGGCGGCCCTGGTCACCAGCCTGCTCACCGGCGACGGCGCCCACCACTACGTCAACGTACGCAACGACGGAGTCCTGTCCGGCCTGCCGGACGAGGCCGTGGTCGAAGTGCCGGCCCATGTCGACACCGCCGGGCCGCACCCCGTCCCCGTGCCGCCCCTGCCGCCCGAGATGCTCGGGCTCGTCCAGGCGGTCACCGCGTACGAGACCCTCACCGTCGAGGCGGCCCTGACCGGGGACCGTACGGTGGCCCGGCGCGCCCTCATGGCCAACCCGCTCGTCCGGGAATGGGCGCGCGCGGACGCCCTGCTCGACGCGCTGCTGGAGGCCAACCGCCCCCACCTGCCCCGGTTCTTCACGAGCGAGCACAGCAAGCCCAGCGAGTCGAGCGAGGCCGCCGATGCCTGACCTCGTGGTGGGCGTCGACGGAGGAAACTCCAAGACCGACCTCGTCCTCGCGGACACCGAGGGACGGCTGCTGTCCTGGGTGCGCGGCCCGGGCACCCGGCCGCACACGGAGGGCATGGAGATCACCGCCGAACGGCTCGCCTCCCTGGGCCGGTACGCGCTGGCCGAGGCCGGACTTCCCCGTACGACCCCGGTCTCGGTCGGCGCGTACTTCCTCGCCAACGTCGACCAGCGGTCCCAGGAGCGCACCGCGCTGCGGGAACTGACCCGGCTGGGTGTGGCCGAGCGGACCTTCGTCCACAACGACACGCTCGCCGTCCTGCGGGCCGGCGCGCCGGACGGCTGGGGAGTGGCGGTGGTGTCCGGCGCCGGCATCAACGCGGCGGCCGTCCATCCGGGAGGCCGCTCGGCCCGCTTCCTCTCCCTCGGCGACATCACCGGTGACTGGGGCGGCGGGCTCGCCGTGGCCCGGGCGGGCATGGGAGCCGCCGTCCGCGCGGGCGACGGGCGGGGGCCCGCGACCCGGCTGCGGCAGGAACTGCCGGGGCACTTCGGCCTGGACAGCGTGGAGTCCGTCGCGCTGGCCGTCAGCGCCGGCGACATACCGGTGGCCGCGCTGCACGGCCTGGCACCGCTGGTCTTCGCGACCGCCGCCGGCGGCGACGCCGTGGCACGCGGCATCGTGGAACGCCTCGGGGACGAGATCGTCGCCATGGTGACCGCGCTGCTGCGCCGGCTCCGTCTCCTGCGCACCCCCACCCCGGTGGTGCTCGGCGGCGGCACCCTGCAGAACGACCAGGTACTGCTGCGCGACCACATCGGCTCCCGCCTGGCCACCGAGGCCCCACTGGCCCTGCCCCGGGTCCTCGACGTGCCGCCGGTAGCGGGCGCGCTGCGGGAGGCACTCCTGACCGCGGGCGCCACGGACGTCGTACAGCACCGCCTGCGCGAGGCCGTCGCCGCGCGGAAACCACCGCCCTCGCTCGCGGAGATCGCGGAGACCCCTGAGGACGCGGGAGCCGCCGTCAGGGAGTAACGGCGTCAGGCGGAGCGGTCGTGCCGCGTACCTCCAGCGCCGGGGCCGCGAGGACGGTCCGGGCGGCGAGCGCCGGGTCCGTCATGCGGTCGAGGAGGTGCTGCGCGGCGCGGCGGCCGACGTCGTGGCTGGCGTTGTCGACCGTCGTGAGCCACAGGTGCCGCAGGCGGGACAGGTACGTGTTGTCGTAGCCGACGAGGGACAGGTCGCGGGGCACCTGGAGACCGAGTTCCTCGGCCGCCGACAGGGCGCCCACGCACGCGATGTCGTTGAACGCGAAGACGGCCGTGGGCCGCCGCGGGGCGCTGAGCAGCCGGACCGTGGCCCGGTAGCCGCCCTCCTCGGTCAGGTCGCCCTGCTCCACGACCGCCGTGTCCGCCAGTCCGTGCTCGCGCATCACCTTCTCGAAGCTGAGCCGGCGCAGCTCGCCGACCACCCCCTGCCCGGCGATATGGGCGATGCGCCGATGACCGAGTCCGATGAGATGCTCGGTGGCGAGGCGGGCGCCGTACTCGTCGTCGTTGGCGACGATGTCCACGCGCGGCAGCACGGGTTCACGGGCACCCGCGACGACGGTGGGGATCCGGGCCGCGGCCATGCGCAGCGCCTCGGAGGGCGGCAGCGTGCCGACCGCGATCAGACCGTCCACGCGCAGGTCCGTGAAGGTGCGGGTGAGGTCGTCGCCGAGACGCCGGTTGAGGTGGCCGTCGGCCAGCAGCATGTGCAGACCGCTGTCGTGGAGACGGGAGTTCAGGCCGTCCAGCAGCTCCACGAACCAGGGGTTGCGCATGTCGTTCAGCAGTACGCCCACCGTGCGGGTACGGCGCTCGCTCAGACTGCGCGCGGCGGCGTTGGGACGGTAGCCGAGTTCCTCCACGGCGGCCAGCACGGCCTGTCGTCGTTCGGGGCGCACCTGGTCGGAGCCGCGCAGCACGAGGGAGACCAGTGATTTCGACACGCCAGCCCGCTCGGCGACGTCGCGGATGGTCGGAGGCCTCATGGATGGACCGTTCCATACGGCGAAGTCGCTGTCAAAGGTCTTGACACGAGGAAGAACGGGTTCCAAGGTGACGGGAAAGGATTATGGACCGGTCCAAAGAAGGGCAGTCATGGTGAGTACGCTCGGTGTCGCCGTCGTGGGGTTCGGCTGGATGGGCCGGGTGCACACCCAGGCGTACGCGCGCGTCCCGCACCACTATCCGCGGCTGGGCCTGCGTCCGGAGCTGGTGGCCGTCGCCGAGGAGGTGCCCGGCCGGGCGGAGGAGGCCGCGGCGCAGTTCGGGTTCGCGTCCGCCACCAGGGACTGGCGTGAGGTGGCCGCCGATCCCCGGGTGGGGGCGGTCAGCATCACCGCGCCGAACTTCCTGCACCGCGAGATCGGCGTCGCGATGGCCGAGGCCGGCAAGCACATCTGGATCGAGAAGCCGGTGGGCCTGTCTGCCGAGGACGCCCGCGCGGTGGCGGACGCGGTCGCCAAGGCCGGCCGACAGGGCACGGTCGGCTTCAACTACCGCAACGCCCCCGCCGTCGAAACGGCCCGCGACCTCATCGCTTCCGGGGAGATCGGCACCGTCACGCATGTCCGCATCCGCCTCTTCAGCGACTACGCCGCCCACCCGGACGGCGCCCTGACCTGGCGCTACGAACGTGAGCGGGGCGGCAGCGGAGTCCTGGGCGACCTGGCCTCGCACGGCGCCGACCTCGCCCGCTTCCTCCTCGGCGACATCGCCTCCCTCACCGCCGACACCGCGATCTTCCTGCCCGAGCGGGCCCGCCCCACCGGCGCCACCGCCGGCCACACCCGCGCCACCGGCGGCGCACTCGGACCCGTCGAGAACGAGGACTACGTCAACTGCCTGCTGCGCTTCGCCTCCGGTGCCCGTGGCGTCCTGGAGGCCTGCCGGGTCTCGGTCGGCGAGCAGAACAACTACGGCTTCGAGGTGCACGGCACCCGGGGCGCGGTGTTCTGGGACTTCCGCCGCATGGGCGAACTCGGCGTCAGCCGCGGCACCGCCTACCAGGACCAGCCCGTCAGCACGGTGTACGTCGGCCCGGGCGACGGCGAGTTCGGCGCGTTCCAGCCGGGCGCCGCGAACGCCATGGGCTACGACGACCTGAAGGTGGTCGAGGCATACCGCTTCCTGCGTTCGATCACCGAGCACACCCCCTACGGCGCCACCCTCACCGACGCCGTGCACAGCGCGACCGTCCTGGACGCCATGACACGGTCCGTCGAGAACGGGACCTGGGTGAACCTGGCATGAGCATCTGCGCAGCGGAGTGATCGGCGCCGGGAACATGGGCGCCGACCATGTGGGCACCCTCCACCGCCATGTCTCCGCTGCCGAGGTCACGCTGGTCGCGCCGGGGGTGTCAGGAGCGGCCGTGAGCCGCTCCGGGAGCACGTCGGCGAGATGGGCCAGGGTCTCCTCGGGCTCCAACCGCCGCAGCTCGTGGGCGAGTCGGCGGGCAGGTCGCCCAGCGGCACCGCGTGGCCGGGGAGGAGGCCGTGCGCGCGAGCGGCCTGGAGTGGACCGTCCTGCGCCCCTCGTCCTTCGCCTCCAACACGCCGAGCTGGGCCGGGGCTGTCCGTGAGGGCACTCCCGCGCCCAACATGACGGGCGGGAGCCGGCAAGGGATCGTGGACCCGCGGGACGTCGCCGAGGCCGCGGTCGCCGCGCTGACCGGCCCGCGGCATTCGGGGCGCACGTACACCCTGACCGGCCCCGAGACCCTCGGCGCCCATGAGCAGGCCGCCGTCCTCGGCGAGGTTCTCGGCCGTGCGGTGCCGCTGCACGACCTGTCGCCGGAGGGACGCCGCGAGCAGCTCCTCGCCGCCGGCCTGAGCGAGGCCTACGCCGACGGTCTCATGATCGCGGCCAGGTTCATCCGCGAGGGCGGCAACGACGTCGTCACCGAGGTGCCGGGGCGGCCGGCGCGGACGTACCGGGAGTGGGCGCGGGACCACCGGGGGGTGTTCGTCCGACAGACGCGGGTGGGGCGGTGGATGGCTGGATCCCACCGCCCCACCCGCGCTGCGACGGGTCAGGCCGCCTGGCCGACGGTGGCCTCGTCGAGGCGCTTGCTCTTCGGGATCAGGAGGACGAGCACGGCACCGAGGGCGCAGCAGCCGACGACCAGCCAGAGCCCGTTGGTGAAGCCGGCGTCGAGGTAGAACTGGGTGCCCTTGAGGATCTTCCCGTTCTGGGCCATCACGACGAAGGCCAGCTGGGAGACGACGATCTGGGCGACTCCCTGGCCGAGGGTCTGCACACCGTTGGCCAGTGCCTGTTCCTCGGGGGAGACCACCTCGATGATCATGATGGGCACGATGGCCATGACCATGCCGGTACCCAGTCCCGCGATCAGGCCCATCTCCACGATCTGTGCGGCGTTGTGGTGCAGCTGGGTGCCGATGCCGTACCCGAGGACGGTGAGCGCGGAGCCGGTGCCCAGGAGGATGCGTGCGTCGATCCGGCGGGCGAGCACACCGGTGCCGACGGCCGCCACGATGATCATGGCGCTGATCGGGCTGGTGACGATGGCGTTGTGCGTCCCGGACCAGCCCAGGCCCTCGGAGACGGTGGGGATGTTCGGCATCAGGATCAGCAGCTGTATCACCACGCCGACGGCACTGAGCGAGCCCGCCGCGATGGACGTGGCCAGCAGGACGGTCCACACCGGACGGCGTCTGGTCATGGACAGCGGGAACAGGGGTTCGGCCACCCGGCGCTCGACGAGGACGAAGGCGACCAGCGCGACCACCGCGCCGACGATGTAGCCGGCGAACTTGCCGCTGTCCCAGCCCCAGTGCGATCCCTGGCCGACGGCGTAGACGAGCGCCGTGACTCCGCCGCCGAGAAGGATTCCGCCGGCCCAGTCCATCCGGCCGCCCGCCGCGCGGATCGGGCTCTCGGGCACGAAGGCGGCCACCAGCAGGAAGCTCACGGCGGTGCTGATGGCCATGAACCACAGCACGCCGCGGAAGCCGTAGTCGTCCAGGAGCCAGCCGGACAGGAACGGCCCGCCGAAGGCGACGAGGCCGACACCGCCGGCCAGGATGCCGCTGGCGAGTCCGACCCAGCGGCGCGGGAAGACGTCACGGGTGATCGCGTAGGCCAGCGGGGCGGTCGCCGCGTAGATGCCCGCGATGCCGCGCCCGATCAGCAGGGTGCGGTAGTCGGTGGCGAGGGCGGCGACCAGGTCGCCGACGAAGCCCAGCCCGGTGGCGACGAGCAGGACACGCTTCTTGCCGAAGAGGGCCGCGGCCTTGACCGCGAAGGGCAGGAAGAAGGTCCCGGTCAGCAGGGTCATCAGGGTGAACCAGGCGATGTCGGTGGTCCGGAAGTGGATCGCGACATCGGCCTGCGCGATGCCGGACAACGCGGCCATGAGCGCGACCAGCTGGACGGTCCATACGAGCGCGACGACGACGAGTGCGTTGCGCGCCGAGGAGCGGGTGGGCTCGGGGGCCTGCGGAGGAGCGGTGCGGGTCTCGGACATGCGGGGCCTTCCGTGGTGCGTCGGAGGGTGCGGGGAGAGCGTGGGGAGGTGTGGGGAGTGCGCCCGTAACGTAGACCTAACGGTCGGTACAATCAACGGGTCGCGCAGAGGGAATTCATTCCGGCCCGACGCGCACCTGCGGCCGCCGTTCCCCTTGACGGGGGAGAGGGGGCGGGGGTAGACATAATTCTTGAACGACCGGTCGGTATAAGTAATTCGCAAGGGCTGTGCCCGGACTGATCGGTGGCGGAACGGACGACGAGGTTCGGAAAGAGGTACGCCCTGTGTTCAAGGAATTTGTCGTGTCGGGAGACTCGCACATCATCGAGCCCGTCGACCTGTTCAAGACCCGGCTTCCCAAGAACCTGCGAGAACGGGCTCTGTGGGAAGAGGAGTTCACGCTGGACGAGCCGATCGTTCCGGGCGGACACACGGAGTTCAAGAAACTGCACACCATCGGGTTCGACGGCTGGACCATCTCCAAGTACCGGCAGACCGGCGGGCAGACCCCGGACGGCGATCCGGAACACATCATCCGGGACATGAACTTCGACGGTGTCGACGCCTCGGTGATGTTCCCCAACCTCTCGCTGTTCGTCCTGTTCACGGACGACCACGAGCTCTCCATGGCACACGCCCGGGTGTGGAACGACTACCTCGTCGAGCGTTACCTTCCCTACAAGGAGCGACTGCGCCCGACGGCCGCGATCCCGCTCACGAACGTGCCCGAGGCCGTGGCGGAGATCGAGCGGGTCGCGAGGCTGGGGATCGGCGCGATCCTCCTCCCGGAGATCCCGCCCCTGCCCTACTACGCGCGGGAGTACGACCCGGTGTGGGCCGCCGCGCAGGCGCACGGGCTGCCGGTGTTCATCCACGTGGCCACCGGCGGGGTGAAGGTCAAGGAGGAGGTGTCCGAGACGGCGACGACCGTCCGGGGCCTGATGATGGCCATGAACATGGGCAAGGGCAACCTGACCGACGACATGGTGGCGGGCCGGACCATGGGCAGCGCGGTCGGGTCGGCCGTGGCCGGTCCGCAGGGCATCATCGCCAGCCTTGTCGGCGGCGGCGTGTGCGAGCGCTTCCCCGACCTGCACTTCAACCTGATCGAGTACACCGCCGGCTGGCTGGTCTCCTTCATGGGCTACATGGACAAGGCGTGGAAGACGGGCACCGGCCAGGACCCCGACTGGTGGCTCGGCTTCTGGGACGACAACCGTCCCGCGACGGAACAGCCCTCCATGGGACGGCTGTTCGCGATCAACGACAAGTGGCCCTACCCGCTCAAGCCCACCGAGTACGTCCGCCGGCAGATCCACGTGCAGTTCGCGGACGACCCGACGGCCGTCAAGGCCCGTCACATCACCGGCCTGTCGACGGTCATGTGGGGCAACGACTACCCGCACGCGGAGGGGACCTTCCGCAGCAGCGCCGACTGCATCGCCGAGAACTTCGAGGGCGTGAACGACGAGGACCGCGCCGCCATCCTCGGCGGCACCCTGGCCGACGTCGTCCACTTCGACAAGAGCCGGAAGCTGGCCCCGGTGAAAGTCTCCGAGGACGCCTGAACCGCGGCCCGACCGCAGACCGGACGTCGGTCCCGGCCCTCACCGGGGGCCGGGACCGACGCGGCGTTCCAGACGCGACGAGGAGTCGGAGACGGCCTTGAGCCATGACATAGGCATGCTGGTGATCCGCCTGGCCCTCGGGCTGATGCTGGTCGCCCACGGATCCAACAAGGTCTTCGGGCCCGGCGGACTCGGCGGTACGACCGGCTGGTTCGAGTCGCTCGGACTGCGTCCGGCCTGGCTGCACGCACGGCTCGCCGCGGCCACCGAGATCGCCGCGGGAGTCCTCCTCGCCCTCGGCCTCCTGACGGGCCCGGCCTGTACCGCGTACGTGGGCCTGATGGCCGTGGCCGCCCTCACCGACCACCGGGGCAAGGGCTACTTCGTCTTCAAGGGCGGCAGCGAGTACGTACTGCTCGTCGGCCTCGTGGCGGTCGGCGTCGCCTGCGTAGGACCCGGCGCGTGGTCACTGGACGACGCGCTCGGGATCGAGACCGCCGGCGGCTGGTGGCCCGTGGCCGCGGTGGTGGCGGGCGCCGGCGCCGCGCTGGGCCTCCTCGCGACGTCCTACCGGCCGCCGCCGGCTTCGTAGAAGACCCTCGACTCGCCCGAACTCCCAGGAGAACACCATGCCCAAGGGCTACGTCATCGTGACCGAGGCAATCAAGGACCCCGAGGGGATGGAGGCGTACACCCGGGCGGCGGGACCCTCGATGGCCGAGAGCGGGGCCCGGCCACTCGTCGTCGACGATCAGCCCCGGGTGCTGGAAGGGGAATGGCACGGCAGCCGCACGGTCGTTCTCGAATTCGAGTCCGTCGAAGCGGCCCGGGCCTGGTACGACTCCGACGCCTACACCGAGGCCAGGCCGCTGCGCCAGGCCGCGGCCGAGTCGCACGCGGTACTGCTGAGCGGCTTCGAGCCGCCCCGCGCCTGAACCCGGGCTGCCGTGCCCACGGTGGCCATGGTCGCCACGTCACCGGTGGTGCGGTGACGTCAGGTAGTGCTGTCGCAGGAGTTCCTTTCCGTAGTCGTTGCCGTTGGGGGTGCGGATGACGGAGTGGACGTGCTTCTGGGTGGCGCCGCTGCCCTGTTCGGCGCCGTACGCGCCCGCGAGCGGGCCGGGGGCCTGGCAGTCGACCTCGACCCAGACGACCGGGCTGTGCACCCGGACATAGAAGGCGGAGTCGTCGGCGATGCCGCCCGCCCAGGTCACGTACGTGTCGTCGAGATGCCCCCGCACCTCCGCCATCCGCGCCTTCGCGACGTCGGCCTTGGCGCGGCCGGCGAAGGCCTCGACGATGCCGAGCAGCTTCTTCTTCTGCGCGGCGGTGAGTTCGTCGCCGCGCAGGCCCGTGTACTCCTGGACCGTGTTGTCGGCGAAGGCACCCGCCTTCATCGACTCGTTCGACTTGGTCGAGGACTCGATGGCGACCGCGCGCTGGGCCTCGGTGAGGGAGTTGACGAAGGCCAGGCTCGCGACGACCTCCTCGTGGCAGACGGTCACCGTCTCGCCGTCGATCTCCATGGAGGTCGGCTCCGAACCCCAGAAGCAGGGGCTCATGACGACCTGGTCGCCGAGGACGAAGTAGTTCACGACCAGGTGGTGGCCGTCGAACTGGAAGCCCCAGGGCTCGGTCGCCGAAGGGGTGCCCATCAGGGTCCAGTAGTAGGCGTCCTCGTTGAAGGAGTCGGTGTTGCCGATGGCCTCGCCTGCCGCCTGGTTGATCCTCCGGATCTTCTCCGTGGTCTCCAGGCCGTCGGCGCTCAGTGCCGACTTCAACAGGGCGGTTCCCAAAGCCTTCTGATCATCCGTCATGTCCGCGAGGGTGACGCCCTGGCGCTCGTAGGAGTCGATGTTGCTCCACAGCCGCCACTCGGTGGCGTGGATCGTGAACTGCGTCGCGGTCTTCTGGTCGTCGGTGAGCCCGGCGAGGAAGGCGTTCGCGGCGGTGATCACGGGGGCGGTCTTCACGCCGGTGGAGTGGATCGTGAACAGGTCGTCGATCCGCCTGCCGTCGGTGGTCAGACCGAAGAAGTCCTCGGTGATCGACTGGTTGCCGGGGCCGCCGGCCGGACCCCCGCCGGGGGCACCGCTCGGGGCGGCGGAGGCCGAGGCATCGGCCGTGGCGGTGGTGTCGTCGGCCATCGCGGCCCAGGCACCGGCGCCGCCCATGGTCGCGAAGGCCGTGGCGCCGCCGGCGAAGAAGACCTTGCGCATGAAGTTGCGGCGGCTCGCGTGCGTACGGTGGCCGGTCTCGGTCTCGGGCATCGTCGCTGGCTCCCTTCGTCGTTGGCACGTCCATGTCGGACGGCCGGGCGAGGACGACTCTGGCGGAGCAAGCTGATTCGAAACTGAACGGGAGCACCAAGGGATCGGCACACACGGGACTGACCTGCGTTTATGTGAGATCGCTGAGAGTGTCAGCCGTTCGCCTGCTCGCTGTCGGCGGGGGGCAGTTCGATGGTGAACACCGTACGGCCCGGCTCGCTCTCGACGCCGATACGGCCGCCGTGTGCCGTGGTGATGGCGGTGGCGATGGCCAGTCCCAGGCCGGTTCCGCTGTCCTCGCCCCCGGTGCGGGAGCGGGCGGTGTCGGCGCGGGTGAAGCGTTCGAAGACCGTGGGGAGGAGATCCGGGGGGATGCCGGGCCCGTCGTCGCGGATCCGGACGACGCAGGACTCCTCCGTGGCCGCGACGGTGGTGGTGACCGTGGTGCCGGGCGGGGTGTGCGTACGGGCGTTGGCCAGCAGGTTGGTCACCACCTGGTGCAGCCGCGCCGCGTCGCCCATGACCACCGCCGGCGCGTCGAGGAACACCTCGATCTGCCACTCGTGGTCACCGCCGCCGGCCCGCGCGTCCCACACCGCCTCGGCGACCAGGGACGTGAGCTCCACCTCGGCCCGCTTCAGCGGGCGTCCCTCGTCGAGCCGGGCGAGCAGCAGCAGGTCCTCCACCAGTCCGGTCATCCGCACGGACTCGGCGGTGACGCGGCGCCAGGCGAGCTTGGGCTCGATCTTCTCGGTGCCGCGGTCCATCAGTTCCGCGTAGCTGAGGATCGAGGCGAGAGGGGTGCGCAGTTCGTGGCTGGCGTCCGAGAGGAAGCGGCGCATGCGTTCCTCGGTGCGCTGGCGTTCCGCGAGCGAGGACTCGACGTGGTCGATCATGCGGTTGAGGGCGGCGCCGACCTGCCCGGCCTCCGTCCCCGGGTCCGTGTCGCGTTCGGGCACCCGGATCAGGCCGGTGACCTCGCCGTGGCCCAGCGGCGCGCGGGAGACCTCGACCGCGGTGGCGGCCACGCGTCCCAGCGGCCGTAGCCGGCGCCGGATGACGACGGCGCAGACGCACCCGGCGACGGTGAGTCCGGCGACCGTCACGGCCGCCTCGACCGCGACCAGGCCGTTGATCATGTCCTGTACGTCGTCCATGGGGAGGGCGGCCAGGACGGGCAGGCCGTCGCCGTCGATGGCGGTCACCCGGTAGGTGCCCAGGCCGGGGACGGTCCGGGTGTGGAGGGAGCCGTCCGTGGGGATGCCGTCCAGCGCGGCGATCTGCTGGGCGGTCAGGGGCTGTGGCACGGCGTCCTGGTCGACGAACTCGGCGGCGACGATTTCGCCCTCGGTGTCCAGCCGGGCGGCGATCGTGCCGGCCGGCTGCCCCCGCTCGTTCAGGAACCCCAGGTCGCCGGCGTCCCCCGCCCGGCGCTGGAGTCCGCCCTGGCCGCGCTCGGCGGCGTCGGTGACCCGCTGGTCCAGGTTGCCCAGCAGATAGGCGCGTTGGGCGTAGACGGTGGTGAGCGCCATCGCGGCACACACCACGACGAGCGTGAGGCCGATGGACAGCAGCAGACGGGTGCGCAGGGAGCGCCCGGCCATCCGGGGTCTCACCTGCCCTCCTGGGCCGGCCGGATGGTGTATCCCATCCTGCGCAGCGTCCGGATCATCGGCGCCCGGCCCTTGTCGATCTTCTTGCGCAGGTTGGATATGTACGCCTCCACGAGGTTGCCGCTGGCGTCGAAGGAACTGCTCCAGACATGGTCGAGGATCTGGGCCTTGCTCAGCACCTGACGCGGGTGGCTCATCAGCAGCCACAGGAGGTCGAACTCCTTGGCGGTCAGCTCGATGGGCGTTCCGTCGCGGTGCGCCTCCCGTGTCCGCTCGACCAGGATGAGGTCCCCGACGGCCAGGACGGGCTCGTCGCCCTTCGCGTCCTCGACACCGGCCCGGCGCAGCAGGCCGCGCAGCCGCAGCACGACCTCCTCCAGGGAGAACGGCTTCGTCACGTAGTCGTCCGCCCCCGCGGTGAGGCCGTCGATACGGTGCTCCAGCGCGTCCCGGGCGGTGAGCATGAGAACGGGCAGCCGGGGGTTCTCGTACCGCAGACGCCGCAGCACCTGTACGCCGTCCAGGCCGGGCAGCATTCCGTCCAGGACGACGGCGTGCGGTGCGCAGCCGCGTGCGGTGAGCAGCGCGCTCTCCCCGTCGGCCGCCGAGTAGGGCCGCCAGCCCGCCTCGGTCACGGCCACGGCCAGCGTTTCGACGAGCCCGGGTTCGTCATCGACGATCAGTACGCGGATCGGGTCCTCGTGGCGTTCGGAAGTGCCAGACATGCTCCGATCATGTCGGGGTTTACTGGAGATCCCTGTGGCACGCCTTGGTGAAACCTGTGGATCGCCGCGGCGGGGCCCGTTCGGCTCCTCCTACCGCGCCGTCCAGCCGCCGTCCACGGTGAGGGTCGTGCCGGTGACGAAGCGGGAGGCGTCCGAGGTGAGGAACACCGCGGCGCCGCCGAGTTCCTCGGCGCTGCCGACCCGGCCCAGGGGAGTGCTCTGTACGATCTGCTCGCCCCAGCGGCTGGCGAGCAGCCCGGAGCTGAGGTCGGTGTGGAAGTAGCCGGGGGCGAGGGCGTTGACGCGTACCCCGCGGTCGGCCCACTCGACGGCCAGGGACTTGGTCATGGCCTCGACTCCGCCCTTGCTGGCGGCGTAGGCGGCGATCCGCTCGAACCCGGTGACGGCGTGCACCGACGTGACGTTGACGATCGAACCCGCCCCCTGCTCCAGCATCACCCTGCCTGCCTCGCGGCAGCAGTGGAAGGTGCCGTGCAGATTGACCTCGATGACCTGTCGCCAGTCGTCGTCGGTGACCCACTCGCTCCGGGTGAAACGGGGGCTGATCCCGGCGCAGTTGACCACCGCGTCCAGACGGCCCGTCCCGTGGGTGATGCGCTCGACCATGTCCCGCACGGCGCCGGAGTCGGCGACCGACCCGGGTACGACCAGCACCTTGCCGCCGTCCTGGGCGAGTTCGGACTCCAGCTGCTCCAGGTCCGGGGCGGTACGGGCGGTCACCGCCACCGTCGCGCCGGCCTGCGACACGGCCACGGCGATCGCCCGGCCGAGACCCTTGCCGGCGCCCGTCACCCAGACGGTCTTCCCGTCCAGGCGCAGTTCGCTGTTCACACCGCTCATGACCGGTCGTCCTCCACGGGAAGGTCGCGCAGGGTCCGCTTGAGGACCTTGCCCGAGGGTGTACGGGGCAGTTCGTCGACGAAGTCGAAGCGGGCGGGCACCTTGAACTTGGCCAGGCGGCCCTGGCAGAACTCCCGCAGCTCCGCCGCCCCGGCGTCTGCCCCGGGCCGCAACACCACGAAGGCGCGGGGGACTTCACCCCACCGGGGGTGCGTCAGGCCGACGACCGCGGCCTCCAGCACCTTGGGGTGCTCGTACAGCACCCGCTCGACCTCGGGGGTCGCGATGTTCTCGCCGCCCGAGACGATCATGTCCTTCTTGCGGTCGTCGATGTAGAGGAAGCCGTCGTCGTCGACGTGCCCGATGTCCCCGGTGTGGAACCAGCCGTCCTGAAGGGCGGCGGCCGTGGCCTTCTCGTCGCGCCAGTAGCCCGCGAAGACCTTCGGGCCGCGCAGGGTGATCTCGCCCAGCTCGCCCGCCGGGACCTCCTTGCCGGTGTCGTCGACGATCCTGACCCGGGTGTGGGGGACGGGGCGTCCGACGGACCCCAGCTTGTCGAGCGCGTGCCCGCGGTCGAGGAAGGTGTCGCCGGAGACCGTCTCGGTCAGTCCGTAGGCATCGGCGAACCAGGCGTTGGGGAAGGCGTTCATGATGCGCCGCAGCACCGGTTCGGGTGTCTTCTCGCCGCCGCCGAGGACGAAGCGCACCGAGGCGGTGTCGTACGACTCGCGGTCCGGTACCTCGAGGACCGCGTTGACCATCGCGGGCGCGAGCCACACGTTGGTGACGCCGTGCTCCTGGATCGCGCGCAGCACGCCGGCCGCGTCGAACTTCCGCTGCAGGACGACGCTTCCGCCCGCGTACAGCACCCCCAGGGCGGGCATGTCGAGGCCGCCGACGTGGTACAGCGGACCGCACACCAGCGTGGTGTCCGCGGCCGTGAGACCGAAGTGGACGATATGGGCGAGGTTCTTGGCCTGCACGTTTCCATGGGTGATGCACACCCCCTTGGGGCGCGCGGTGGTGCCGGAGGTGTACATCAGCCGCTGGAGGTCCTCCGGCCCCACCTCGACGGGCTCCACGCGGGCGCCCGGGTGCCGGGCGAGGACGTCCTCGTAACCGGTCCACTGCTCCGGCACGGTCTCCCCGCCGACTAGGACGCGGTGCTCCAGATCCGGCAGGTTCGCGGCGACGCGGTCCACCGCGCGCAGGAACTCGGGCTCGGTCACCAGCACCTTGGCCCGGGCATGGCCGAGGATGTACTGCCATTCCTCCTCGGACAGCCGGTAGTTCAGCGGCAGGAAAACCGCGCCGAGCCGGCCTGCCGCGTACACCAGTTCCAGGAATTCGGGCCGGTTGTAGAGGAGCAGCCCGACGACGTCACCACGCCGGACCCCCAGCTCGGCCAGCCCGGCGGCCAGCCGGTTCACCCGCTCGTGCAGCTCCCGCACGGTCAGGCGCTGCTCTTCCTGTACGACGACCACGGCATCGGGTCGCTGCGACAGGTGGTAATCGAGGATGCTCGCGAAATTGTGCACGGCAACTCTCTCGGCTCGGCGGTCAGGAATGTCCCGACCGGTCGGTTGCTCGCTCCCAAGATTTAGTGTACCTCTTGGTCTATAAAACTGACCGCACTCTACGACGACGCGCGCCGAGCGACAACCGTCCAGGCGCCGGCGGTGTCACCGGGCCGTCGGCTTCCGCGGACGAAGCAGCAGAACAGACGAGGAGGGCCTTCGTGCCACGTATCCGCCGGGACGGTGAGGGACCGGTCGTCACGGTCCGCCTCGACAATCCGCCCATGAACGCGTTCGACGACGAGCAGCGCGACGAACTCGCGGCGTGCGTGCGCGCGTTGGCGGACGCCCGTGGCGTACGGGCCGTGGTGCTGTTCGGCGGGGAGCGGCTCTTCGCCGCCGGGGCGGACATCAGGGCGCTGTCGGCGATGGGGCCCGAGGAGGTGCGGGGCTGGAACCGGGCCCTGCAACGGACGTTCGACGAGGTCGCCCGGCTCCCCATGCCCGTCGTCGCGGCGCTCACCGGGTACGCGCTCGGCGGCGGTATGGAGCTGGCCCTCGCGGCCGACTACCGGGTGGCGGCGGACAACGCCGTCCTCGGTCAGCCGGAGGTGCAGCTCGGCATCATGCCGGGGTCGGGCGGCACCCAGCGGCTGGTGCGGCTGATCGGGCCGTCACGGGCGAAGAACCTGCTGATGACCGGCCGTCGGGTGGGCGCCGAGGAGGCGCTGCGGCTCGGGCTCGTCGACGAGGTCGTCCCCGCGGACGCGGTCCTCGACACGGCGCTGGCCTACGCCCGCCGGCTCGCCGAGGGTCCGCCGGCCGCGCTGGAGGCGATCAAGGAGGCGGTGGACCACGGCGGCGACGCCGGACTGTCCGCCGGGCTCGCACTCGAACGGTCCCTGTTCACCGGCGTGTTCGGCACGGCCGACGCCGCGTCCGGAATCCGCTCGTTCCTCGAACACGGCCCCGGGAAGGCGCGGTTCACCGGCACTGACGGTGGCACCGGTACCGACGGTGGCACCGGTACCGACGACTAGGGACGGCGGCGCAGGGGCCGTACGACACGAAAGGGGTGGAGAAGATGAAGGCGTTGCGCTGGCACGGCGCGCGGGATCTGCGGCTGGAGGAGCTGCCCGACCCGCCCGAGCCACAGCCGCACCAGGCGGTCGTGGAGGTGGCCTGGTGCGGAGTGTGCGGCACCGACCTGCACGAGTTCCTCGAAGGCCCGCACATGATCCGCAAGGGACCGCACCCGCTCACCGGGGCCAGCCCACCCCTCGCCCTCGGCCACGAACTCAGCGGCATCGTTGTCGCGTTGGGCGCCGAGACACCCGGTGTCTCGGTCGGCGACCGGGTGACCGCGGACCCGGTCTGGCGCTGCGGGGTCTGCTACTGGTGCGTGCGCGGCGAGTACCACATCTGCCCGAAGAGCGGCTCGGTGGGCCTCGCCTCGTCCGGCGCCTTCGCCGACCGCGTCACCGTCCCGATCGCCGGACTGACCCGTCTCCCCGACCACGTCAGCGACGAGATGGCGGCCGTGGCCGAACCCCTCGCCGTCGGTCTGCACGCCGTCACGCGCGGGGGAGTGCGCCCGGGCGACAACGTGCTGGTCGTCGGCGGCGGCCCCATCGGCTTCGCCGTCGTGCTCGCCGCGCGGCTGGCGGGGGCGGCCGGGCTCTACGTCAGCGAACCGCTCAAGGAGCGCCGGGAGCGGCTTCTCGACCTGGGCGTCACCGAGGCGTTCGACCCGCGCGAGACCGACGTACGCCGTGAGCTGTTCGTCCGCACCGGCCGGATCGGTCCCGACGTCGTCATCGACGCGACCGGGGTGGCAGCGCTGGCCGCGGAGGCCGTTGCCACGGTCCGCCGCGGCGGCCGGGTCGTCCTCGCCGGCGTCGGCCACGGCAAGGTCGAGATCGACATGGGTCAGCTCGTCTTCTACGAGCGTGCCGTCCTCGGCACGCTCGGCTACCACCACGACATCCCCCGGGTGATCGACCTCATGGCCACCGGGCGGCTGGACGCCTCCCCCCTGATCACCGGCCGTTTCCCCCTCTCGGAAGGAGCCGGGGTCTTCGCGGACCTGGCCGCCGACCGGGCCCGCCACCTCAAGGTTCTGCTGACCCCGAAGGGACTGTGACATGGATTTCGACCTGCCGGAGGAGACCCGGGACCTTCAGGACATGGTCCGTGAGTTCGCGGCCAAGGAGATCACCCCGCACGCGGCCGAGTGGTCCGAGAACGAGCACTTCCCCACCCATATCTTCACCAAGCTCGGCGAACTCGGCCTGATGGGCATGCTCGTGCCCGAGGAATACGGGGGAGCCGGCTCCGACACGGTGTCGTACGTCGCGGTGATGGAGGAACTCGGCGCCGCCGACCAGTCGGTGGCCTCCTCCTGGAACGCGCACTCGACCATCGCCACGCTGCCGCTGCTCGCCTACGGCACCGAGGCGCAGAAGCAGCGCTGGCTGGCGCCGCTGGCACGCGGCGAGGCGATCGGCGCCTTCGGCCTGACCGAGCCGGACGCCGGCTCCGACGCGGCCGGCATCGTCACCAGCGCCCGCCGGGCGGACGGCGGCTGGGTGATCAACGGCACGAAGATGTTCATCACCAACGCCGGCACCGACATCAGCCAGGGCGTCACCCTGCTCGCCGTGACCGGCCGGGACGCCGGCGGACGCAAGCAGTACGCGACCTTCTACGTCGAGACCGGCACCCCCGGCTACAGCTGCGGCCCCAAGCTGAAGAAGCTCGGCTGGCACGCCATGGACACCCGGGAACTGGTCTTCGACGACGTCTGGATCCCCGAGGACCATCTGATCGGCGAGGAGGGGGGCGGGCTGCGCCAGTTCCTGTCGGTGCTCGACAAGGGCCGGATCAGTGTCGCCGCACTGGGCCTGTCGCTGGCCAAGGCGGCCCTGGGCCTGGCGGTCAAGCACGCCACGGAACGGCACCAGTTCGGCCGCCCGCTGTCGGACTTCCAGGCGGTCGCCCACAAGATCGCCGACATGGGCACCGAGGTCGAGGCCGCCCGCTGGATGGTCTACCGCGCCGCGTGGCTCGCCGACCAGGGACGGCCGCACAGCACGGAGGCCGCCATGGCCAAGCTGTACGCCTCCGAGGTCGCCAACCGCGCCGCCTCCCAGGCGGTCCAGATCCACGGCGGCTACGGCTATGTGCGCGAGTCGGAGATCTCCCGGTTCTACGCCGACGCCAAGATCCTGGAGATCGGCGAGGGCACCAACGAGATCCAGCGCAACGTCATCGCCAGGGCGCTGGTGAAGCAGGCGTGAGGCCGCGATGAGGTACGGCGGCACGGCCGGGTCCCGCGGTGCGCCTGAGCGCACCGCGGGACCGGGTCAGCCGGCGACCGGGGCCGGTACCCAGGCCACCTCGGGGTCGAGCGAGAGCTCGGGCCGGTCGCGCTTGAACGCGGCGGCACGCTCCTCGGCCTCCCCCAGGTCGGCCTCCGTCCCGCCGAAACCGCGGAACAGGGTCGCGCAGTACTCGCGGGCCAGGTACTGCGGGTCCCAGCGGCCACCGGGCTTCACCCACTGGTAGGTGTGGTTGTGCAGATTGAGGAACTGCAGGGTCGCCAGGCGCGGTTCGGGCACCCGCAGGCTGCTCTGGCCGGCGGCCTCCGTCAGCAGCCCGGTGATCAGGTGCTCGAAGTCGGAGCGCTGGCCCAGCAGGGTCGCCAGCTCGTCGCCGCTGAGACTGCGGTAGTCGTGCTCGTAGACCCAGATGTGGTCGAGCCGGTGGAAGATGATCGTCAGCAGCGATTCGGACAGCAGCCGCAGCCTGAGCAGCGGGTCCGCCTCCAGCGCGGCGATCTGGCGCGCGCGGGACAGCAGCGGGCTCATCACCCGCGACTGGATCTCGATCAGCAGGTTTTCCTTGGAGCCGATGTAGTAGTACAGCGCGCCCTTGGCGAGCCCCACGGCCCGGCCCAAGTCGTTGACGGAGGTCGCCGCGTAGCCCTGGCGGGCGAACAGCTCGGCGGCCGTGTCGATGATCTTCTGGCGGCGGACCTCGAAGTCCGGCCCATGACCAGGCGGTCGTGGCATCGCATCTCTCCCCTGATGGGACGACGTGTCGAACCGACCCAACCCCGACCCCGCTCCGGGCGGCCTCAGGCACGCGCGGGGGGACAGCGGGCCCCGGGACGTCGTCATTCTAGTTTGCTAGACCAGACGGTACATTAAAAGACGGAGTCGGACGGCGCCGGGCGCGCCTTCTGCACCAGCATTGCGAGGACGCGCATGACTCAGGCACCGCAGTTCACCGGCGCGGGCATCGGATCCCGATCCGCGCACGCGGAACAACTCCTGGAAATGTACCGGCGGATGCGCCGCATCCGGCGCTTCGAGGAACGGGCCTCCGAGCTGTACAAGGCGACGGAGATCCCCGGATTCCTGCATCTGTCGATCGGCCAGGAGGCCAGTGCCGTCGGCGCCTGCTGGCCGCTGGGCGAACGCGACGGCATCACCTCCACCCACCGCGGCCACGGGCACGTCCTGGCCAAGGGCCTGGACTCGGCGTCGATGATGGCCGAGCTGATGGGCAAGGAGGCCGGCACCTGCCACGGCCGCGGCGGCTCCATGCACATCGCCGACCCGGGCCTGGGCATCTACGGCGCCAACGGCATCGTCGGCGCCGGGCTCCCCATCGCCACCGGAGTCGCCACGGCCGCCAAACTGCGTGCCGCGGGCGATGTGGTGGTGGCGTTCTTCGGGGACGGCGCGGTCGCCCAGGGCATGTTCCACGAGGCCGTCAACCTGGCCGCCGTGTGGGATCTGCCGGTCGTCTTCCTCTGCGAGAACAACCACTACTCCGAGTTCTCGCCAGCCTCCGAGCAGCACCGCGCCCCCCTCTCCGCCCGCGCGGCCGGCTACGGCATCGGTTACGCGCACGTCGACGGCAACGACGTACTCGCCGTGGCCGGACTGATGACCGACGTGGTCGACCGGCTGCGCGAGGGCGGCGGTCCGATCCTGGTGGAGGCCGAGACCTACCGCTGGCACGGCCACTACGAGGGCGACCCCGAGCGCTACCGCGCCGCCGAGGAGGTCGCCGCCGCCAAGGAACGCGACCCGCTGCTGGTCGCCCGCCGCCACCTGGCCGAGGCGGGCGTGCCGATCGCACTCGCCGACGCCGTGGACGAGGAGATCGAGAAAGAGATCGAGGCGGCGGTGCAGTGGGCGCGCGGCCTGCCGGAGCCCGCCCCGGAGACGCTGTACGACTTCGTCTCGGCGCCGCGCACCGCCGTCCCGGAGCCCGCTCCGCCCACGGGGGAGGTGTTCCGGACCATGGACGCCGTACGCCTCGCCCTGGAGCACGAGATGACGGCGGACCCGTCCGTCTTCGTCGCCGGCATCGACGTCGGCGCGGGCGGCAACGTCTTCGGTCTCACCCGGGGCCTCGCCGACGCCTTCCCCGGCCGGGTCCGCGACACCCCGATCAGCGAGAGCGCGATCCTCGGTACGGCCGTCGGCGCGGCCATGGCCGGGATGAAGCCCGTCGTCGAGATCATGTACATGGACTTCATCGGCGTCTGCCTGGACATGCTGCTCAACCAGGCCGCCAAGCTGCGCTTCATGACCGGCGGGCGGGCCTCCCTGCCGCTCGTCGTGCGCACCCAGTTCGGCGCCGGCCGCTCCTCCGGCAGCCAGCACTCGCAGAGCCTGGAGGCCCTGCTGGCGCACATCCCCGGCCTGACCGTGGTGATGCCCTCCAACCCGGCCGACACCTACGGCCTGCTGCGCGCCGCGATCCAGGACCCCAACCCGGTGGTCTTCGTGGAGAACCGCCTCCAGTACGGCTTCAAGGGGCCGCGCCCGCCCGAGGACCACCTGCTGCCGCTGGGCAGGGCGAAGGTCGTCCGCGAGGGCACGGACGTCACCCTCGTCTCCTGGTCGCGGATGGTCCAGGACTGCCTGGCCGCCGCGGAAGTGCTCGCGGCCGAGGGGGTGAGCGTCGAGGTCGTCGACCTGCGGACCATCGCCCCGCTGGACCGGGAGACCGTCCTCGCCTCCCTCGCCAAGACCAACCGCCTGGTCATCGCGCACGAGGCGGTACGGGACTTCGGCGTCGGCGCCGAACTGTCCGCGCTCGCGGTCGACGAGGGCTTCTGGCACCTCGACGCCCCCGTGACCCGGGTGGCCCCGCCGCCGGTGCCGGCCCCCTACGCACCGTCCCTGGAACGGCTGTGGCTGCCCTCCCGGGACACCATCGCGGACACGGTCCGGCGGATCGCCGCCGTGTGACACGCAAGAGAGGAGGGGCCCCCGGGACCGGATCCCGGGGGCCCCTCGTGGTTCAGGCCGTCAGACGGTCGCGACCGGTGTCAGCGGGCTGCCCTGCGTCCCCGGCAGGTTCAGCGGGGGAGCGGTGAGCAGGAAGCGGCTGCGGTTGTGCTCGCGCAGCCAGGCCGCCAGGTCGTGCAGGTACCACAGCTCGCCCATCGGGACGCCCAGCTTGAACAGGCACAGGTGGTGCAGCGGCAGCAGGGTGTGCGGGCCCTGGGCCTGGGTGACGCCCACGCCCTCGATCGCGTAGTTGTCCGACGCGATGGCCGAGATCTGCGACTCGGCGATCCAGTCGAGCAGCGCCGGGTCGTCCGCGTCCAGGTAGGCCGCGGTCTGGTGGATCGCCACCGGGTCGGGGTTCTTCTCCCAGGCGAGGACCTGGGTGGCGAAGCCCGTGTGCAGCAGGAGGATGTCACCGGGCTCGACCACGACGTTGTCCGCCGTCATGATCTCCTGGAGCTGCTCGAAGTTGACCGGCTGGTAGCCGGTGCCCAGGTGGTGGGCGATGTCGATGAGCACGCCACGGCCCTGCACGCCGTGCTGCGCCATGTGCTCCAGGCCCAGGTGACGTGCGAAGCCGACGCTCCCGCTGCCGTCGCCCTTTGCGTCCTCCTGCGGTCCGACGATGTCGGTGTCCGCCCGGAAGCCGTTGTAGTAGACGGGCTCGGCGACCCCGTCGCCGTCGGCGTCGAACTCGGCGCCCTGGTGGGCGAGGGAGTCCCACTGCGTCGAGTACTGGAGCCAGAGGGTGACCACGTCGTCCGACCACACATCGATGAGGTCGGGCGAGAAGTGCTCGCTCGCCTTGATGTTGTAGAAGACGTCCTGCTTGTGCTGGAGGTCCTCGGTGGGCCGCAGGATCGGCGGGTACCGCCGCTGGTTCAGGGCCGTACCGCCCGGATAGTCGAGCGGCAGGCTCAGGCCGAACGTGATCCCGTGCTCCACCTCCCGCACGCCCTGCAGGACCTTCTCCGGCGTCAGCAGGTTGATACGCCCCAGCTCGTCGTCCTCGCCGAACTCGCCCCAGGTCGAGCCGGGCGGACGCTGCTTCCAACGCTTGGTCACGGTGTTCCTCCTCGTGCGACGGTCCCCGTTGACAGCCGCCCAGTATGCTATTGAGATTGGACCGCTCGGTCAACAAATCTTTGACGCTGTGATGAACAGCCTCTCCCTTAATCTCACCGAGGGCAATAGACTGCGTGGTCGAAACAATCTGGAGGAAGCAATGAGTGATTCCACAGCGGCGTGGGTCGCGGCGGGCGTGCGATCCGTGATAGGGGCGCACACCCAGGCCCAGGACGCCGGCCGCACGGACGACGTCGTCGCGCTGTACACCCCCGACGCGGTGCTCGAACTGCCGGGGATGGACCCCATCGAGGGGCACGACGCACTGCGCGAGGCCTTCAAGTCGTGGGCGCCGACGCAGCCGCAGCTGCACCTGGTGACCAACACCGTCGTCACCCCCGGGGCCGAGGGCGAGGCCACCGCGACCAGTGACGTGGCCTTCCTCCAGCGCGGCGAGTCCGGCTGGGCGGTGCACCTCGTCGGGCACTACGAGGACACGCTGCGCCGTCATGAGGGCGGGTGGCGGCTGCACCGCAGGAGCACCACCTTCCAGTAGTCCCACCCACTCACCCTTGGGAGCGAGATGAGCACATCGACCGAGGCCTCGGTCGCGGCGAACGTCCAAGCCGCCATCGCCGCCTACGCACAGGCTCTGGACACCGGACGCATGGACGACCTGGCCGAGATGTTCTGGCCCGACGGAGTCGCCGAGATCGCCGGCATCGGCACCTTCGAGGGCCAGGAGGCCATACGCAAGGGGTACGCGGCCTTCGCCCCGGCCCAGCCCCAACTCCACCTGACGGCCAACACCGTCGTCACGTCGTGGACGGAGGACGAGGCGACCGCGGTGAGCAACCTGGCGTTCTTCCAGCGCGGCGAGGCGGGCTGGGCGGTGCTGCTGGTCGGCCGCTACGACGACACGCTCACCCGTCGTGACGGTGTCTGGCGGTTCCAGCGGAGGGTGACGACCTTCCTGCAGTAGCGCCGAGTGCGAGACGGCGGGGCCGGTCGGAGATGGTTCACCATCCCCGACCGGCCCCGCCGCGGTGTTCACGCGTCGTCCTTCTCCATGGCCTTGGAGAAGGTGAACGTCGCGTACTCGTTCTGCCTGACGGCGGCGACGGTCTCCAGGAGCGCCCACCGACCCGTCGGGTTCAGCAGTTGCTTGACCGGCTTGCCGGGGATGTTGGCCCCGTAGAAGTAGCTGCTCTCCAGGAAGGAGGACTGCGTGCTGCTGTTCATCTGTTCCGTCCACTCCTCCTCGGCGCCGGCGGCCGCCTCGACGACGTCGTGGCCGTGGTCGCGCGCGTGGACGAGCGCGTCGGTGACGAGCTCCACCTGGTCGCCGGCGTACCGCGGGTTGTTGCCTGTCGCACCGTGCGGTCCGCCGGGGAAGAAGAAGTTCGGGAAGCCGGCCGCCGCGATCCCGAGGTAGGTGCGCGGACCCTCCGCCCAGTACTCCTTCAGCGGGAGGCCCTGACGGCCGCGCACACCGAGCCGGTTGAGGGCGCCGGTGCCGAAGTCGTAGCCGGTGGCCCAGATGATGATGTCGAACTCCTCGACACCCTCGGTGGTTTCGATGCCGTCCTCGGTGATGCGGGTGATCGGCGTCTCGTTGATGTCGACGAGGGAGACGTTCGGCTTGTTGTACGCCTCGTAGTAGCCGGTTCCGAAGGGAGGCCGCCGACCGCCGTAGCCGTGACCCTTGGGGATCAGCTTCTCCGCCGTCTCCGGGTCCTTGACGATGCCGCGGATCTTGTCGGCCATGAACGCGCACCACTCCGTGTTCACGGTCTCGTTCGTCAGCATGTCCCAGTAGTGCTCGGACAGCTTGGTGAAGCCGGGGCCGTTCCACCGCGTCTCGTAGAACTCCTGGCGCTGCTCCGGGGTGTCGTCGAGGCCGGAACGCATGGTGATCTGGTGGAGGAAGCCGCTCGGCGAGGTGTTCAGCGTGTCGCGGATGGACTCGTAGTTCGCCTTGAGCTCGGCCTGCTCCTGTGGCGTGATCGGCCCGTTGTTGAGCGGGGTGAGCCAGTCGGCCTGCTTCTGGTAGACCGTGAGCCGGGCCACGTCGTCCGCGATCGCGGGGACGATCTGCACACCGCTGGATCCGGTGCCGATCTGGGCCACCCGCTTGCCGCTGAAGTCGACGGGGGTCTTCGGCCAGCGGCTGGTGTGGTGCTGCTCGCCGCGGAAGTCCTCGCGTCCCGGGATGGCGGGGATGAACGGCACCGAGAGATTACCGGTCGCCGCGACGACGTAGCGGGCCCGGAACTCCGTGCCGTCGCTGCCCCGTACGGTCCAGGTCCCGGACGGCTCGTCATAGACGGCCTCGGTCACCTTGACGCCGAGCCGGATGTCGCGCCGCAGGTCGAACCGGTCGACGACGTGGTTGAAGTAGCGCTCGATCTCGGGCTGGCCCGCGAACTTCTCCGACCACTCCCACTCCTCCCACAGCTCCTTCGAGAACAGGTAGCCGTAGGTGTAGCTCTCGGAGTCGAAGCGCGCCTCGGGGTAGCGGTTCCAGTACCAGGTACCGCCCACACCGGTGCCCGCCTCGATCAGCCGCGCCGAGAACCCGGCCTCGCGGGCCAGGTACAGCTGGTAGATGCCGGTGACGCCGGCTCCGATGACCAGGACGTCGGTCCAGGCGCTCGACACCTTCGTCGATTCGCTCATCTGCCCTCCAAGGTGACAGGGGCGGTGGTGCTCCTGCGGTGATTCATAGTTCGACCGGTCGATCGAATATTCAGACCGAGCGTAGATGAGGGGGTCGGTGCGGGCAATGGGCGTGGTGGCGAACGTTTTGTGTGTCGACCCGCTTCAGCCATTGATTGTACCGACCGTTTGATCTAACTTTCCCGTCAAGGCGATGGCCGCCTTCTCGTGCAAGCAGGAGCCGCATATGAACGCGAAGACCGCCGAGGAGCCCGAGGGGCCCGCAGCCGGCTCGGATCTGCGGGCCGCGGGTCTCGAAGCCCTGCGCGCGGTGCTGCCCGGGGTGTTTCCCGAGGGTGACATCGACCTGCGGGACGGACAACTGGGTGAGGAACTCGTCGAGATCGGCCTGACGACCGTCTTCGGCTCCCTGTGGGCCCGCAAGGGGCTCGGGTTCCGGGACCGCAGCCTGGTCACGCTGGGCATCCTGATCGCGCTCGGCGCCGAGTCGGAGCTGAAGACCCACGTCCGCATCGCGCTGACCAACGGGCTGACCGAGGACGAGATCGCCGAGGTCATCTACCACTCCGCCGGATACGCCGGCTACCCCCGCGCCACGGCGGCCCGAACCGCCGCCCGCGAGGCGCTGAAGGGCTGACCGGCCCGGCGGATCGGGGCACGGCACAACGGGGCACGCACAACGGGGCACACACAACGGGGTCGACCGGGTCCGGCCGCCGGAGCCGCACAGTACAAAGGAGCGCGCACATGTCACTGCAAGGAAAGGTCGCCGTCGTCACGGGCGGCGCCCGGGGCATCGGTCAGGGGATCGCGACCGTACTGGCGGCCAAGGGCGCCGCCGTCGCCGTATGGGATCTGAACGTCGAGGGCGCGGAGAAGACCGCCGCCGCGATCCACGAGGCGGGCGGCAAGGCGATCGCCGTGGGCGGGGACGCCTCCGACGCCGCCGCGGTGGCCGAGGCCGCCGCCCGCACCCGCGCGGAGCTCGGACCCGTCACCATCCTCGTCAACAACGCCGGGACGACGGCCTACCAGCCGTTCACGGACATCACCGAGGACGCGTGGGACCGCATGATCGGGATCAACCTGAAGGGTCCCTTCCTGGTCACCAAGGAGATCGTGCCCGACATGCTCGCCGCGGGATGGGGGCGGATCGTCAACATCTCCTCCTCGTCCGCGCAGACCGGCGCGCCCGCCATGGCCCACTACGTGGCCTCCAAGGGCGGTGTCATCGGCCTGACCCGGGCGCTGGCGATCGAGTACATCGACAAGGGGATCACGGTCAACCACGTCCCGCCCGGCTTCATCGACACCCCGCTGGTCCGCCAGGGTCCCGTCGACGTGGACGCGGTCGCCGCCTCGATGCCGATGAAGCGCGCCGGCACCCCTGAGGACGTCGCCCACGCCGTGGCCTACCTGGCCTCCGAGGAGGCGAGCTACGTCACCGGCCAGACGCTCAGCGCCAACGGCGGGCGCTACCTGCTGTGAGATCCCGCTGGTCTGTTGATTGTACCGACCGTTAGGTCTATATTTCCCGCAGGGTCCGGACCACCGGGCACGCCGCAATGGAGCGCGCATGACGATCGAGAACGACAACGGGGACCGCGGGGCGGCCCCGGCCGACGTCCTGGTGGTGGGTGCCGCCGCGGCCGGGCTGGCCACGGTGGAGGCGCTGCGGCGCAAGGGGTACACCGGAGCGGTCACGGTCCTCGGCGACGAGCCCAACCCGCCCTACGACCGGCCACCGCTGTCCAAGCAGGTCCTCTCCGGCGCCTGGGAACCGGTCCGGGCGGAACTGCGGCCCCGTGAGTTCCTGGCGGACCTGAACGCCGAGTTCCACCTCGGCGACGCGGCGACGGCGCTGCATGTGCCGACGCGTACCGTGCGGACGAGGACCGGATGCGAGCTGCGGGCCGACGCGATCGTGATCGCCACCGGCGTGCGGGCACGGACGTTCCCGGGGCAGGAGCCCCTGGCCGGCGTGCACGTGCTGCGCACCCTCGACGACTCGCTGGCCCTGCGCGAGGACCTCTCGGCCGCCGCACGCCTTGTGGTCGTCGGCGAAGGCGTCCTCGGCTCCGAGATCGCGGCCACCGCCCGCACCCTCGGGCTCGACGTCACCCTCACCGGACCGCTCGCCGCCCCGATGGCCCTCCAGGTGGGCCCTCTGGTGGCGGGGGCGCTGGCGGAGCTGCACACCGAACGGGGGGTGCGGCTCCGCCTGGGCACCGGCGTCGTGGGCATCACCGGCGAGGGAGGCCGGGTCACCGGTGTGGCCCTCGGCACGGGCGAGGTGCTGCCGGCCGACGTGGTGGTCGTCGCGATCGGCGCCTCCCCGGCGACGGACTGGCTGGCGGACAGCGGCCTCGAGCTGGACAACGGCGTCGTGTGCGACAGCCGGTGCCGGGCGGCGGAGGGCATCTACGCCGTCGGTGACGTGGCCCGCTTCCACCACGAGCACCTCGGCCGCCCGGTCCGCCTGGAGAACCGTACGAACGCCACGGAACAGGCCATGGCCGTCGCCGGGGTGATCCTCGGGGAGGACCGGCCGTACGCGCCGGTGCCGTACTTCTGGACCGACCAGTACGACGCCAAGCTCCAGGTCCACGGCTTCCTGCCCGTCGACGCCGAGACGGAGGTCGTCGAGGGCGACCTGGCGGCCCGCCGCTTCGTGGTCCGGTACCGGAGCGAGGGCCGGGTCACCGGGGTGCTCGGCTGGAACATGCCGAAGCAGACCCGCCTGCGCCGCCAGGAGGTCGTCGACGACCTCCCGGGCCCCGTCGTCGCCCGCGCGGGGGCGGCAGCCCCGCTCGCGTCGGCCCCCACCCACTGAACGATCAGGAGACAAAGCCATGAAGGTCGTCGTCGACGAGGAGAAGTGCGTCGCCGCCGGACAGTGCGTGGCCGCCGCCATGGACGTGTTCGACCAGCGCGACGAGGACGGCATCGTCGTCCTGCTCGACGAGAACCCGCCGGCGGAGAAGGCCGACGAGGTCCGCAACGCGGCAGCCGTGTGCCCCGCGCTGGCCATCCGCATCGAGGAATAGTCCCCGCGTCTCCCTTCGCCCCATACCGCTCCCTAACCCCACGTATCTGGAGGAATGACCATGGCCGAGGCCGATCTCCAGCTCGCCTCCGACGAGCCGGTCTACTACTACCAGGACGACAGGGACCCCAAGTGCCCCTTCGCTCCGCCGCCCGGACTGCGCGCCCTCAACGACAAGGCGCCCGTCTCCCGGAGCCGGATCTGGGACGGCAGCACGCCGTGGCTCGTCACGGGCCACGCCGCGCAGCGCGCGATCCTGTCCGATCCCCGGGTGAGCTCGGACGACAAGCGGGCCGGGTTCCCGTACCCGAACGCGGCCATGGCCGAGAACGCCCCCCACCACCCGCTCACGATCTTCAACGCCGACGGCGCCGACCACACCCGGATCCGCCGGATGATGACCCGCCCGTTCACGCGCCCCCGGATGGAGGCGCTGCGCCCGGAGATCCAGCGGTTCACCGACGAGCTCATCGACAAGATGCTGGCGGGCCCGAAACCCGTCGACCTGGTGACCGCGCTGTCCCTGCCGCTGCCCTCGCTGATGATCTGCGCGCTGCTCGGGGTGCCGTACGACGACCACGAGTTCTTCCAGAAGCACGCCTCCCTGGCGACCAGGAGTGACAAGACGGGCGAGGACGACCGCGCGGCGGGCGAGGCGCTGGGCGGCTATCTGGCCCAGCTGATCCAGGTCAAGATGGAGACGCCTGCCGAGGACGTGCTCTCGGACTTCGCGGCGCGGGTCGAGGCCGGCGACCTCACCCTTCCCGAGGCCACTCTGCTGGCCATGATCCTGCTGATCGCCGGGCACGAGACCAGCGCCACCATGATCACGCTGGGCACCGGCCTGCTGATGGACAACCCCGAGCAGCTGCGGCTGCTGCGGGAGACGGACGACCCGAAGATCGTCACGAACGCGGTCGACGAGATCCTCCGCTATCTGAGCGTCGCGACGTTCGGGCAGCGGCGCATCGCCAGTGAGGACTTCGAGTTCGAGGGCGTGGACATCAAGGCCGGGGACGGCGTCATCGTCCCGCTGCCCGCGGGCAACTGGGACCCGGAGGCGTTCCCCGACCCGGAGCGGCTCGACCTCACCCGCAAGGCGACCCACCACCACGCCTTCGGCTGGGGCATCCACCAGTGCCTCGGCCAGCAGCTCGCCCGCATCGAGCTCCAGGTCGTCTTCGGCACGCTCTACCGGCGTGTGCCGACCCTGCGCCTCGCGGTCGACCGCGACGAGCTCAGGTTCCGTCCGGCCGACGCGCTGGCCTTCGGTGTCAGCGAGCTGCCCGTCACCTGGTAGCCGTGCGGCACCCCGATCAGCCCAGGGCGCCCGGAGCCGCCGGACACCGCCCGACAACGTACGGAGTCACTCATGAGCGAGTTCAGCTTCGCGGGACGCGTGGCGGTCGTCACCGGCGCGGGCCGCGGCATCGGCCGGGCTCATGCCCGTCTGCTGGCGGAGCGGGGCGCGAAGGTCGTCGTCAACGACCTCGGCGGATCGATGGAGGGCGAGGGCGCCGACGCGGGCCCCGCGCAGAAGGTCGTGGACGAGATCAGGGCCGCCGGCGGCGAGGCCGTCGCCGACACCCACGACGTGTCCACGGAGGCGGGCGGGCAGGCGATCGTCGGCTCCGCGATCGAGCACTTCGGCCGGATCGACGTCCTCGTCAACAACGCCGGGATCATCCGGTGGGCGGGCCTGCCCGAGGTCGACCTCGACAACCTCGAACGGCATCTCGCCGTCCACCTGCTCGGTTCCTTCAACACCCTGCGGGCCGCATGGCCGCACTTCGTCGAGCAGAACTACGGCCGGGTCGTGCTGACGACGTCGAGCGGTGTCTTCGGACTCCCGAACAACCTGTCGTACGCGGCGGCGAAGGGCGGCACGATCGGGCTGGCCCGCAGCGCGAAACTGGCGGGCGAGCCGCACAACATCAAGGTCAACCTGATCGCGCCGGCGGCGATGACCCGGATGGGCGGGGGAGAACCGCCCGAGGACGCCCCGCCGGCACCCGGTCAGCCGTACATGCCGTCGGACGCGGTCGCGCCCATGGTGGCGTACCTCGCGCACGAGAACTGTCCGGTCAGCGGGGAGATCTACACCGCGGGCGCGGGCCGGTTCGCGCGGCTGTTCATCGCCTCCACCGAGGGATACGCCCACGAGGACGGGCCCGCCTCGATCGAGGACGTCGCCCGCAACTGGGACGCCATCAACGACGAGAAGGGCTACTACGTCCCCTCCGACCTGATGGCGTGGTCGGGGTCCTTCCTCAAGCACCAGTTCGCCTGAGTCGCCTGAGCCGGCTGAGTGACTCTGGTGACTTGAAATACGTACCCGCGCCGGAGCCGTCCTGCCCGCGATGCTCCGGCGCGGGTGCACTCTTTCGGGTGCTGTCGCCGGGCCCGCGCGGGGCGGGTGTGAGGGACGGGTGCCGGGGCTCGGGCAGGTCCGACGCGGGGCGACGGGGCCGAAGAGGCGCGTCCTGTCGATGATCACGGCTGCGAACATGAGTCGGTCACGCAAGCCGATCCGCGCGACGGGCGCCGCACCCGCGTCCCGCGCGAAGGAGAACGTCACCCCATGTCCCAGCCGCCCGTGCCGCCTCCGTTACCCGGCCGGCCCGCACAGCAGCCCCCGCCGCCGCAGCGAGCACCTCAGCCCCACCACCCGTACCAGGCCGCCGCACCGCACCCTCAAAACCCCTACGCCCAGCCTTCGTTCGCCCCACCGCCCCACCGGCGCACCCCCCTGGTACTCGGCGCCGTGGCAGCCGCCCTCGCCGTCCTCGTCACCGGCACCGTCCTCCTGCTCCGGGGCGGCGACGGCTCCGCCCGCTCCGACGGCAGGACCACCGGCGCCACGGCCTCCGCTTCCCCCGCGCCCACGCCCACCGGCACCGACGCCCGGGAGCTCCTCCGCGTCGACCCGCCCGAGGCCGAGGGCGACACGGACTTCGTCCAGACGTACGGCACTTGGCTCACCCCGCGCCACTACGCCTCCGGCGCCAAGGACGCCGTCACCGGCTACGACCTCACCACCGGCAGGCTCGCCTGGACGGTCAGGCTCTCCGGCCAGTTGTGCGGGGTCTCCCGCGACGCCACCTCCACCGGCCTCGTCGCCGTCGTGTTCCATGCGACGAAGGACAGCCGGCACAGCCACTGCACACGGTTCGCCGTGGTCGACGTGAACAAGGGCGCCAAGGTGTGGGAGAAGCCCCTCACCGACGACAGCGTGGGTCTCGGGCTCGGACTGAACGTCGCGATCAGCGACACCGTCGCGGCAGCCGGCTGGCCCGGTGGGTCCGCCGCCCGCAGCACGTCCACCGGCACCCCCGTCTGGAACGCGCCGGCCGCCGGCTGCACCCAGGAGGAACATCTCGGCGGCGAGCAGCTTCTCACCCTCTCCTTCTGCGAGTCCTCCGCCGGCCCGCGCTTCCGCTTCGCACAGCGTGATCCGCGGACCGGCAGGGCGACCTGGAAGTACGAGGTGCCGAAGGCCAGGGGCGCCTGGCTGGTGTCCCGCGAGCCGCTCGTGCTCGGCCTGCTCCGGAACGAGGACGGCCTCGACGCCGACCAGCTCGTGACGGTCTCCGACGACGGCCGGGTCCGGTCCACCATCGACCTCGGGGACGACTACGTCGCAGGCTGCGCCGAGACCGGCGGCTGCCACGCGACCGTCGTCGCCGGGAACACCGCCTACCTCGGCAGCGACCCCCACAGCTTCGCCACGGGCAACCGGATCACGGCCTTCGACCTGACCACCGGCAAGGCACGCCGCGACTTCCCGGCACCGGACGAGTCGACCCTGGTCCCGGTGCGTGCCGACGGCACCGCCCTCGTCGCCGTCCAGGAGGCCGAGCCCACCACCCCGGCCCGCGTCCTGCGCCTGGACCCCGCCACCGGCAGCAGCACGACGCTCCTGGAGACGCGCAACGACCTCTCGCTCAACAGCACCCTGCACTCCATGATCAGGGCCGACGCCAGGGATCCCGTGCTCTACGACAACGGCCGGCTCTTCCTCCATCAGGGCAGCCTCCTCGCGGCCGGGAACCCGGAGCCCCTGACGCTGGCCTTCACCACCTGGTAGTCGTCACCGCGAAACGAAGGGCGTCCGGGCGACGATTTACCGGACGACGGACCGGACACCCGCATTCGGGCACCCGCATGCGGGCACGGCCTGCCGACGGAAGGAAACTCTCATGGGGCTGATCGGATCGATCGGTCTGATCCTGCATCCCGGGCGCGAGCCGGGGCCGGTCATCGAGACGATCGTCGAGTGGGCCCGAACGAACCGGACCGAGGTGCTGGGCCTGCCGGACGAGGTGGGCCGTATCGACTGCAGCGCCGTGGCGGTTCCGGCCGCGGCTCTCGTCGCCCGTGCCGGCCTGGTCGTCAGCCTCGGCGGCGACGGCACGATGCTCCGCTCGATGCGGCTGCTCGCCGGCACCGCCACCCCCGTACTCGGGGTGAACCTGGGCCGTCTGGGCTTCCTCGCCGAGATCGACGTCGCCGACCTGCCGCAGGCGCTCGACAGCATCGACGGGGGCCGGTACACGACCGAGCCCCGGATGGCGGTGCGGACCCGCCTCCCGGACGGGCGCGAGGTCCGGGCGTTCAACGACATCGCCCTCGTCCGGGTGCCCGGCAGCGGCATGGCCGCCATCGGGATCCGGCTCCAGGGCAGCGAGTTCATCCGCTACTCGGCCGACGCCGTCGTCGTCGCCACGTCCACCGGGTCCACGGCGTACAGCTTCGCCGCGGGCGGTCCGATCATGTCGCCCCGGGTCGAAGCCATCCTGGTCGTCCCGGCCAGCGCCCACTCCTCCTTCGACCGGGCGCTCGTCCTGCCGGCGGACGAGGACGTCACGCTCGAACTGCTGCCCACGACAGGGCGCCTGGCCGTCGAGGTCGACGGCGAAGTGCTCGGCTACCTCACGGCGGACGACCGGATCACCGTGACGGCCGCGCCCGCGGCGGCGCAGGTCGTGCGTCTCGGCGGCACCACGTTCTACCAGCGGGCGCGCAGGAAACTCGGCATCAGGGGCAGCATCGAAGCCGGCCACCGAACGGACGGGGACCATCCCGGTCCGTCCGGTCCCGCCGACTGATCGGCTCCTGCCGGCTCGGGTGACCGAGGCTTCGGGAATGCGAGCGCCGGGGGCGTTGTTCCCTCACACAGAAGCTGACATGCACCGATCAATACCGGTGCGAGAACCGCGTCGGCCGACCACAAGGAAGGAAACGCCATGAGGTCCGGCATCCATCCCGTCTCCCGCCCGGTCGTCTTCCGTGACCGCGCCGCGGACGTCACGTTCCTGACCCTCTCGACGGCGGCCTCGGCCCGGACGATCACCTGGGAGGACGGCACGACCTACCCGCTGATCGATGTCGAGGTCTCCTCGGCGAGCCACCCGTTCTACACCGGCGCCTCGCGCGTCCTGGACACCGCCGGCCGTGTGGAGCGCTTCGAGCGCCGCTACGGCCGCCCGGCCGCGGCCCGGCACTGACCACGGTCCCGGCCCCGGTCCCCGCAATCCGCACCACAAGGAGCACCGCCATGAAGGTACGCAAGTCGCTGCGCGCGCTGAAGTCCAAGCCGGGGGCCCAGGTGGTCCGCCGACGGGGCGTGGTCTTCGTCATCAACAAGAAGGACCCGCGCTTCAAGGCCCGCCAAGGCTGACGACATCCCCCGCGCGGCGCCGCCGCGCGGGGGACGGGACGGGAGCGTCCGGGCGGCTGTCGGTCACTGTCCGGCGGTGAGGACGTACGTGTTGAGCGTGCCGACCGTGCTCAGCGGTGTCGGGGAGCCGAGGTCGTAGCGGTCCACCGCCAGGTAGTTGGGCTTCTTGCGCGCGGCGGGTGTGCAGAAGTTCTGCGCGCGGTTGAGGAGTTTGGCGTTGTCCGTCCCGGCGGTGCCGCTGATCGTGTAGTCCCGGAAGTGGTTCATCACGAACAGCGGCTGGAACGCGGCCGAGTCCACGGTGAGCGGCCGGCCGGTGCCCCAGCGGCTGTAGCAGGACCAGTCGGAGTCACCGAGCCCGCCGCCCATGGACCAGTAGTTCTCGACGGTCCACTCGCGCTGGTACATCACGCCGAAGGTGTCACGGGTGGTCCAGCCGTTCGCGGTGTCGCTCGCCCGGGTCCGGTCGCTGAAGATCAGCAGTTGCCTGCCGCGTGCCGCGAGGTCCGCCACGGTCGGCCAGCCCCTGGTCGCCACCCCCTCCTGGTCGGGCCGGTACAGCACGTCGGAGAGCCCGCTCACGGAGGCCAGCGAGGACTTCAGCACGTCGGAGGACGCGTAGTCCTCCAGGAAAACGGTGACGAACTGGCCCGGGTTGGCCTTGAGGAAGTCGACCATGCGTTGCAGGTCGGTGGCGAGCGGGACGGGGCTGCTCACGCCGTCGCAGCTGTTGTGGCAGAGGACGGCCTGTCCGGAGACGGTGTAGTCGTCCAGCATGAAGCCCCGGACTCCGTCGCTGAGTTGCCGGCTGACGCCGTAGTTCTGGTTGGGGAACAGATTCACCGGGAACGAGGCGAAGTTGCCGTCGGCGCCGTTGGCGAAGGCGTTGTGCGCGGTGAGGAACGTGACCTGGTCCAGGGTGCGGGTGTCGGCGGACGGCATCTGCGTGGTCGCGTACGACACCGGCGTGAGATACCAGCGGGCGAGGTCACCCGCGGGGCCGAGCTGTACGGCAGCGGAATCGGCGGAGGACCCGGTGAGGTACTGCGAGGTGCTGCCGGGGGCGCCCACGGTGTAGGTGCCGTCCGCGCCGGCGGTGATCGTCCAGGTGGTCCCGTCCGCCCCGCAGGCGGCGGTCACCGCGGAGGTGCCGCTGCGGCCGAGGCAGCTGCCGGACTCGTCGGTGTTCTGCAGCCGGTAGCCCCCGTCGACGGCGACCGGGGTCCACTGCTGGTGGTCCTCGTTGCCCTTGGGGTTGTGCGCGGCGACCGTGCCGCCGCTGTCGGCCACGTTCAGGCCGGTGGTGTAGTTCTGCAGGTAGACCGGGTACGCGGGCACCGCTGCCGAGGCCTGTCCCGGGGACAGGACGGGCAGGGTCAGGGCGAGCGCGGCGGTGCCGCACAGGGCGCGCAGAGGGCGCAGACGCACGGGGGTTCCTTTCACTCCGGCACTGCGAGGTGATGTCAGAGGCATGACATACCGGATGGGGCGGGTGTGGTGCCAGACCTCCCGCCCGAATTCACGAAGGTGGTGTCGACCGACCTCGTCGTGTTTCAGGACCAGCGGTTTACCATACGCATGCGTAGGTGAGCGGCACTTGGGGGAGGCACGCTTGTTCGGCGGCGCACATGACGATGTGTCAGGCACATCGGGACCGGGGGAACTGCCGCGGGGCGCACGGCTGTACCGGCTGCGGCCGGACGGCTCCGTCGTCGTCGCGGACCGTCACGGCGCCCGGGACCTGGGACCCGAGCGGGACCTGCTGCGGTTCATCGACGACGGGCAGTTCGCCCACTATCTCGTCGGCGACGCGGCCACGTCCCCCGAGCGCCCCTCCAACGCCACCGTCAAACTCGGCATCGTCGGCCCGCGCAGCGCCTTCACCCCGCACGCCCACGGCGGGGAGCACTTCGTCCTCAGCCTCGGGTACGCGGCCTGCGGCCTCTACGACAGCGAGCGCGGCCGGGTCACCGAAGTCCCGCTGGTCCCGGGCGAGTTGATCCGGATCCCGGAGATGATGCCGCACTCCTTCGCCAACCGGGGCACCACCCCGCTGACCATCCTGGCCGCCAACACCGGCTACGGCATCGACCACGAGGACTACGCGATCACCGCCCCGGAGGCCGAACGCAGGGCGGCGGCCGAGCCGTTGGACACTGGCGCCCGCACGGCCACCCTCGCCCGCGCCGACTACCTCGCTCTCGCCGCCGCCCTGCGTGACATCGAACAGGTCCAGCGGATACGGGGGCCGGGCGTCACCACCGTACGGGAACGGCTGGCCGCCCGGCTGCGGCGCCTCGCGCACGGACTGGAGGGCCGCCGGTGATCTGCCCGCACTGCGAGAAGTCCCTGCTGCGCAAAGAACGGCCGGGCAACGTCTGCGGCAAGTGCGGGCGCAGATACGCCCTGGACCCCAAGACCAACCTGCTCAAACTCAACGACCTCCGGGTCCGCCGGATCGCCCTCAAGCTCACCCGGGACGGCCAAGTCCCCTGCACACCCGGACAGTTGTGGTACGCCGTGTCCCGGAAGTCGCTGCGGGACACCGATGTCGAGATGGGCTGCGCCGGCGTGCTGCTCGTCGCCGGCGTCGTCGTGGGGCTCCTCGGGCTGGGCTCGGACGTCGTGGGCGCCGTCGTCGTCGGAGGCCTGTTCCTGCTCGCGGCGTTCGGCTTCGTGATCGCGGAGATGATGGGCGTGGGCCGGGGCCGGCCACGGCTCGCCCGGCAGAACTTCGGCACCGGCCCGCTGGAGGAGTGGAAGAGCGTCTACCACTCGCTGCCGCCCGGGGTGATCGACGACAGCCACTACCCGACGACGCCCGCACCCTCGGGCGACGGGCTTGTCCTGGTCTGCCCCGACCCCTCCATCGCCGTCTTCCTCCACGCCGCCGGTCTGACCGCCGACCACGGACTCACCCTGGTCGCCGATCCGCGCGCAGTGACCGCCGCACCCGGCCTGGGACCCGTACTGGTGCTCCATGACGCCGATGCCCGCGGCCTGCTGCTCGCCCACCGCATCCGCACCGCACAGCCCGGGCGTCCGGTGGTCGACATAGGCCTGCCGCTCGGCGCGGTGCACGGCTCCGCGCGCGCCGTGCCCGTGCGGGGCGAGCCGCCGGGGCCGCGCGCCATGGAACTGCTCGAACACAGCGGGGAGTTCAGCCCCGCCCAACTGAAATGGCTGGGCAAGGGATGGGGGTTCCCGCTGGTCGGAGTGGAGCCCGCCAAGCTGCTGGCCGTCGTCTCCCGGGCCGTCGAAAGGGCGGGCACGGCCGACGATCCGGAGCGGCGGCGGGCCGCCTCCGTGGGGTTTCTGACCTGGCCCGAGGAGGGCGGATGATCTGCCCCAACTGCCAGGCCCGGCTGTTGCGCAAGGAACGCACGGGCAGTGTGTGCGCCGCCTGCGGGCGCCCCTTCGCCCTCGACCCCAGGGCGGACGGCCGGGGCATGCACGACACCCGCATCCGGCGCGTCGCCGAGAAGATCACCGACGGAGGACGCCGGCAGGTCACCGTCACCCAGTTCTGGTACCTGGCCCGGACCGGCAACCCTTCGTGGCCGGCGGCTCCGGAGACCGGACGCCCGGGGTGGGCCGGGTTCTGGGCGGGGGCGGTCCTGGCGGCGGGGCTGGTGGGGCTCGGCCTCGCCGTGCGGGGAGTTCCCCACGGAGGCCTCCTGTGGTGCGCGGGCGCCGTGGTGGCCGCCATCGTGTACCTGGTGGCGAAGGGGGAGCCCTCCCGGCCCGCCCGCCGAGCCCGTGCGTATGTGGTGCCCTCGCTGCGGGACTTCAGGACGAAACTCTGTGTGCGGTGGGTGGAGACGTACGGCAGCCTGCCGCCCGGAATCGTCGACGACGAGCAGTCCCCGGACCCACGCGCGGGCGGGGATCCGGGGCGGCAGCCGGAGACGGTCGAACTGCTCTGCCCGGACCGGGCGGTCCGCGTCTTCCTGTCCGCCAACGGATTTCCGCGACGGCTGAACCTGACGCTCGCCGCCGAGACCGAGGAACTGTCCGGCACCGCACCCGTGGTGGTGCTCCACGACGCGGGCGTACGCGGCCTTCAGCTGGTCGCCGACGTGCGCGCGAGCCGGCCCGGGCGGGCGGTCGTGGACGCGGGGCTGCCGGTGAGTATGGTCCTCGGCAACCGCAGAGCCGTGACCCTCCACGAGGACCCGCCCGCGCGCACGCTGCGGGAACAGCCGGACTGGCTGCGGCGGACGGCGCAACTCGCCCCCAAGGAGGCCGAATGGCTGACCCAGGGCTGGTCCAGCCCCGTCGCCGCGGTTCCCCCCGCCCTGCTGGAGCCGGCCGTCGAACGGGCCGTACAGGAGGCCCGCGCCGCTGCCGGCAGACAACGGCGACAGGCCGCCGCCGTCGGGTTCATGAGCTGGCCCGCGGCCTCCCCGGCCACCGGTGAGGGACGGGAACCGACATGACGACGTCCATGAGCCCGGCAGGCCGGCTGCTGCTGGAGCGGGCGATCACCGTCGCCGCGCGGCGCGCCGCCGCTCCCGGGAGCCTCCGCTTCACCGAGCGGCAGCTGTACTACGAGACCTGCCGCGTCCTGCGGCCGACGCCCGCGCCGGTGCGGCGCATCCCGCACAGTCCCGCTCCGCCGCTGCGGCTCTCCCGGTTCACCGAGGCGCTGCGCGGAAGGGAGCCGGCCGGACTGCTCCCCGCTCCGGCCACCGCCGTCCCGGCGATCGGCAGGGCGGCCCGGGAGCCCGATCTCCACGACTACGGGCTGCCCCGGCTGCTGATCTGCCAGGACCGTGCCATCGCCCGGATGCTGCTGGCCAACCATGTGCACCTGGAGGCGGGCTGCCCCGTCCTGAGCGCCGAGGACGATCTGCCGCTGGACCCCCGGCTGGTGGCGGCCCTGGAGCGGGCCGGGGGCGCCACCGTGCACGTCCTGCACGACGCGAGTCCCGCCGGGATCGCCCTGCCCGCCAGGGTGCGCGAGGGGCTCGGGCCGGTGCCCGGTGTCCGGGTCGCCTCGCTCGGCCTGGTGCCCCGGCACGCCCGGACGCTGCGGCTGGTGTCCGGCCGCAGGCCCGGCCCGCTGCCGCCGTTCGGCCCGCTGCCGCCCGGGCTCAGGCCCGCCGAGGCCGAGTGGCTGGCCGAGGGCCGGTTCGCCGAGGTCGCCGCGGTGCAGCCCGCCAAGCTCCTGCGCGCCGTACTGCGGCTCACCCGCGGCCCCCGGCCGCCCCGCCACTCCGTCTGGGGCGACCTGCGCGAACTGCGTACCGCCGGGTTCCTGACCTGGCCCGACGCATGACCCGACCCCGACCCCGACTCCGACCCGAGGACCGTATGCCCGAGCCATCCAGACCCGAGGACCGCAGCGCATGATCCGCCCACGCGAAATCGGCTACACGGACGAACTGCTCGCCGACGGCAGCGTCCACCGCACCTACGAGGACGGCCGGCAGGAATGGCGGCGGCGCGATCCCGGCGGCGTGGTGCGCTGGCACGACAACCAGGACGGCGCGGGCACCGACGAACTCCTCGGCGACAGGATCGTCAAGCGCGCCCTCGCCGACGGCACGGTGACCTACGGGCGGGACCTCGGCTACGGCCGGACCCTCTGGGGGCGCGGCGACACCCTCATGATCAACCGGACGTCGTTCGGCGGCCGGATGGGTGCGATCCTCGTCGGCCTGGGTGTGGCGGGACTCGCCGTCACGGCCGCCCAGCTCCCGCCGCTCGCCCTCACACCGGAGGAGGAAGAGGTACTGCGCCAGCAGGCGCAGAGCTCCTCCTCCGGAGGGGGCGAGTACGGCTACGACGCCGGCGACGGCGGCGGGGGTGACGGCGGCGCCGACTGGGACGGCGGGGACTGGGGCGACGACGGAGGCGGCTGGAGCGACGACGACTTCGGCTGACCGCGCGCAGACGAGTCTCCGGTGACGCGGCAACAGGAAAGGACCCACGATGGCGCGCTTCTGCGTCTGTCTCGCGTCGGCAAGCGGACACCCCGGCGCTCGCCCCGGTGCGGCCGACGCGCACCTCGCCGCCATGGGCGCCCCGGCTCTCGCACCGGGCCTTGCCCTCGTGCGGGACGAACCCGGCCATGCCCAGGGGCCGTTCGACGCGCACGGGATGCGTGCCGTCGGCGAGGTCACCCTGCACAACCGCGCCGAACTCCGCGCCGCCCTCACCGCCGACGGCGCCCCCGCCCCATCCGGCTGCGGCGACGGCGAACTGCTGCTGCGCTGCTGGGCCCGGCTCGGTGAACGGGGTGTCGCGCTGGCCGAGGGCATGTTCGCGCTCGCCGTCCTGGACGGCGCCGATCTCGTACTGATCCGCGACCACGTCGGCGCCCGCACCCTGTTCTACGCCCGCGCCGCCGGCGCCTGGGCGGCCTCCACCTCCCTGCGCGCCCTGCGCCGCTGGCCCGCGCTCGGCACCCGCATGAACCTGTCCGCCGTGCGCTCCTTCCTCACCTTCGCCTATCTGCCGGGCGAGGAGACGCTCCTGGAGGGCGTACGCGAGGTGCTCCCCGGCCGGGTACTGCGGCTGACGGCCGACGGGACCGTGACCGAGACGGTCCACTGGGAACCCCGGGAGCAACTCGACGGATCCGAGGACCATGTCCTCACCCTGCGCGCGCTCCTCGAAGAGGCCACCGCACGGCGGCTGCCCGAGGCCGAGGCCGTCGGCGTCCTGTTGTCCGGCGGGATCGACAGCTCGCTCGTCACCGCACTCGCCGCGAAGCTGCACAGCCACCCCGTCCACACCTACTCCATCAGCTTCGGCGACGAACTCCCCAACGAACTCGGCTACTCGGGCCTCGTCGCCGCGCACTGCCACACCCGGCACCGGGTGCTGACGGTCTCCGGTACGGCCGTCGCGGCACGGCTCGCCGACACCGCGGCCCTGCTCGACAGCCCGGTGGGCGACCCGCTGACGGTGCCCAACCTGCTGCTCGCCGAGGCGGTCGCGGGCGACGGGCTGCGGACCGTCCTCAACGGGGAGGGCGGAGACCCGGTGTTCGGCGGCCCGAAGAACCTCCCGATGCTGGTCCAGGAGATGCACGCCGGGGCTCCGGGAGCGCCCGGGGAGCCCTGGTACGAGGACCGGGCCACCGCCTATCTGCGGTCCTACCGCAAGTGCTGGACCGACCTCCCGGACCTGCTGACCGCCGACGCGTTGTCCGCCCTGGCGTCCGCGCCGGCCCCGCAACGCTTCGTCGAGCCCTATCTGACGGGCCCGGACCGGATGACCCACCTCCTCAACCAACTGCTCCACTGCAATCTGCGGACCAAGGGCGCCCATCACATCCTCACCAAGGTCGAACGGCTGACCGCCTCCCAGGGGCTCCAGGGCCGCGCCCCGCTCTTCGACCGCCGGGTGGTCGACCACGCCTTCGCCACCCCGCCCGCGCTCAAACTCCGGGGCACGGCCGAGAAGTGGGTGCTGAAGGAGGCCGTACGGGATCTGCTGCCCGCGACCGTCGTCGACCGGCCGAAGAGCGGGATGCGGGTGCCGGTGCAGCAGTGGCTGAGCGGGCCGCTGCGCGAGCTGGGCGGTGATCTGCTGCTCGGCCGGGCCGCCCGACGGCGGGGGCTGTTCCGGCCCGACACCGTACGGACCTGGCTGCGCGGAGAGGGAACCCTGCTGCCCCGGCAGGGCGGCAAGCTGTGGCTGGTGCTCACCCTGGAGCTGTGGCTGCGGGCGTACGACCTGTGAACTTCCGCGAACGGACCGAGGAGACGACCGCACCGTGAACACCACCCTCATCGACCCCCGCACCGGCCGGGTCCGGGGCACTTCCCCCGTCGCGCGCGAGAGCGAGGTGCGGTCCGCCGTCGACGCCGCCCGCGCGGCCCTGCCCGGCTGGCGAGGCCTCACCCCCAGGGAGCGGTCCCGCCGGCTGGAGCGGCTGGCGGCGCTGGTCGAGGACAACGCCCGTGCCTACGTCGAGCGGGAGGCGGCCGGCACCGGAAAGCCGGACAGTGAGACGGCCGGCGAGGTGGAGCAGGTCGCGGACCTCTTCCGCTTCTACGCCTCCGCCGTCCGCGCCCAGCAGGCCCCGGCCGCCGGACGCCTGGTGGACGGACACGAGAGCTGGGTGCGCTGGGAACCCCTCGGGGTCGTCGGCGTCGTCGTGCCCTGGAACTACCCGCTGATGATGGCCGCCTGGCGGTGCGCGCCGGCCCTGGCGTCCGGCAACACGGTCGTGGCGAAACCCGCCGAGACCACCCCCGACACCCTGGAACTCCTCGCCGAGCACGCCGCCGAGGCACTCGGCCCGGGCGTCCTGACCGCCGTACCGGGCGACCGGCGGACCGGCCGGCTACTGGTCGGGGCCGACGTCGACATGGTCGCGTTCACCGGCAGCGCGGCGGCCGGCGCCGATGTGGCGGCACGCGCCGCAGGTCGCCGGGTCAGCCTCGAACTCGGCGGCAACGCCCCCGCGTTGGTCCTGCCCGACGCGCCCGACGACACCTGGGCCCAACTGGCCCGTGCCTGCACCTACAACGCCGGACAGAGCTGCGCCGCCCCCGCCCGGGTCATCACCCTGCGCGAGAACTACGAGGAGACGGTGGAGCGACTGGCCGCGGCGGCCCGGGACTGCCTCGCGGGACGGGACTTCGGCCCGCTCAACAACCCGGACCAGCTGGCCCGTTACGACGGCCTCGTCAAGGCCTCCGCCGCCGGCCGCAGCATCGCGGCCGACATCGCCCCGCGCCCGGGCGAGGAGAACGGCTTCTGGCGCCCGGCCCGGATCCTGGCCGACCTCCCCGACGACGACCCGGCCGTGGTGGAGGAGGTCTTCGGCCCGCTCCTCACCGTTCAGCGGGCCGACGACCTGGGCGCGGCCCTGGCACTGGCCGACGGAGTCCCGCAGGCACTCGCGGCGAGCGTGTGGACCCGCGACCTGACCACCGGGCTGGAGCTGGCCGGCCGCCTCGACGCGGGGGAGACCTGGCTCAACTGCCATCTCGTACAGACCGCCGAACTCCCGCACGGCGGCCGGGGCGCCTCGGGCCACGGCACGGACCTCAGCACGCTGGCCCTGCACGAGTACCAGCGCCCCAAGACGGTCACGGCCCGACTGATCCCCAGGAGCTGATGTGGCTGAGGAGGCACCTGTGAGACAAATGTTGACTGCGTGTAAAGGCGCATGTCGCCCTCGCCCTACGCCCGTTCGGACATGAACGACAAGACCTCATTCCGGACAATTGTTTGTTTGGGGCATGACATGGGTGACCTTTGATGTGAGGATCTTCACGCCGCGCGGCACGACACCCATCGCCCGTTCTCCCCGGAGGAGCAGGAGTGCCGAGATCCTTACGTCCCCGCAGGCCCAGACCCTCTCGTAGCCCCCAGCGCGCCGCGCAAGGCGCGCTGGTCGTCGTGACCGCCCTCATAGCCGCCGCGACCGCCCCGACGGCCGGAGCGTCCGCCCAGCCGAACCAGGCCCGGATCACCGCGCAGCCCAGAGCGGGCGCGGCCCCCGTCCCGCTCACCCCCGCCCAGCGCGCCGGCCTGCTGAAATCCGCGGCGAACTCCGCCACCGCCACCGCCGGTGCCCTGAAGCTGGGCGCCCAGGAGAAGTTGCTGCCGAAGGACGTCATCAAGGACGCCGACGGCACCGTCCACACCCGCTACGAGCGCACCTTCGCCGGACTCCCCGTCCTCGGCGGTGACTTGGTGGTCCATCAGCGCGGGGCCGCCCGGACCGTCTCCAGGGCGACCGACGCTCCGGTGTCCGTACCGACGACCGATGCCACGGTCGCCGCGTCGACGGCCAGGAAGTCGGCGCTCGCCGCCGCCAAGGCCGACGGCACCGGGCAACTGCGGGCCGACGGAGCACCGCGACTCGTCGTCTGGGCGGCCGACGGCGCGCCCGCCCTCGCCTGGGAGTCCGTGGTCACCGGCGTCGAGGACGACGGCTCGCCGCGCGAGGTGCACGTCGTCACCGACGCCAAGAGCGGCAAGAAGCTGCGGGAGTTCGAGACCATCCACGCCGGCGTGGGCAAGGGCCGGTTCAACGGAGAGGTCAGCCTCGGCAGCACGCTCGACGGCGACGTCTACGAGCTCACCGACGCACAGCGCGGCGGCCACCGGACGTACGACCTCAACGGCGCCGTGGGCGGCACCGGCACGCTCTTCACCGACGCCGACGACATCTGGGGCGACGGAGACCCGGCCAACCGCCAGACCGCCGCCGTGGACGCCGCGTACGGCGCCCAGCAGACCTGGGACTTCTACCAGGACCGGTTCGGCCGCGACGGCATAGCCGACGACGGCGTCGGCGCGTCCTCCCGGGTCCACTACGGGAACAACGTTGTCAACGCCTACTGGGACGACGACTGCTTCTGCATGCTCTACGGCGACGGCGAGAACAACGCGAACCCGCTGACCGCGCTCGATGTCGCCGCCCATGAGATGACCCACGGCGTCACCAGCGCCACCGCGGACCTGTACTACTACAACGGCGAGTCCGGCGGCCTGAACGAGGGCAGCAGCGACATCATGGCCGCCGCCGTGGAGTTCTTCACCGACAACCCCAACGACGTGCCCGACTACGAGGTCGGCGAACTGATCGACATCAACGGCGACGGCACCCCGCTGCGTTACATGGACCAGCCCTCCAAGGACGGCATCTCGCAGGACTACTGGTCCACCGACACCGAAGGGCTCGACCCGCACTTCTCCTCCGGCGTGGCGAACCACTTCTTCTACCTCCTCGCCGAGGGCAGCGGACAGAAGACCGTCAACGGCGTCGCCTACGACAGCCCGACCCACGACGGCGAGCCGGTCCCCGGCCTCGGCCTGCACAACGCCACGAACGTCTGGTACCGGGCGCTGACCACGTACATGACGTCCACCACCGACTACGCGGGCGCCCGCGTCGCCACCCTCCAGGCCGCCGCCGACCTGTTCGGCCGGTCCAGCGAGGCGTACGAGGCCGTCGGCAACACCTGGGCGGCGGTGAACGTCGGCCCCCGCTTCGTCGACCACATCGCGATGACGGCGCCCGCCGGCCAGGAATCCGCGATCGGCCAGCCCGCCACGCTCAGGATCACGGCGGACACCACCCGGCCGGACAGCCTGACCTACGAGGCCACCGGTCTGCCTGACGGGCTGGCCATCGACCCCGAGACCGGCGTGATCTCCGGCATCCCCGCCGAGACGGGGGAGTTCACCCCGACCGTGACGGTGAGCGCCGGGGCCGGGGCCGGGGCCGAGGCCGACTTCGCCTGGAGCGTCATCGCCTCCGGCGGCGACTTCTTCGTCAACCCGGGCGATGTGCGGATCCCCGACGCGGGCGATCCGGTCGAGTCCCCGCTCCTCGTGACCGGCCGCACCGGCAACGCCCCCACCACCCTCCAGGTCTCGGTGGACATCGTCCACACCTACCGCGGCGACCTGGTGATCGACCTGGTCGGCCCCGGCGGCACGACGTACCGGCTGAAGGACGACTCCGACGACTCCGGCGACGACGTCCACACGACGTACACCGCCGACGCCTCCGCCGAACCGGCCGACGGCACATGGAAGCTCCGCGTCCAGGACATCTACTCGATCGACACCGGCTATATCGACAGCTGGAAACTCACCTTCTGACCGGCATCCTGATGTGACAGCGTCGGCAGATTCATGGTCTCGGGAAATTCCTTTTCCCGCTGCTCGATCATAAATCTGCCGGCCCCGTCAAGCGCGAAAACAATCACAGGGGGAACGTTCTCTATCCCCATCGGCCTGGCCGTTCTCGCCGGCACGAAGACCCTCGCTGGAGTGTCTCCGCCGCCCCGCGACACACGCTGGTCACCCACCCGGCACCCCGGCTGATCGCGGGACACGCTCGGACTCGTCCGGCTGACCGGGTGCGTCCGTCGTACGGTTCCGTCACGCGTCGCGGACCGCTTGGGCCACCTGACCGAGCAGCGCCGTCAGCCGGATGGTGTCCTCCGGCTCCAGCGCACGTGCAGGGTCATGGGCTTGCGGAAGACCAGGCCGTACGGGGTCGTGGGGTGGTCGGGGTCGAGGCGCAGGCCGGGGAGGCGTTCGAGCAGGCGCTGGAGGGCGATGCGGGTCTCCAGGCGGGCGAGGTGCGCGGCGAGGCAGTGGTGCGGGCCGTGTGCGAAGGCCAGTTGGAGACGCGCGTTCTCCCGGCGGACGTCGAACCGGTCGGGGTCGGAGAAGACGGCCGGGTCGCGGTTGGCCCCCGTCAGGGAGACGGTGACGAGGTCGCCGCGGCGGATCGTGGCCGGGCCGAGGACGAGGTCACGGGTGGCGTAGCGGTCCACGACCGCCGCGCCGGGTTCGAGGCGCAGCGACTCCTCGATCGCGCCGTCCAGCAGCTCGGTGTCGGCCCGCACGAGAGCGAGTTGGCCGGGGTGCCGCAGCAGGTGCAGCAGCGCGTTGGTGATCATCGCCTCGGTGGTCTCGATGCCTCCGAACATCAGCACCGCGGCATTGGACGCCACCTCGGGCACGGTCAGCCGCCCGGCTGCCGAGGCGAGGAGGGAGACGGCGTCCCGGTCGGCGACGGTGGCTTCGACGGCGGTCCTCAGCTGCGCGTACGCCGTGGCGCCCGCGGGTCCCGCGTCGTGCCCCGCGGTGATGTCCGACACCGACCGCACGATGGAGTCGTACCAGTCGAGCACCGTGTCCGTGGTGGCGCCGACCAGCCCCAGCGCCTCGGTCACGACGGCGACCGCGAGCGGTCCCGCGAAGGCCCGCCGCAGTTCGACGGCGCCGGCCGGCTCCAGCGTGGTGATGAGCCGGTCGGTCTCCCGCTCGATGAACGCGGCGAAACCGTCACGCACCGCCCGGGGGCGGAAGGGGGCGGTGAAGGGCTCCCGGTGCCGGGTGTGCTGATCGCCGTCGAGGGACAGCATGCTGGGGCCGACGACCTGTGCGGTGGAGAACCGGGGGTCGTCGACGGTGAAGCTCTCGGCGTCCCGCATCACGCTCAGCGCGAGGTCACGACGGGTCACCAGCCAGCCGCCCAGCTCGGGCAACCAGGACACCGGCTCGCGCGCACGGAGCAGCGCCAGTCGCGGATGCGGATCCCGGGCGAGTTCGGCGAGGCTGGTCGCGGCACCGAGCGGGCAGGAATCGACGCCGCTCATCGCGCGTCTCGGCCGGGCAGGGGGGAACCGTTCACACCGCCGAGGCTAACAACCGCGGTGAGGGCGTGGCGGACGGGGCCTCCGTGCCGGTGGTTGCGGGCGGGGCGGCTCACACGCCGCCGAAGTAGTCGCTCAACGCGTGCTGCCGCGAGGGGTGACGCAGCTTGGACATCGTCCTGGACTCGATCCGGCGGACCACCTCGCAGGGCACCCCGTACACCCGGCCGATCTCCTCCAGCGTCTGCGGCCGGGTGCCGGCGAGGCCGTACCGGCGGGCGATGACCCCGGCCTCGCGCGCGGTCAGGTCGGCCAGGACATCCCGGATCGTCTGCGTCAGCTGGGCGTACATGACGCCGTCCCAGGGGGCGACACTGTCCGTGTCCTCGATCAGGTCGCCGATCTCGGCGCTGCTGTCGTCGCCGAGAACCGTGTGCAGGGACACGGGCTCCCTGGTGTATCCCTCGACCTCGGCAAGCCTTTCCACGGACACGTCGGCCTTCTCCGCCAGCAGCTCGGGCGCGGGTTCGACGCCGAGGTCCTGGACCAACTCGCGCCGGGCCCTCGCCACCCGGTTGACGATCTCCACCATGTGGACCGGGATCCGGATGGTACGGCTCTGGTCGGCCACGGCCCGGGTGATGGCCTGCCGGATCCACCACGTCGCGTACGTCGAGAACTTGAACCCCTTCGCGTAGTCGAACTTCTCGACGGCTCGGATCAGGCCCGTGTTGCCCTCCTGGACCAGATCCAGGAAGAGCAGTCCCCGGCCGGTGTACCGCTTGGCCAGGGAGACCACCAGCCGGAGGTTGGCCTCCACGAGGTGGGATTTCGCCCGGTGGCCGTCCTCCGCGAGAGCCCGGAGCTCCCGCCCGAACTCCGGGTCCGGGTCCGGCTCCTCCACCAGCCGGCGCTCGGCGTACAGACCGGCCTCGATCCGCTTCGCGAGCTCCACCTCCTGCTCGGCGGTCAGCAGCCGCACCCGGCCGATGAGCCGTAGATAGTCACGCACCTGGTCGACGCCGCCGCTCGCGGAGGTGAGCCGAGGGGCGGGATCATCAATGTGATCCTTCACGAATCCGACCCTAAAGCAGCCGCGGGTGTGGTGCTGCGGAATCGTTATGCATTTCCCGCGAGATTTTCCCGGCGCCGGTCAACGCACCCCGCGGGTTTCCGTGAATTCGACAGAAAACATAAGTCTCAAGTCCTAAGCCCAATTGCCGATGGCGAATGCGACCGGGGCCGGATCCCGGTGCCGGTCCGCGTCGCTAACATCGGCCGGCGCCGAGGATGCACACCGAGGAGAGCCATGCACGACAGCGACGACGTCATCCCGGAAGGCTGCACCGCCGAGCGGGCCGATGCCGCCCGCAACCGCGCCCGGCTTCTGGAGGCCGCCGCGCACCTGGTGGCCGAACAGGGAGCCGAGAGTGTGACGATGCAGGCGGTCGCGGAGGCGGCCGGGGTGGGCAAGGGCACCCTCTTCCGCCGGTTCGGCGATCGTGACGGCCTCCTGCTCGCCCTCCTCGGCGAGGCCGAGGCCGTCTTCCAGGAGGCGTACACCTCAGGCCCGCCGCCGCTGGGGCCCGGAGCACCCGCGAGGGACCGACTGGTGGCGTTCGGCAGCGCCCTGATCGCGCGCACCGGCGCCGACGCGGACCTGGGGGCGGCGCTGGGACGCCAGGTGATGTACCAGCGCCGCCACGGCGCGGACACCGGACGGGCCTTCCACCGCCACGTCTCGACCCTCCTGCGAGAGACGGGGACCGACGGGGACCACGACCTGCTCGCCCATGCCCTGCTCGCCTTCGTGGGCTTCGAGACGGCGGACTACCTGCGCCGGGAACGCCAGGTGCCCACGGCCCGTCTCCAGGCGACCTGGGCGGACCTGGTACACCGGGTCACCGCCCGCGCACCGACTGACGGATCACCAGCTGGGTGCTCAGGACCACGTGGTCGTCGCCGGTGAGGCGGTCGCCCCGTTCCAGGGCCAGCCGTACGGCCGTGCGGCCCAGGTCCTCGTACGGCACCCGGACCGAGGTGAGCGGGGGGTTGAGGTCCGGGGCGAACGGGACGTCGTCGAAGCCCACCACCGAGACGTCCCCGGGGACGTCGAGTCCCGCGTCGCGGAGCGCGGCGAGCGCGCCGAGGGCCACCGTGTCGGTGCCCGCGACGACGGCCGTGAAGCCGATGCCCGCCCGGAGCGCGTCCCGGGTGCGCCGGTGGCCGGAGACGCGGGTGTAGACACCGGGGACGTCCAGTTCCTCGGCATAGGGCACTCCGTGTGCGCGCAGCGCGCGGAGGTGGCCCTCGCGCCGCTGTTCCGCGGTGCTGAGGTGCGGCTCGCCGCCCAGGAAGAGGACGCGGCGGTGCCCCTGGACGAAGAGATGGTCCGCGGCCTGGAATGCGCCGCCGCGGTTGTCGTAGTCGACGACGGTCACCGGGTGGTCCCCGGGCAGCGGCGGGCGGCCCACCAGCACCAGCCGCGACCCGGCCGCGTCCAGGGCACGCGCGTACTCGGCCATGCGCCGGAGGTAGGGCTCGTCCTGCACCGCCCCGCCGACGAGGACCACCGCCGCCGCGTGCTGTTCGCGCATCAGCCGGACGAGTTCGTCCTCACGCTCCGGGTTCCCGTGCGTGGCACAGACCAGACTCAGCCTGCCCCGCAGCGCCGCCTCCTGCTCGACACCGGCGGCGACATGGGCGAGCGAGGGCCCGGTGAGGTCCGGCAGGACCAGGGCGACGGGCCCGGCGACCCGCCCGGAGAGCGCCTTGGCGTGGACGTTCACCACGTAGTGCAGCGACTCCACCGCGGCCATGACGCGGTCCCGGGTGGCCGCGGAGACGGGGTAGTTGCCGGCGAGTGCCCTGGAAACGGTCGCTACGGAAACGCCCGCCGCCACGGCGACGTCACGAATCGTGCTCGGCCCCTCGCGCGCCGCGGAGCTGCTCCGTCGACGCTTGGTGGTTCTGGGCTCACGACCGGCGCCGGACCCGGTTCCCTTCACCGTCACATCACGAAGTTAGCGTAGTAACCGTTTTCCGATGCTTCAGGCACTGTTGGCGAGCGTGGTCCGGTGGACCGGATGCGCCAGCGGCAGGCCCGCGGCCATGCGCTCCAGTTCCGCCACGACGGTGCCGCCGAGCCGGGCCAGTTCGTTGCCGAGCGAGCCGGCGATGTGCGGGGTCAGGAACACGTTCGGGAGGCGGTGGAGCGGGGAGTCGGCGGGCAGTGGCTCGGGGTCGGTGACGTCGAGTACGGCGCTGATCCGGCCGCTCACCAGCTCCTCGGTGAGCGCCGTGTGGTCGATGAGCGCGCCCCGCGAGGTGTTGATCAGCACTCCTCCGTCGGGGAGGAGGGCCAGCCGTTCGCGGCTCAGCATGTGGTGGGTCTCCGGTGTGTCCGGGGCGTGCACACTGACGATGTCGCTGGTGCGCAGCAGTTCGTCCAGCGGCAGCGGGGCGGCGCCGAGCACGGCCGCCTCGGCGGCGTCGACGTAGGGGTCGTACAGGCTCACCGACAGGTCGAAGGGGCGCAGCAGTTCCAGTACCCGGCGGCCCACACGGGAGGCGCCGACGATCCCGACCCGGCGACCGAGGTTGCCGACGGTCGCGTAATCCGTGGGGCCGGGGTGCACCCGCTCGGACCGGAAGCGTTCGCGCAGGCCGAAGGCGTCCTTGCCGGCCAGCAGGATCGCGGCGAGCGTGTACTCGGCGACGGGCAGCGCGTTGGCCTCGACCGCGCTGGAGAGGGTGAGGCCGCGGTCCCAGAACGCCTCCCCGACCAGGTGACGTACGCTGCCCGCCGCGTGCAGGACGGTCCGCAGCCGCGGTGCCGCCGCCAGCACCCGCGCGTCGACGGGGGGACAGCCCCAGCCCGTGACGAGCACCTCGGCCCGGGCCAGGGTCGCGGCCGCCGCGGGATCGGAGAAGTCCCGCACGACGAGCGCGGGATCGATCCGCACGAGCTCCTGGAGACGGGTCATCAGCCGGGGCGGAAACAGCTCGGGCAGATGCACCGGATTCATGGCGAAGAGAGCGATGGGGAGCGGCGATGACATGGGAGGGCACTCCTGTGCTGGCTCGGTAAACGTATTCCACGCTAAGAGCCGCACGGAACCCGGTCAATGACGCCTACCGCAGCCGAACCGCGCCTGGGTGACGTTCAGCCTTCCAGGAAGTCGGCGGTGGGTACGTGGAACAGGGTGCCGGTGACCGCCGTGGAGAAGTCGAGCAGGCGGTCGTGGCTGCCCGGCGGGTCGCCGATGAACATGTTCTCCAGCATGCGCTCGATGACCGTCGGGCTACTGGCGTAGCCGATGAAGTACGTGCCGAACTCGCCGCGTCCGGGCGCGCCGAAGGGCATGTTGCTGCGCAGGATCTGCCGTTCGGTGCCGTCGGGGTCGGTGATCGAGGTGAGCGCGACATGCGAGTCGGCCGGCTTGAGGTCGTCGGGCAGCTCGATGTCGGAGAGCTTGCGGCGGCCGACCGCCCGTTCCTGCGCCTCGACCGGCAGGGCGTTCCACCCCTCGAGGTCGTGCAGGTACTTCTGCACGACGACGTAGCTGCCGCCGGTGAAGTCCGGGTCCTGCTCCGGGTCGACGGCGCCGATCACGACGGCGGTGTCCGCGGCGGGGCCGGTGGGGTTCTCGGTGCCGTCGACGAAGCCGAGCAGATCGCGTTCGTCGAAGTACTTGAACCCGGACACCTCGTCGCGGACGGTGACCGCGCCCCGCAGCCGGTCCATCAGCTGCGTGGCCAGCTCGAAGCACAGGTCCGTCTGCCGGGCCTTGATGTGGAAGAGCAGGTCGCCCGGGGTGGCGGGCGCGGTGTGCCGGGCGCCGGCCACTTCCCTGAAGGGATGCAGCTCGGCCGGCCTGGGACCGGTGAACAGCCGGTCCCAGGCGTCGGATCCGATGCCGGTGACGCAGGTCAGCGCCCCTTCCGGGATCCGGAAACCGACGGACCGCACCAGACCGGCGAGGTCGGACAGCAGCTCCCGCACCACCTGCTCCCCGCCGGGATCGACGGTCACGACCAGGAAGACGGCGGAGTTGGTGAGCGGGCTCAGCACCGCCTGCGGAACCGGCTGCGACTCGGGCACGAACACTCCTTGTTCTTCGGTGAATTCCTGCGGCGAACCCGGAGGCCGGACCCGCCGCGATCAGCCTCTCATCCCACAAGACGGCCGGACGGCGAGACGGCGGGGCGGCCGGACGGCGAGGGCGTCACGGCGTAGCTCCTGGTGCCCTCTGGAGCGCCCTCCACGGCAGCTCCGGGGAGACGTCTTTGCCGCCCGGGACGCCGAAGAGGCCGGACATCTGCTCGCCGGGGAGCGGGGCGCCGTCGGCCGGCGTGGTGGATCGGCGGTCTGCTCGGCCCCGACTGGCAGCAGCCCGACAACGCGCTGCGGCTTCAGCTCGCGGTCCATCTGCGCGACCTGGCGCGCGTCGTCGAACCCCTGGTGTAGCGGGCTACACCAGGGGTTCGGGAGGGCGGTCCCTCGTGACGGCGAGCGGGTGACGGGATCGTGGTCGGCAGAGGTCGAAAGAGACCTTGCCCGTCCCCCAGCCCTAAGGAAAGTCCCGTGAAGACGCTGCTCGCCGCCGTGAAGTCGTTCGTCGCCAACCTGCTGCTCTGGTCGTTCTTCGTGGGCGGTCTCGTCGCGAGTACCGCCTCCGGCACCGTCCTGGACGGCACGCAGAAGAACGTGGCCACCTACACCGGTATCGCCGTCTCGATGCTGGCCGGCTCGCGCATCGCGAAGAAGCCGAAGATCAAGGCGTTTCTGTCGAAGTCGTCCACGCTGTGGTTCCTGTTCCTGTTCAACGGCGGCGTGGCCGCGTTCTGCTACCTGACCATGGACGGCGTGAAGGGGATCGCGACCGCCGCCGGCATGGGGCTGGTCTCGCTGGGCGCCGCCGGCGGCCTCGTCGCGAACCGCCGGAAGCCGGCCGCGGCGGTGGCCGTGGACCGTTCCCAGGGCTGAACCGCCCGGGGCGAGACGTACGACGCGAGGGCGCGCCCGGTTTTGCCTCAGAGGCAACTCTGTGTGGCCGGTGCGCCACTCGGTGTGAGGACTCCGTAACCCCGCTTTAGTCCGGATGACCTCGTTCGGTAATTCCCGCTGGCTGAAGTGGACCTCACAAGCAGCGGCGAGGTGTCAACGCCTCGGCGCCTCGCATGGAGGACTTCATGCCTGAGCTGTATTTCCATGTGCGCTGGCCCGACGGAGAGACCCAGCGCTGCTACTCACCCTCCACGGTGATCGAGGACTACCTCACCCCGGGCGGCGTGTACGAACTCGGTGACTTCGTGGCGCGGAGCCGGACGGCGCTCGGTATCGCGAGTGACCGGGTACGCGAGAAGTACGGGTTCGCCTGCACCGGGGCGTCCGGCCAACTCGCCCTGATCGAGAAGACCGCCGCCGTGTACGCCTCCCTCGACGGGGCGAGGGTCACCGTCGAGGCCCTGCGCAACGCCGACGGGAGCACACGGTGACCGCGTGGCGGCCGGCCGGGGCGCACTACCCGGTCGCGGTCGTCGGCGGCGGTCAGGCAGGCCTGTCGGTGAGTCACTGCCTGCGTGAGCGCGGCATCGAGCACATCGTCCTCGAGCGGAACCGGGTCGGCCACGAGTGGCGGGAGCGGCGCTGGGACTCGTTCTGCCTGGTGACCCCCAACTGGCAGTGCAGACTGCCCGGTTTCCCCTACCGGGGGGACGACCCCGACGGCTTCATGGTCCGCGACGAGATCGTCCGGTACCTGGAGGACTACGTCGCCTTCTTCCGGCCCCCGCTGGTGGAGGGAGTCGCCGTCACCGGACTGCGCCGCAGCGCCGACGGAGTCTTCGAACTGACCACCGGCGAAGGCGAGTTCACGGCCGACCAGGTGGTCGTGGCCACCGGCCCCTACCACACCCCCTCCGTCCCTCGGATGGCCGAGCGGCTGCCCGCCGGCGTCGAGCAGATCCACTCCTCCCGCTACCGCAGTCCCGGACAACTCCCCGACGGGGGCGTCCTGGTGGTCGGCACGGGACAGTCCGGCTGCCAGATCGCCGAGGACCTGCACCTGGCCGGCCGCCAGGTCCATCTGGCCGTCGGCAGCGCACCCCGCGTCGCCCGCTTCTACCGCGGCCGGGACTGTGTCGCCTGGCTGGACGACATGGGCCACTACGCCCGCGGCATCGACGAGTTCGATGACGCGGCTGCCGTCCGGATGCGCGTCAACCACTATGTGACCGGGCGGGACGGCGGCCGTGACATCGACCTGCGCGCCTTCGCCCGCGACGGGATGCGCCTGTACGGACGGCTGACCGGCATCGACGGTACGCGCCTGGAGTTCGCCGACGACCTGAAGACCAACCTCGACCGGGCGGACGCCGTCGCCGAGAGCATCAAGGACAGCATCGACGCGCATATCGCCGCGCGAGGCGTCCAGGCACCCGACGAGCCCCGGTACACACCGGTGTGGGAGCCGTCCGAGCAGGCGGCCCCACTGGACCTGGAGACCTCCGGCATCACCTCCGTCGTCTGGTCGACCGGGTTCACCCGCGACCACCGCTGGGTCGAGACACCCGCCTTCGACGGCCGTGGCTACCCCATGCACTGGCGGGGCGTCACCAGCACGCCCGGCCTGTACTTCCTGGGCCTGCCCTGGCAGTACTCGTGGGGCTCCGGACGCTTCGAAGCGGTGGGCCGGGACGCCGAGTTCCTCGCGGACCACATCGAAGCCTCCCGCCGCCTGGCCGACGTCTGCGGAACCCTCACCGGCGCCCCCAGCGAACTCGCCGCCGCGCTCCCGATCGGCTGAGGGACGAGAGAATGGTCCACGACGCACACCGCCACATCGGCGTCCTGCCCGCGTACCCCTTCTACGGCGGACCGCCCGTCAATCCCGACACCACCGCCCGCGCCACGGTCGAGCAGCTGATCGCCGACCTGGACGCGGAGGGTACCGAACGCGCCCTGGTCATCCCGAACTACGGCGTCCCCGACCCCGCGATCGCCTTCTCCTTCAACGAGTTGGCGATCGAGGCCGCCCAGCGCGACGACCGGATCCGGGCCGGGCTCTGGGTGTCCCCGCGCCCCGAGGACGCGGAGCGCACCGAACACGCACTGGCGCTGGCCGGAGAGCGGGGCGTGAAGGCGCTCAAACTCAGCTTCCTGCTGGGCGGACGCCCCACCGACCCGGCCTGCCGGCCGATGCTCGACCGCATCTTCGCCGAGGCCGCGCGCCGGGGGCTGGTGGTGCACGTGCACACCTCGCCCGGCGCCGCCTCCGACATCGACGAGGTCGGCCACCTCGTCGACTGGTACGCCGACCGGGTCCCCGTCCATCTCGTGCACTTCGGCGGCGGGATGAGCGGCCACATCAAGCTCGTCGGGTCGCGCTTCTTCGACTGGATCGAGTCCGGCAAGCGCGTCTACACCGACCTCTCCTGGGCCATCGGCTTCACGCCGCGCTGGCTGGCCCAGGAGATCGAGCGCCGCGGCATCGGACACGACCGGGTGCTCTTCGCCAGCGACCAGCCGTGGGGCGACTTCACCGGAGAGTACGCCCGACTCGCCGAAGCGACCGGCGGCGGCGCCCTCGGCGAACTCGTCTTCAGGGACACCTTCGCCGCGCTCTACGACTGACCGACCTCCCCCTCCCAAGTCCCGTACGCACAAGGAGACAGCCATGTCCGAATCCACCGTCACCATCGAACTCAGCGAGATCGAGCAGAAGTCCCTCAACGAGATCCCCCACCCCTCCCTCCCCGAGGGCACCAGCATCTACGGCGACACCAAGGTCTTCCCCGACTACAAGGCCGAGGACGGCGAGACCTACTTCACCCTCGTCCACGGCATCGCCCACGAGTCCTCGGTCTCCTTCGTCGCCGTGCTCCAGGCCACCCGCGCCCTGCGCAAGGGCTTCGAGACGGCCATCTACTTCTACGGCCCGGGCTCGCTGAACTGCCTGGCCACGCGCGGCTTCCCGACGGTCGGCAACTCCGCGTTCCCCGGCGAGCACAACATCAACAACCAGCTCAAGACGTTCATCGCCGAGGGCGGCAAGGTCTTCTGCTGCCGCTTCGGGCTTTCCCTGCACGGCGCCCGCGAGGAGGACCTCATCGAGGGCGTCATCCCCACCCACCCCCTCGACGTCCAGGACGCGCTGATCCACTACGCCCGCAAGGGCGCCATCATCAACTCCACCTACCAGCTGTAAGGGGCCTGCCGTGAGCGTTGGCACCGGATCGACGGCGGTGGATGTGCGGATCATGACCCGCGCCGAACTCGCCCTGCACGGAGTGGCGTCGGACGCCCCCGTGCGGCGGCCGGACGGCGCGGGGCCCAGCGACGACGGACACGTCCTTGTCGACGGTGCCAACGCCGCGCTGCCCACCAACCCCACCAGCCCCTACTCCGTACGGGACGGCAGGGTCTGGCTCGGCGAAGATGACACCGGCCTGACCCTGACCGCCGTACGCCGGCCGAGGTTCTACGACCTGACGACCGCCGACGGCGTCCCCTACGAGCACATCGCCCGACTGCACGGGGCCGACGTCCTGGCCACCACCGTCGTCCAGACCTGTATCCGCTACGCCGAGCCCGACCGCTGCCGCTTCTGCACCATCGAGGAGTCCCTGCGCTCGGGTGCCACCGTGGCCGCCAAGACGCCCGCCCAGCTCGCCGAAGTCGCCGAGGCGGCCGTGCGGTTGGACGGCGTCAAGCAGATGGTCATGACCACCGGCACCACCACCGGACCCGACCGCGGGGCCCGCAACCTCGTACGCTCCGTGCGCGCCGTCCTCGACGCCGTGCCCGGCCTGCCCGTCCAGGTGCAGTGCGAACCGCCCGGCGACCTCGCCTGGATCCGTGAGCTGCACGAGGCCGGAGCGACCGCCATCGGCCTTCATGTCGAGTCCCTCGACGACGAGGTACGGCGGCGCTGGATGCCCGGCAAGTCCACCGTCCCGATGACCGAGTACGAGGCCGCGTGGGACGAGGCGGTACGGGTCTTCGGGCCCAACCGGGTCTCCACCTACCTGCTCGTCGGCCTCGGCGAGGACCCCGACGAACTCATCGCGGGCGCGGGGGAGTTGATCGACCGGGGCGTGTACCCCTTCGTCGTCCCCTTCCGCCCGATGGGCGGCACGCTCGCCGCCCGCGACGGGGCCGGACCCCCGAGCGCGGAGCTGCTGCGGTACGTCACCGAGGGCGTCGCAGGGAAGCTGCGCGCGGCCGGGATGAACGGTGCCGACCAGCGGGCCGGCTGCGCGGCCTGCGGGGCGTGCAGCGTGCTGAAGACGGCGGGCGGGTGATGACCGTGTACCTCGACGGTTCCACGGCACCGCCCACGACGGACGGCCCGGCCGACATCCTCGCGCTTCTCGGAGACCGCAGCACACTCGCCCGCCGGCCCGCGTTCCACATCGAACAGGCCGCCGGGAAAGCCGAGCCGGCCGCCTACCGCCGACTGCGCCGGGACGCCTTCGTCCACGAACAGGGCCTCTTCACGGGCCACGACCTCGACGAACGGGACGCCGATCCCCGCACCCTCGTGCTGGTCGCCAAGGACCACACGGGCACCGTCGTCGGCGGCGTACGGCTCGGTCCCGTCAACGACGGCCCCGACATCGGCTGGTGGGCCGGTGGCCGGCTCGTGGTCGCACCGGGCGCCCGCGGCCCGCACGGCATCGGGGCTGCACTCGTCCGGGCGGCCTGCGCGCGGGCGGAGACGGAGGGCGTGCTGCGCTTCGACGCGACCGTCCAGGCACGCAACGAAGTCCTCTTCGGGCGGCTCGGCTGGCGCCCGGTGCGCGGGACGACCGTCGCGGGTGCGCCGCATGTGCTGATGCGGTGGCCGATCGGGCGCATCGCGGCACAAGTGGCCACCACGAAGGCCGCGTTGGGCCCGCTGCTCACCGCGCTGCCCGCTCCCGCCGGCTACGCCGGTGACGACGGCGCTCCCGTCCCCGGCACGGACGTGATCGCCGCCTGCGACGCCATCGTGCCGTCCATGGTGGAGCGCGACCCCGAGTGGGCGGGCTGGTGCTCGGTCCTCGTGAACGTCAACGACCTTTCGGCGATGGGTGCTTCACCGCTCGGTCTGCTCGACGCCGTCGGCGCCCGCGACGCCGCACATGCCGCGCGGATCCTCGCCGGACTGGCCCGGGCGTCGCAGGCCTACGGTGTCCCGGTGCTCGGCGGACACACCCAACTGGGCGTCCCCGCCGCCCTGTCGGTGACCGCGCTCGGCCGCACCGACCGCCCGGTGCCGGGCGGCGGCGGGCGTCCCGGACACGCCGTACGGCTCACGGCGGACCTCGGCGGGAGCTGGCGCGCGGGCTACCGGGGCCGTCAGTGGGACTCGTCCACCCGGCGTCGTACGGACGAACTGCGGGCCATGACCGGCGCGGTGGCCGCCGCCCGGCCCGCCGCCGCGAAGGACGTGTCGATGGCGGGGATCGCCGGCACCCTCGGCATGCTCGCGGAGGCGAGCGGCTGCGGAGCCGTTCTCGACGTGGCCGCGGTACCCCGCCCGGACGCGGCGTCGGCGGGCGACTGGTTCACCTGCTTCCCCGGCTTCGCGATGCTCACTGCCGACGCGCGGGACGCCCCGCCGCTGCCGGCCGGGCCCGCGACGGGCGCCGTGTGCGGCGAACTGACGGACGGACAGGGCGTCGGCCTGCGCTGGCCCGACGGAGAGATCACAGAAGCGGTCACCTCCACGGTGACCGGGATGGGGAGCGCATGACCACCCTGCGAATGGCGGCCGTCGCCGCCGAGTTCGGCCGCGATCTCGAAGAGGACTTCGCCGTCGCCGAGCGGCTGATCAAGGAGGCCCGCGAGCAGGAGGTACGGCTCCTCGCCCTGCCGGAGGCCTGCCTCGGCGGCTATCTGCTCAGCCTCGACGACGACAGCGCGCTGGACGAGGGCCCGCCCGCACTCGCCCTCGACGGGCCCGAGATCCGCCGACTGGCCTCCCTCGCCGGGGAGATGACGGTCGTCGCCGGCTACTGCGAGGCTGCCTTCGAAAAGGGCGCCGCCGCCCGCTACAACAGCGTCGTCTGCGTCAACGGCGATGGTGTGCTCGGCAACCACCGCAAGGTCCACCAGCCGCTCAGCGAGGACGCCAGCTACGCCTCCGGCGACCGCTTCCACGCCTTCGACACCCCGGTCGGCCGGATCGGCATGATGATCTGCTACGACAAGGCGTTCCCGGAGTCGGCCCGCGCGCTGGCCCTCGACGGCGCCGAGATCGGCGTGGTCGTCTCGGCCTGGCCAGGCTCACGGACCAACGCCGCGGCCGACCTCGTCGACGACCGCTGGAAGCGCCGCTTCGACCTCTTCGACCGGGCCCGCGCACTGGAGAACCAGATCGTGTGGATCTCCGCCAACCAGGCCGGTACCTTCGGGTCGCTACGCTTCGTCGGCAGCGCCAAGGTCGTCGACCCCGGCGGCGAGATCCTCGCCGACACCGGTGTCGGAGCCGGCCTGGCGGTCGCCGAACTCGATGTCGCCCAGGCCCTGGAGACCGCCCGCCGCTCGATGGGGCACCTGCGCGACCGGCGCCCGGAAACCTACACCTACGCAGGAGTCGTCAGCCCATGAGCAGCATCCGGATCGCGGCCGCCGCCGCCCACTTCGGCCGCGACCTGGAGTTCGACCTTGCCCGTATCGCCAAACTCGTCGACGACGCACGGGGCTCGGGCGCCGGACTGCTCGTCCTGCCCGACGCCGCGCTCGGCGGCTACCTCGCCGACCTGCGCCACCCCGACCCCGAGGCGCTGCCGCCGGCGCTCAAGCCGGACGACCCGCTGATCCTCCGGGTCGCCCGCCTGGCCGCCGAGATGGTCGTCTGCGTCGGCTACTGCGAGGACGGCGGGAGCGAGCGCTACAACGCCGCCGTGTGCGTCAGCGGCGACGGGATCCTGGGCCGCCACCGCAAGGTCCACCTCCCGGCCGGCGAGATCGCCGCCTACACCGCGGGCGACCGCTTCGACGCCTTCGACACCCCGGTCGGCCGCATCGGCATGCTCATCGACTACGACAAGACGTTCCCGGAGTCCGCCCGCTCCCTCGCCCTGGACGGCGCCGAGATCCTCGCCTGCCTCTCCGCATGGCCCACCAGCATCACCAACCGGGCCCCGCGGATGGCCCAGGACCGCCAGGCCAAGCTCTTCGACCTCTACGACCAGGCCCGTGCCGCCGAGAACCAGGTCGTCCTCGCCTCCTCCAACCAGACCGGCGCCATGGGCGGCATGCGCTTCCTCGGCCAGTCCAAGGTCGTCGGCCCCGGCGGCGACATCCTGGCCCGCACCTGGGCCAAGGCGGGCCTCGCCGTCGCCGAGATCGACGTCGCCGAGGAGATCGACCGCGCCCGCCGCGTCCTGCGCCACCTCGACGAGCGCCGGCCCGCCGCCTACCGGGAGACGACCTCGTGAAGATCGCCCTCCTCAGCTACTCCACCAAGCCGCGCGGCGGGGTGGTCCACACCCTCGCCCTCGCCGAGGCCCTCGCCGCCGCCGGGCAGGACGTCACGGTCTGGTCGCTGGGCCGGGGCGGCGACGACGGCTTCTTCCGGCCGGTGGCCCCGGCCGTCCGCGTACGGATCGTGCCCTTCCCGGACGGCCCGCCCGACGAGACGGTCGGCGCGCGCATCCTGCGCTCCATCGCGACCCTGCGCGCGGCCTTCGACCCGGCCCCGTACGACGTCGTCCACGCCCAGGACTGCATCAGCGCCAACGCGGCGGGCCCCTGCGTCCGCACGGTCCACCACCTCGACCGGTTCACGACGCCCGAACTGGCCGCCTGCCACGAGCGGGCCATCGTCGAGCCGTACGCGCACCTGTGCGTCTCACGGTCGGTCGCCGACGAACTCGCCGCCGGCTGGGGCATCGAGGCCGAGGTGATCCCCAACGGCGTTGCGTACGAACGCTTCGCGACCACGGCCCCGGCCGCCCGGGCCGGCTGGAGGGACCGGCTGGGCCGCTACGTCCTGAGCGTCGGAGGCATCGAGCCCCGCAAGGGATCACTGGACCTGCTGGAGGCGTACGCGCTGCTGCGGGCCGCACACCCCGGCGTACGGCTGGTGATCGCGGGCGGTGAGACCCTCTTCGACTACCGCGACTACCGCACCCGCTGGGAGAGCCGCGCGAGTGGACTCGGCATCGCCCCCGTCGTCCTCGGCCCCGTCCCCGACGACGACCTCCCCGCACTTGTCGCGGCCGCCGACGCCTTCGCCTTCCCCTCCCTCAAGGAGGGGTTCGGGCTCGCCGCGATGGAGGCGCTGGCCGCCGGGGTACCGCTCGTCGTCCGCGACCTCCCCGTCCTGCGCGAGGTCTTCGGGCCCGCCGCCCGATTCGGTGCCACTCCGCAAGCCCTGGCCGACGAACTCGGCAGGGCTCTCACCCACCACGACCCGGTCCGTCGCGCCGCCGGCCGCCGTCTGGCCGCCCACCACACCTGGGCCACCGCGGCCCGGCGCCACCTGGACTTCTACCGCTCCCTCGGCTGAGCGCACCGCCCACCCCGGAAGCGGAGTCGGGACAATCGGGCGGATGCTGCGGGAAAGGTCGGTAGTCTGCTGGTGAGGAGCGGCTTCTGCGTGTAGCGTCGCTCTCAGATGTCGTGGTTCGCAACACCTGCCCGCGCTGTTGCGCGGGCGTTTTGCTGTGCTGTGTTCGACCAGGGCGACTACCTCCGGGGGCCGCGCGGTGCGGTTCCTGACAGCGACTGAGAGGCACCAGCATGGCCAGCGGAACCGTCAAGTGGTTCAACGCCGAAAAGGGTTTCGGCTTCATCGCCCAGGACGGCGGGGGACCGGACGTCTTCGCGCACTACTCCAACATCAACGCCTCCGGCTTCCGTGAGCTGCAGGAAGGCCAGGCGGTGACCTTCGACATCACCCAGGGCCAGAAGGGCCCGCAGGCGGAGAACATCACCCCCGCCTGATCACGGGACGACGCCTCGGCTCCCGGAGCACCTGCTCCGGGAGCCGAGGCTTTTCTCTTTCCGTCCGCCATCGGGCCATAGCAGCAGAAGGCCACTTCGTACAGCAGGTGCGCCGCCATTCACTCCATCGGTGCAACCTGAAGCAACTCCCGTCACACATAGGCCACTTCGGTCGTATTTTTGCCGCCTCATCCCTCGACACGGGAGTGACGGGCCCGTCATGCTCGTCACCCCGTCGGACGAGTGCGACGGACCATCAGGGGGAGTGACGTGTCTGGCGTGAGCCTTCCGGAACACCGCTACAGCCGCACGGAGGGCACCCGCCTGCTCTGCGTCGGCGTCTACCAGGACCTGGGATTCCGACGGCGGGTCATCGAGGAGCTGGTCGATCACCGCGAGCGGCCCGTCGCGCCTCCCAACGGCGTCGACGTCCTGCCCGTGCTCGCGCACGCCCTCCAGGTGACCCGGCAGGAGGCACGTACCGCGCTGCTCATGCTCGGTGCCTGGGCCGGCTTCTTCCTGTCCGACGTGATCATGTTCTGGGACAGGGTCGCCGACCGCCGTGGTCACGGCGCCGACGTCGACTTCAGCGACGTCCTCGCCGCGATGTTCCAGGGCGACGACCAGCTGAGCAACGGCAGACCGCTGCCGTGGTCGGCGCTGTACGCGCTGGTCGCCCTGGCCCTGTGGTTCGCCCACCGGGCCGGCGGAGGCGGCAGCGCCGCCCGATCCGCGGGACTGCCCGACCCCGTCGCCAAGGCCGCCGACGGCGCCGGATCCCTGGTGTCCCTGGGAGCCTGGGCCTTCGCCTTCTTCTACTGGTACTCGTACGTCTCCGCACTGCTCGACGGCCACGCCCAGACGCCGTACCCCCTGCTGTTCCCCCTCGCGCTGGCGCTCATCGCCTGGTGGTACCAGACCTGGCAGCGAGAGGCCCTGTGCCGCCGGCTGGCCCGCTGGACGTTCTCCACCGCCACCCAGCCGGAGCTGCCCGAGGGTCCCCTGTTCGAGACGCTGCGCGACGACGTGCGGCGTGAGCAGGAGGCCATGCTCACGCTGTACGGCCCCGACAGCCCGTTCGTCGGTCTGGGGCAACAGGGCACTCCCTGGTCGTTCGCGATGGAACTCCGCAAGCGCCCCCGGCAGCCCGGCGAGAAGGGCACAACCGACTCCGGCGCCGACGCCACCGACGGCGGTGGTCTGCCGCGCCAGATCAGCGGCCCCCTCACCGCGGACACCGCGCTCTCCATGATCGAGCCGCAGCTGACCCGGCTGCGTGAGTCCGCCGCGCTGAGCGGCAAGGACCGGCTGCGGGACCTGGAGGTGGACCGATTCGTCTACCTGCCGGGAGGTGTGGAGCGCGACGAGGAGCTGGAGGTCGGCGGAGTTCCCGACCCGGCCGTCGTCCCGCGCGGCACCGGCCGGAGCCGGGGTCTGCCGGTCTACGACCCCGCCCAGGTCGCCGCCCACCAGCGCGAGGCCGTCGACGAGGGCGGCGAGGGCCGGCGGGTGTTCCTGCGCATCCGGGTCGGTGCCTGGCACGAACAGGTCGTCGTCACCGTCCTCGTCCGTGTGCACACCCAGGGCCGCATGCTCGTCCTCGAAGTGCTGCCCTACGTCCTCGGCCCCGTCCGCAGGGAGTTCCGCGCCGTCGACACCCTCGTGGACCGGCTCCCCGAGACATGGGTCCGCTCCGCGCTGCGCGCCCTGCGCCATGCGCCCGTGGTCGGAGTCGACGCCGGCATCGGAGGGCTCGCCACCCTGCGCAACACCCTCGCGACCGGATGGTCGGACCGTGACGCCCTCCCGGACGTGCCGAGGGTCTCGCTCCGCGAACTGGTGAGCACCAAGGGGCTGTCGGAGTTCCAGCGGATGGACAGCACCCGCTATGTGAAGACCATCCAGGAACGCATCGTCAACGGGGTCCGTGAAGCGCTCAAGGCGCACGGCTACCGCACCGAGGAGTTCGAGCAGCACGTCTACCAGCTCAGCGGTGGCAGCGTGTTCATCAAGGACATGTCCGGCGGCGCGGTGGCCACGGGCAGCCACGGCAGCGCCACCCACCACGGCACCACCCCGACCCCGTCGGCCGCACCGACGACCAACGCGATCTGAACGCCATGAGACAAGGGACGAACGGCATGTCGAGCGACGGACAGAGCACTCCGGAACAGCAGCCGGGCAACGGCGGCGGCGTCAGTATCGGTTCGATGAGTGGAGGATCGGTCTCCACCGGCACGTACGGCAAGGCGACGTCGTACAACACCACCGGCACCGGGCCGGACCCGCGCCACGCCGAACTCCTCGAAGCCATCCGGGACTTGCGCGGCGCGTTGCCGCCGGCGGCGGACCGCAGCGACCAGGACGCGGCGCTCGACGGTGAACTCGCCGACGCGGAGGCCGAGATCACGGGATCCGGGACCGCGAGTCCCGGCAGGCTCGCCCGGCTGCTCGGCGGAGTGCGGGGCTGGCTGGGATCCCAGGCCGCCGCGGCCGGCGCGGTCGCCTCGGCCACCGCGGTCGTCCAGGGCATCGCCCAACTGCTCGGCTGATGGGCGGAGCACATGCGATGACGGACACGGCGGTGCGGTACCAAAGACGGCATCAAGGACGGCGACGATGAGAGTGTTCGACACCGAGCGGCAGGAGTGGGCCGGATCGCGCCGCGAACGGCTCTTCAACACCGAGCGGTATCTCGACCTGCCGCGCCAGCGGAACATCCTCCAGCGCACGGCGATCGTGCTCACCGTGTGCGCGGTGGCCTTCGCCGGGTGGGCCCTGATCTGGAAGGACGAACCGGAGCCCTACCGCCCCCCGGCCGAGGGGGCACCCGTCGACCCTGGGGTCACCGACGGCAGCACCTCCGTGGACCCGACGACGGACGAGCCCACGGCGTCGGCCTCGCCATCGGCCGTGCCGCCGGCGGGCTTCGAGGCCCTCACCGACTCCGAGGGCTTCCGGATCGCCGTGCCCGAGGGATGGACCCGAGACAGCGCCGAATCGCAGTACGGCATCGACATCGTCGAGTACCGCGGCCCCGACGGCATCCGCAGGATCCAGATATTCCAGGTCATGGAGGACTCCCCGCACGCCTCGGTGGTGGAGGCCCAGAAGGCGGCGAGCACCCTGGACGGCTACCAGGAGACCCATGTGCAGTATGTGCCGGACCCCTCCGGGGGCCAGGCGGCCGAGCACGAGTACACGGCCGACGAACTGAGCGGCGAACCCGACACCGGTTCCTCGTACCACGTCATCGACTACCGCTTCGAGGCCGAGGACAGCGAGAACTACGCCCTGATCGTCTACGGCACCCAGGGCGGGGTGTCCGACGACGAGCGCGAACTGCTCGACACGGCCCGCGCCTGGTTCTGCCCGCCGGCCACGGAGTGCCCGGCACCGACAGGGACGTAGCCGTGGGTCCCCGGGTGTCGGTCATCCGGCCGACGGGGCGCCGACCGGGCCGGGCGAGTACCGCGAGGCACCGGACGTCCTGCACACCAGGATGCGCCGGAAGTCCTGTACGGCGGCACTCGCCCGGAATCGGCTGCGCGATCCCCGCGGGTCCTAGTCGATGCTCACCCGGAAGATCTTGTCCGCGCCGTCCGCCTCACCTCCGTTGTTGTCCGCGTTGGTCGTCGACAGCCAGAGCTGGTCGGCTCCCGGGACCTTGGTGACGGTCCGCAGGCGGCCGTAGGTGCCCACGTAGTACGCCGTCGCCGTGCCGACGTTCTCCGTGTCGCCGCTGATCGGGATCCGCCACAGCCGCTCGCCGCGCAGCGACGCCATGTAGACGACGTTGCGGACGATGGCGATGGCGCTCGGCGAGGCCTCGGAGACGTTCCACGTCTTCTTCGGGTTGGTCATTCCGGAGACGTCACAGGTGCCCTCACAGGTCGGCCAGCCGTAGTTGGCGCCCGGCTTGATGAGGTTGAGTTCGTCCTTGGAGCTGTTGCCGAACTCCGCTTCCCACAGACGGCCGTTGCGGTCGAAGGCGAGGCCCTGCGGATTGCGGTGGCCGTAGCTGTACACGTAGTTGTTGAACGGGTTGCCCGGGGCGGCCTTGCCGTCCGTGGTCATCCGCAGGATCTTGCCGTTCAACGACGTTTTGTCCTGGGCCAGTTCGGGTGTCTGGGCCTCGCCGGTGGAGACGTACAGATAGCCGTCGGGGCCGAAGGCGAGGCGTCCGCCGTTGTGGTAGCGGTTCTTCTTGATGCCCTGGAGGAGGACCGTGTAGTCGGTGAGGGAGCTGCCGTTGTACGTCATGCGGACCACCCGGTTGCCCTCGGAGGCCGTGTGCATGAAGTACACGTAGTGGTTGGTCGCCCACTTCGGGTCGACGGCCACACCCATCAGTCCGCCCTCGCCGTTCGTCGTGACGGCGTTCGGCACGGTTCCTACCTGGGTCTTCGTGCCCTCCTTGGTGACCTTCCAGACCCGGAAGTCGTCCCGCTCCGTGACCAGCGCCGTCTGCCCGTCGGGCATCCAGTACGTGCCCCAGGGGATGGTCCAGCCGCTGGAGACGGTCCCGATGGACGAGGGAACCCCGCCGTCAGTGGCACAGGCCTTCGTCGTGAAGGTGACCGTGTTGCTCTGCGGCGACACATTGCCGGCGGCGTCGCGGGCCACCACGTTCAGGGTGTACGGGCTGTTGCAGGCGAGCCCGGTGAGCGTGGTCGACGTACCTGTGACGCTCTTGTAGACCGTCGTGCCGCTGCGCACGTCGTAGCCGGCGACCGCCTCGTCGTCGGTCGAGGCGCCCCAGCTCAGGTCTGCGCTGTCGGCCGCGACGTTCGACGAGGTGAGCGTGCCGGGTTTGGTGGGCGGGGCGGTGTCGGAACTGGGCCGGGTCGTGCAGTCGACGACCGGGCTGGCCTGGGAGGCGTTTCCGGCGGCGTCGCGTGCGATGACGGTGAGGTTGTAGGTGGTGTTCGGACTCAGGCCGGTGAGTGCCTTGGACGTCGCGTCGCCCGCCGCCTCGGCGAGCTTGTTGCCGTGCTCGTAGAGGTCGTACGCGGCCACGCCCACGTTGTCCGTGGCGGCGCCCCAGGCGAGGGTGAGGCCGTTCTCGCCGATGGTCGGGCAACTCGGCTGGCCCGGCCGGGAGGGTGCCTGGGTGTCGGCGGCGGCGCCGACGCTGACGCGGTCGAGGTTGGGGCCGCCGTTCGCCGTGGTGGCGGTCGCGCGGATCTTGTTGGAGCCCGCGCCGAGCTGGACGTTCACACTCTTCGTCGCCCAGGTGTTCCAGTCGGCGGTGGCCGGGAAGGTCACACCGGAGGCGACGACCGTGCCGTTGACGGAGAGGTCCATGGGCCGGTCGACGGCCGTCCCGTTGGCATAGCGGAGCGTGACCGGGGAGGCGCCGGCGGAGGCCGCGCTCACCGTGAACTCCACGTACGAGCCGGTGATGTTGGTGTAGTCGACGAAGCCGGTGCCCGTGTAGCCGGTGTGGTTGGTGGCGACGGCGCCCTGCGAGATCGTGGCGTCCTCGGCCTGGTAGTCGGTGGCCGCCCGCGCCGCCGAGCCGCTCAGTGCGACCAGCGGCACGGCCAGGACGAGGGGGAGGCACCAGGGCAGCGCTCTGCTGGGTTTCACGGGTTCGTCCTTTCAGCCACCGGCTTCACTCGGATCAACCGGGTCTCGCCCGGTCGGAGCGTCGCACTGTACGAGTCGGCGATCTCACCCTTGTGCGACCCCGACCACAGGTCCGTGACGTCACCGGAGCCGGTGAACCCCACCTGCGACCAGTTCACACCGACCGTCGAGTTCCCGGACGTCCCCGTGTTGAAGAGGGCCACGACATACGCGCCGCTGCTCTCCCGTTTGCTCCAGACCTGCTGGACACCGCTGTTCACGATGCGTTTCGCCGCGACCCCGTCCTGGTCGACGCCGATGAGCCGGTCGTTGGTCAGCATCGCCTTGTCGACGGGGTCGAGCTTGGTCAGGTCCGTGCCCAGGAGCAGCGGTGCCGCCGCCATGGCCCAGAGGGTGAAGTGGGAGCGGCGCTGGTCGGCGGTCAGCCCCACCTGGTCACCGTTGCCGATCTCCAGCGAGTCGAGGTCGTTCCAGCCACCGGGACCCGCGTACGGCTGCCAGGAGGCCGCCGAGTTGAAACGGGCCGAGACATGCGACCAGTCGGTGAGCGGATAGCCGCTGCCGTTCTCACCCGGGCCGCAGTAGCACTCGACGTCGCCCTGGGTGCGCCAGCTGTTCGACAGTTGCCGCCAGGTGGCGGCGTCGGCGATCGGGAGGTTGTTGGAGAGCGCGAAGTTGATGGGCCGGCCGCTGGCCCGCAGCGCCTTGTCCCAGGCCTGGACGTCGGGGATGTCCTGGCTTCCCACCCCGTCGATCTTCAGGTAGTCGACGCCCCAGGAAGCGAACTGCCGTGCCCAGGAGTTGACGAACTCCTGCGCGCCCGGCTTCCCGTAGTCGATGTAGTACATGTTCTTGCAGTTGTAGTTCTTCTCGGTCTTCGAGGTGTCCGCGATGTCCTGGGCGTGGTACGGGGTCCCCTCGATCGGCGTGTTCGCGGTGACCGCGTTCTTGGCGATGCCCGGGGTCACATAGAAGCCGAACTTCAGTCCCTTGGAGTGGATGTAGTCGGCGAGCGCCTTCATCCCGGAGGGGAACTTGGCCGCGTCGACGGTCCAGCGTCCGTAGGAGTCGACGACGAAGCCGTTCGCGTCGCACTTCTGCCAGAAGTCGTCGAGGTTGACGTACACGAATCCGTGGTTCTTGAGGCCGCTCGACACCATCGCGTCGGCCTGTGCCCTCATCTTCGCCTCGGTCGGTGTGCGGCGCACGAAGCTCCAGCTGCTCCAGCCCATCGCCGGGCGGACCGAGAGACCGTTGTCGGAGGCGGCGGCGGGCGGGGCACCGCCGAGCAGCGGCAGGGCGGAGGCGATCATCAGCGCCGCCACCGTCAGGACGAGTGATCTGATGCGGTTCATGAGTGTCCCTCCAGACGGACCTTCCCGGTGTCGGCGACCCGGAGCGCCCCTCCCGTGGTGGTGTGACTGTCCGTCACGCGGTAGCCGGTGACGCCCTGGAAGCCCAGGTCGTGCGGTGAGTCGTCGCCGCGCTGGGCGGTGAAGCGGTGGAAGCGCAGATCGCTCGCCGCGTTGGCGATGACCGCGGGGCGGCCGTCGTCCGCGGCGAACCTCACCGAGCTGTCCCTGAAGGTGACATGGTCCGCGTTGTGCAGGTACCAGCCGTAGGCGGGCCGGGTGCCGATGCTCTTCGGGTTGTAGTCGGTGGAGTCGTTGTCCGGCACGGCCGTCGACATCGTGCCGTTGCCGCCGGGCACGGTGATGTGGACATCGGTGAAGGTGACCCCGCTGATGCGGTGACCGTTCTCGCCCCACAGGGTCGGGCTGAACGACGGATCCGAGCCGGTGGCGGTGATGTTGTCGTAGGTGATGTCGCTGATGGAGCCGACGCCCGGATCGTTGCCGCAGCGTTTACGGGTGCCGATCTTCTGCATGATCGGCGAGCGGACGCCGGTCATGGTGATGTCCCGGTAGTGGACGTCGGAGATCTTGGCGCCGTCCATGGAGACCATGCCGAGCCCGGACTTGTTCGAGCCCTCGATGCGGATCTTCGCGAACCGGTAGTCGGAGAAGTCGCCGCAGGTCTCGGAGCCGAACATCAGGGCGTTGCAGCAGACCGCCGAGAGATACGAATCGCTCACCTGTACATGGCCGTTGGGGAGTTTCGCGCCGAGCGCGTAGTCGCTCTTGAAGGCGAGCGCGTCGTCGTTGGCCCTGATACTGGCGCGGGTGACCGTGACGTCGGTGGTGGAGATGATGTTCCAGCCGTCGCGGTCGCTCGCCGTGTCGATGGTCAGCCGGTCGGAGACGACGTTCGCGCAGCCGTTGACGAGAGCCGCGAAGTGCCCGCCGCGACGCAGGGTGAGTCCGTCACCGATGCGCAGTCCGGCGCACCGCGTCAGGGAGATGATCTTGTCTGCCTCGCCGGCCTTGGGGGTGCCGGTGATGAGGTTGCCCAGCCCGTCGATGACGCCCTCGCCCACGAAGCCGATGTTCCGCAGCCGGTCGCCGTGGATCATCGCGTTGTGGAAGTGGCTGTGCCCGTAGTCCTGGTAGGCGTCGTACGGGTTGTCCTCGGGCGGGTCGTAGGTGTCGGTGCCGGCCCCCTGGAGGGTCGCGCCCTTGTCGAGCCGGAGGGTGACCTCGCTCTTCATGTGGAGGGTGTTCTCGGACCTGTACCGGCCCGCGGGGAAGCGGACCGTGCCGCCGCCGGCCGCGTTCGCGGCGGTGATGGCCGCGTCGACGGCCGGGCTGTCGTTGGCCGAACCGTCGCCCTTGGCTCCGTAGTCCCGCACATCGAACTCGGCGGCCGTTCGGGGCGGTTGCCGACCCGTGGCCGGGGCCGAGGGATGGCTCAGGCCGAGGACGACGGCGAAGGCCAGGAGGACGGTCGCCACCCATCGCTTGCGCTGCAGCATGGGACCGTCCGATCAGACGAGTTGGTAGCCGCGCAGATTGGTGAGCAGGAGATAGCAGTCCTGCAGGGACCCCGAAGTGTCGCCCAGGGAGCGGTAGATGCCCCACTTCGGGCGTACCCGGTCGGCGAGGAAGGTGTCGACGCCGGTCTTCGACGCGTCGATGACCGTGGTCGAGCCGCTCTTGAGGATCCAGCGCACCGAGCCGGCCGTGCCGTTGCCGACCTTGATCTGGAAGTCGACGTCGGTCCATTTGTCGTGCAGCGGGTCGAGGCTGGTGCGGCCGACGAGGGTGTCGCTCTCGAACAGCTTCAGCTCGATGGTCTGCGCCCCGTTCACCCGGCGCAGTGACTGCACGACGATGGGCGAGGAACCGGCGCCCGGCTGCTTCATCTGCATGATGTGGGTGAAGGTGGTGGTCGCCTTCAGAGAGCTCGGGATGTACATCGAGTACGTGATCCGCCAGGTCTGGCCCGAGGTCCACTTGAGGTAGTCGCTGCCGCTGCCGTTGCGCAGACCGGTGACCTCATGGCGCTGGCGGTCGGTCGAGGTGTCGCGGTCGACCGTGTGCATGTTGAAGCGCCAGTTGTTGCCGGTGGCGAAGATGTGCGGCGAGGCCGACGTATGGGAGTCGGCGCGGTCGTCCTCGATGGTCTCGAAGGCGCCGAGGCCGTCGCTGCTCGCCGACGGTGCCCACTTCTGCTGCCAGGAGGCGGCGTGCGCGATGCCGGGCAGGCCGCCGACCGTGGCCGCCGCGGCGCCGCCGAGTGCCGCGCCGAGCAGGGCCCTGCGGGATGTGCGGGATGTGTTCATGACTGACTCACCTCGTTCTGTGTGGGGGGTTGCGTGGTGCGTGTCACCTGCTCCTGAGCTGCTCGTTCATGATCAGGAAAGCGCCGAGGCCGTGGAAGTCGTTGGTCTCCCGGGGCCGTGCGATGTAGAAGGCGTAGTCGCCGACGTTGGTGCCGATGGAGATGTCGGTGAGGTTGGTGCGGCCGTCGGAGTCGAGCGAGATTTTGGCGAGGACGCCCCGGTAGCCGCGCCGCGCGACGGACTGGTAGCGCGCGTCGATGTACTTCTGCTGGGCGCCGCGCGAGAGGGCGTAGGTGAACATGCTGGAGCAGGAGGTCTCGGTCCAGTTGTCGCTCTGGCCGCCCTTGTCGATGACCTGGAACCAGCGCCCGGTCGCCGGATCCTGGTACCGCTCGAGACCGGCGGCCAGATCCCGGAGGATGCCGACGAGTTGGGGGCGGCGCGCGTGCCCCGTGGGGAGCGCGTCGAGCACGTTGACGAGCGCCATCGAGTACCAGCCGACCGCCCGGCACCAGTGCTCGGGGGCGAGCCCCGTCGCCGGATCGGCCCAGCTCACGGTCTTCGACTCGTCGTAGGCGTGCCGCAGCAGCCCGTTCGACACCTGGAGGTGGCGCCCGTAGACGGCAAGCTGTCTGGCCGCCTCGTCGTTGGCGTAGGCCGAGTCGCCGAACTCCTTGCCGTACTCGACGAGGAACGGGTTCACCATGTACACGCCGTCGGACCAGAGCTGGTGGGCGCGACTGCTGGTGTCGGCGTGCCAGAAACCGCCGTCGGAGGTGCGCGGGAAGCTGTTCAGCCGGTCACGGATCTTCTTGGCCGCGATGCGGTAGCGGTCCTCGCCGGTCTCACGGTGCAGGATCACCAGCAGCCGGCCGGCCTGCATGCTGTCGAGGCTGTTGAAGTTCTGGTCCATGGTTCCGTCGGCGCGCACGAAGCGGTCGACATAGCTCTGGATGTAGGTGAGGTACCGGGGCTCGTGGGTGCGCCGGTAGGTGAGGTACTGGCCGTAGAGATACAGGCCGACGGGGTAGGACCAGCTGCCGATGGTGCTCGGTGTGAAACGGGCCGTGGTCGAGTCGACCATGGCCACGGACCAGTCGGTGGCGGCGGCCGGACGGGTGGCCGGAGTGTGCTGCTGCGGGGCCGCGGCCGAGACCGTGAGCAGACCCGCGGTGGCGAGTGCTCCGGCGGCCAGCGTCGCACGGAGGCGTTTCATGACGTTCCCGCCGTCAGGACTTGGTCCTCCGATGTTTTCTGGATGCTGCTCATAGGCGTGCTCGCTTTCCTGCAGAGCGGAGGGTGCGGGGGTACTCTGAAGTGCCGAAAGGGGCCAGAGTGGTGCCGCTGTTCACATGCGTGTACCAGGTTCAGTCACCCGATTGCGGGGCGTGGAACAGAGTCCCGGTCTGACCGACCATGGTCAATGGTCCGGACCGATAAGGTCGGATCTATTTCTCGCCAATTTCTGCTCGGGCAAGGGGCTTGACGGCGTCGGCGGGGTGGGTCCACCTTGTACGGCAGCCTCGTAAGGAAACTTTCCTAACAGAAGGGTCCCCCCACAGTGCCCTCTCGAACACTGACCCTCACGGCGGCCGCCGGTGCCGCCCTCCTCGCCGCCGCCGTCCTCCCGGCGAACGCCACCGCCTCGGTCCGGGAGGGCTCGGTCAGCGCGGCCGACCTCCTCGCCAAGGTGACGTCCTGCTCGCAGATATCGAGCGGCAAGTACAGGACCGACGACGAGACCTCGGCCTCCATTCCGGTGTGCGGCAAGAACGGCGCCGTCTTCTGGAAGGCCGACATGGACATCGACTGCGACGGCCAGCGCACCTCCCAGTGCAACGAGGACACCGACCCCTGGTACCAGGACGACACGGCCTTCCACCAGTCGGACGGCAAGCCGCTGCGCGCCGACACGCTGCCCTACGTCGTCGTGCCCAGCTCCAGTTCCATCTGGAACTACGGCTCCGCGGGCATCAAGGGCGCCGGGGTCGTCGCCGTGATCTACCAGAACAAGGTGGAGTACGCGGTCGTCGGCGACACCGGCCCCACGAAGATCATCGGCGAGGCCTCGTACGCGACGGCCAAGGCGCTCGGCATCGATCCCGACCCGGAGAACGGCGGCACCGACTCCGGCGTCACCTACATCCTCTTCAAGAACTCCAAGGTGTCACCCATCGAGAGCCACAGCGCGGCGGTGGACCTCGGCGATCAGCTGGCCCAGACGTTCCTCCGCAACAACTAGGCACACCACGGCGCCCGCCGGCCAGGTTCTGGCCCTGACCGGCGGGCGCTCCGCGTGAGGCGGTCCGGGGAGGTTACGGGTTACCTCCCTGGGTGCAGAACCACCTTGGTGTAGCCCTCGACGCGCTTGTCGAACTTGTCGTACGCCCCGGGTGCGTCCTCCAGGGACAGCTCATGGGAGACGACGAAGCTCGGCCGCGCGCGGCCCGCGACGATGAGGTCGCGCAGCTGCCGGTTGTAGCGCTTCACGTTGCACTGCCCGGTGCCCAGACGCAGCCCCTTCTCGAAGAGCTTGCCGATCGCGACGATGAGACGGCCGCGCTTGGAGTGCTCGTCCGGTCCGCCCGGGTCCGCCGGTACGTAGAGCCCGGGTATGCCGAGCGCTCCGGTCGGCCGGACGGTCTCGATGATCGAGTTCAGGACGGCCGCCGGCTCCTCGCGGTCCTCGTCCCCGGCCATGGCCTGGTATCCGACCGCGTCGATGCCCTTGTCCGTGCCCTCGCCGTTCGTCTGCTCCTTGATCTGCTGCACCGGGTTGCCCTCGGCGAAGTTGATCGGGATCGCGCCGATCTCCTCGGCCTTCTGCAGCCGCTCGAGGACCCGGTCGACGACGAACACCTTCGACGCGCCACGCAGCATCGCCGAGTAGGCGGCCATGAGACCGACGGGCCCGCCGCCGTACACCACGACGCTCTCGCCCGGGGACACCTGGGCGAGTTCGTTGCCGTGGTAACCGGTCGGGAAGATATCGGCGAGCAGTACGAAATCGCGCTCGTTCTCGGTTCCCTCCGGCAACTTCAGACAGTTGAAGTCGGCGTACGGTACGCGCACGTATTCGGCCTGACCGCCGGTCCACGGCCCCATCGCGACATAGCCGTATGCGCCGCCGGCGAAGCCCGGATTCACGGTGAGACAGAATCCGGTGTAGTCGGCCACGCAGTTCTTGCAGAATCCGCAGGCGACATTGAAGGGCATGACCACACGGTCGCCCTTCTTGAGGGAGGCGACCCCCTCGCCGAGCTCCTCGATGATCCCCATGTTCTCGTGACCGAAGACGATGCCCGGTTCGGCGGCGGTGCGCCCCTCGTACATGTGCAGGTCAGAGCCGCAGATCGCGGTGGACGTCACCCGTACGATCACTTCGTTCGGGTGTTGGATCCGGGGTGTCTCCACCTCTTCCACAGCTACTTCGAACGGTCCTTTGTAGACGACAGCCCTCATGTGACACCTCCGATGAGCGATGCGTGCTCTTTTGCCGGAGGCAAACGGCGGTCAACGGAACGTAGCCTGCTGCGAACGGCCCGTAGAAAGGGCCGCGGCCGTTCGCCTCACGTGACCTAACTCATGCTCCCCCCTATAGGGAGCATGAGGCAAGGCGGCTATTTTCGAATACGTGACCAAACGCTTCGGGACTTTGCTCGTCCCGGTGTCCGGGCTGTCGGGCACCACATACCCGCCGGGGACGCCCGTGGCCATCAGCGGCCGTGGGGCGTCCGTCGACGCCTTCGTGGGCGGCGACTGGATCCCCCTCGCGTGGTGGGAGTTCGCCGAGGGGCGCACCGAGAGCGACTGACAGGCGGCAGCCCGGCTGCGGCGGTCAGTGGAAGAGCTGGCCGCGCACCGCGCCGTCGGGGAACTCGGACGTGTGCAGGTTGGAGTAGAACCCGGTCGGGTGCTTCTTGATCTGCCTCAGCACCGCGGCGTCCGCGACGGCGACCGAGCCCGAGACGGCGAAGATGTTCTGCGGGACGGGCGTGGTGAACAGCGGCACCTTCACGGCCCCGTTCTTGCCCTGCACGCCCTGGTGGATGTGTCCCGCGACCGGCTCCGCGATGTTCACCCAGGCCAGGGAGTACTCCACGGAGCGGTGTCCGGGGTGGAGGAAGGTCACGGCGTGACCGTCCGGGTCGCCCACCTTCTTCGGGTCCTCGGCGGGGACCTCCTGGCTGCCGTCGGCGAGGGCCCGCAGGCCGCCGCCCTTGATGATGGCGAGCGGGTTGACCGACCCGCGCAGCCGCTTCAGCTGGCCGCGCACGGCTCCGCCGGGGAACTCCGCACTGTGCAGGTTGACGTAGAAGCCGCCGGGATCGGTGCGCAGACGCTCGGCCAGCGCGGCGTCGGTGACGGTCTGGCCCGCCGCCGAGTGCACTCCGGCGGGCATGGCGGTGGTGAACAGCCCTGTCTTGACGGCGCCGTTGGCACCTGCCTTGCCCTCGTGGACGTGGCCGAGCGTGGGCGCTCCGATGCCCTGCCAGCTCAGGGCGAAGGTGACACGGTCGCCCTTGACCTTGACGAGGGCAACGGCACGGCCGTCCTTGTCGCCGACCGCCGGACCGCCCGGGGTCGGCACCTCCTGCGCGCCGTCGAGCCGGGCCACGAGGGAGACGGCCGGAGACTTCGCGGACACCGCCGGCAGCCTTTCCGAGGCCGAGCCGGAGGCCGGGGCGGAGCCGCTGTGTCCCATACCGCTCATGTCACCCATGCCGCCGGTGTGACCGGTGTGACCGGTGTCGGCCGCGGCCGGGACGGCGGCGGCGCCGGCCAGCACGCCCGCAGCGAGGACGAGTGCCGATACGGCCGAGACGGCGGCGTTGTTCTTGCGCATTTCTTGGTCCTTACGAGTGCCGGGTACTGCTTCGGACACCCGGCACACGGCTGAGGCGGCGAGGCGGTTCGGCGGGAAATCCGATTGAACCCATTTTTCGGTGCGCACGTGTGGGGATCCGCGACGCGCTTTCGCGAGCACCCACCGACGACGAGAAGGACGGTCGACACCATGCGCGCACGGATCACTCTGGCAGCGATTTCCCTGACCCTGCTGACCCTGTCCGCCTGCAGTGGCACCACGGGGGACACCGCGGCGGACGATTCCGCCGGCCCGGCCGCGAAGGGTTCCGAACCGTCCGTCAAGGTGGTCGGATCCGACGTCGGCGACATCCTCGTCGACCAGAACGGCCGCACGCTGTACGCCTTCACCAAGGACAAGGCGGGCACCAGCAACTGCGACGCCGACTGCATCGCCGTCTGGCCCGCGCTGACCGGCGCCTCGAAGGTCGCCGCGGGGCCCGGCGCGGACAGGGCGCTGCTGAACACGGCCAGGAACAGCGGGGGCGCGGTACAGGCCCGCTATGGGGACTGGCCGCTGTACTACTACGTCGGCGACTCCTCTCCCGGTGATGTCAACGGCCAGGGCCTGGACGACGAGTGGTTCGTCCTGGGGGCGGACGGCAAGCTGATCCGCAAGAACGTCGACTGAACCACCTGCCCGCGGGAGCCGTGTCGACGGCAGCAGCGGAAGAGCGAACACCAACCAGCCGCACGGGACGCGCCGTTGGCGCCGGCCGCTGGAGCGGATGCCCGCCGACGAGCGGATGTTCCGCACCTCACTCACACCCATGGCACAGAGGAGACGGTCATGCGCAAGTGGCAGGGCATTTCGGTCGCGGTCACGGCGGCGGCGATCATGGCGACGTCCGCCTGCGGAGGCGGCGCCCAGGACGAGGCGAAGCCCGCGGCAGCCGCGGTCAGCACCTCCCCGAGCGGGAGCGCGAACGCTCCGGCGGGGGCGGCTCCGCGAACGGCCTGGCGCAGGTGCAGGCGTCGTCGCCGGGCAGGCTCAGCATCTGGGACAACGACAAACTGGGCCGGGTCCTCACCGACAGCGCGGGCTTCACCTTCTACCGCTTCGACAAGGACACGGCCCGGCCACCCAAGTCCGTATGCGACGGGGACTGCGCCAAGACCTGGCCGCCGGTCCCGGCCGACGGCGGCTCGGCCGCCGACGGCATGGACCCGGCGCTGCTCGGCTCGGTCACCCGCGCCGACGGCACCAAGCAGCTCACCGTCGCGGGCTGGCCGATGTACCGGTACGTCAAGGACACCGAGCCCCGCCAGGCCAACGGGCAGGGCGTGGGCGGCACTTGGTTCGCCGCCGCCCCCGACGGCACCAAGGCCGAGGCCGACGCGGGCATCGGCGTCGGCACGGGTGGTGACGACGCCTACGGAAGCGGCGCCGGCACCGGTACCGGCTCCGGACAGGAGACCGAACTCCCGTCCCTGTCCACCGTCGAGAACGCCGACCTGGGGAAGATCCTCCGCGACGGCAAGGGCCGAACCCTGTACCGCTTCACCAAGGACGTCGCGTGGCCGATGAAGTCGAACTGCGTCGGCGCCTGCCTGGACAAGTGGAAGCCCGCCAAGCCGGCCGACGTCAAGTCCGTCGAGGGGATCGACCTCAAGCTGCTGTCCACCTTCGAGCGTCCCGACGGAACACAGCAACTCGCCATCGACTGCTGGCTGCTGTACTGGTTCACCGGTGACCAGACGCCCGGCGACACCAACGGCCAGGGCGTCGGCGGCACCTGGTTCGCGGTCAGGCCCGACGGCACCCTCGCCAAGTAACGCACATGAACCAGGGCCCTCCGGCCGTACCCCCGGAGGGCCCTTCCGCATACGGGGCCCGGCGGATCTGTTGACCGGGTCTGCCGACCGAGCGGCGGAGCCTCAGCTGTTCTGGACGCGGCTGTTCTGGATGCGGCGGGCTGCGGCCACGAGTTCGGCGGGCAGCGCGGGACCGGCGCACGCGTGATCGATCAGCAGGCCCCGGTACGAGCCGTTCGGCAGGGACGGAGCCAGTTCGAGGAGTTCGCCCAGCGCGGCGGGTGAGCCGGTGAGCCGTGCCCGGTAGGCGGCCCCGGCCGCACGAAGGGTGAGTTCGGCCGGCTCCAGCTTCAATGCCTGATCGGTCAGGCGGACCGCGGCTGCGAAGTCGCCCTGCTCGGCGCGCACGTCGGCCAGGTCGAGACAGAGCGACCAGTTGGATGCAGGACCAGTGACTCCAGCAGCCGCCTCGCCGCCGCCGGGTCGCCGCCCACCGCCACCGTGCCCGGCGCCCGGGCCAGATCGAGGAACAGGCAGCCCTCCGGGTCCGAGGCGCCGATGCAGAGGAACACGCCGTCGCCCTCGGGGATGTCGTACGGAACCGGCATCCAGGCGAACGCGGCATCTCCCTGCGGGCCACCGTCTCCGGTGAGGCTGATGTCGACGACGTCGTCACCGAACACGACGCGGAACGCCCGGGTTTCCTCGGCGCGAGGGGCGGCGACGGCGGGCGGGCGCGCCGCCGATCCACGCACTCCGTTCCTGCGCGGCACCACGACCGTCGCCGAATCGGCCACGGGGGCCACGGCCGCCGACAGGGGTGCGGCCGACGCCGAAGCCGTTACGGGTGCTACGGCTGGAGGGGCGGCCCGGCCTTCCGCGCCGTCCGGGGCTGTCGCCCCGGGGCCGGGGCGCGCAAGATCTCGTCGAATCTGCTGCCGTCGCCGAGGACCTTCTCCGCGATGGAGTACAGGAACTCCGGTTTGCCGTCCGGCTCCGTGCCGACGACGTAGTACTTGACGGCGTTCCGCGTGTCCGTCGGCGTCCCCGCCCGGACACCGTCCGGAAACGGGGCGGCCGACGCTTCCGCGGCGCCCCCGGCAGCCAGCAGGGGACCCGCCAGCACGGCCGCCGCCGTCTCGGCGCGCGGCACTCGTGGCCTGGGCCGGTTGGGAGTCATGTCGTTGTCCCCTTCAAGACGTCTGCGACGCGTCGCACCGTTGCCGGCCGTCGTCGGCGGCCTCGGCCATGCCACGTGTGCCGTCGCCGTTCGGTTCGGAGCGCTGAACCCGTCGTCCACCACCTCCGTTCATGCGATGAGTGAGTCCCTTCTGCCAGTTGGAGATGCCGATGGCGATGCCGCCGGACGAACCGCGTCCCGAGTCCGGCGCCTATGTGCTCGGAATTCTCGACCCGAACGAAACCGCCGACTTCGAGGCACATCTGACGGTGTGCTGGATCTGCCTGGAGGAGGTCCATTCGCTGGGTGAGGTCAAGCGGCTGCTGGACCGTCTCCTCGGCCGCCGGCCCTGACTTCCGTTTGATCCGGCCGAGCGCTTCGTACGTGTTGCTCGCGACGGCGCCGCACCGTCGGCGCGATCGACCGCTCGGAGACGACGGGGAATCGGATGACGTCGCTGGTGGAACGGACGGCGGACGCGTCGTCGGGTGCGAGGAGGGAACACCGGCCGGGACGCCCGCTGCTGGGGGTACGGCTCGGGCACCTCATCGTGTGGGAGGCCGCGGCCCTGCTGCTCGCGGCCGGTCTGACGGCCCCGGACCCGGTCGGGGTCCCCGCGCTGGCGGGCGCCGGACTGCTGCTGGTCGCGACGGTGGCACGGGTGCGACGGCGGTGGCTGTACGACTGGGTGCTCACGCGGCTGCGCCACCTGGGCCGCCGACGGCCGCGGCGTCGTGGCCGGGCCGGTCAGGAGGCCGGGCCACTCGGTCCGCTGCGCGGGCTGCTGCCCTCGCTGAGTGTGAGCCGGGCCGGCGGGCGCAGCAGGATCCGGATGGGCGTCGTACACGACGGCCGCGCGTGGATCGCGCTCGTCGGGGTGGACGAGGACGAGCCGGCCGCCCTCGCCCCGTTGCCCCGGCCCGCCCGTGTGCCGGCGTCCGGCGCTCGACCGCCACCCGGCCGTACATGTCGTGCGGCATCCGCGTCGGCCACAGAACGGAGACACGTCGGCGCAGCACGGCCCGCATGCGCGCGATCAGCTCACGTGCCCGGAACGGCTTGACGATGTAGTCCAGGGGGCCTCGGCCGGCCGTGGGGGACGGTCTGCACGCGGCGGCTGTGCTCAGTCGGTCACCCGCAGCAGCAGCTTGCCCGTCGATGTCCGTCCGCCCATCAGGTGGTGGGCCTCGGCCGCTTCCGAGAGGGGGAACTCCGCGGTGACCGGAAGGCTCACAGTGCCGTCGGTGACCTTGCCGAAGGCGCGCTCGGCCAGCGCACGCAGCGCCTCGGGCGCCGACTGGGCGAGCGCCAGGACGGAGAAGCCCCCGACGGAACGGCCCTGCGCGTACAGCTCGGGCTGCCCGACGCGCCACGGCTCCGCACCGCTCGCGTTGCCGAACGACACCAGGCGCCCGAAGACGGCGAGCGCGTCGAGGCCGTGGCGCAGGGTGTCGCCGCCGACCGGGTCGAGGACCAGGTCGACCCCTCGGCCGGCGGTGGCCCGGCGGACGTCCTCGGGGAACGTGTCGGTGGTGAACACCTCGTCGTAGCCGTGCTTGAGCGCGTACGCGCCCTTGGCCGTCGAGGAGGCCACGCCGTACACCGCGCCGGCGCCCGCCGCCCGGGCCAGTTGCCCGGCCACCGTGCCGATGCCTCCGGCCGCGCCGTGCACCAGCACGGTCTCTCCGGCCTGGAGGCGTCCGACTTCGAACAGGAGCGCGTGCGCGGTCGGCAGCACGGTGGGGAGCGTGGCGGCGGTGCGCAGGTCCAGCCCCTCGGGGAGCGGGAAGACGGTGGCGGCCCCGGCGACGACGACCTCCGCGTAGCCGCCGCCGACGACGAGTGCGGCGACCTCCTGCCCCGGACGCAGCCCCTGGACGCCCGCGCCGACGGCCCGGATCCGGCCGGAGACCTCCAGTCCAGGCCGGTAGGGCAGCGATTCCACCCGGTACCCGTCCGCACGCGCCTTGAGGTCGGCGAAGTTGACGCCCGCGTAGGCGGCGTCGATGGTGACCTGGCCCGGCCCCGGCTCGGGGGCCTCGGCCTGTACGACCGTCAACACCTCGGGGGCACCGCACTCCTGGAACTCGACTGCGCGCATCAGCGGTACCCACCCTTCGACGAAGTGTTCAACGGAAAGCGAACACTGGGACTGTAAGGTACGCATCGAACACTCGGCAAGCGGCCGGGCCGGTGCCGCCGACGAGGTCGAAGCGTCCACCGGTGCGCACCTTCGACTCGGACACCGGCAGTACAACGAGCACGAGGGCGAGGCCGGCGAGGACGCCTGAGGTCCAGAACAGGGTGTGCCAGTCGAAGTTGTCGGCGACGAACGCGGCGATGGGCAGGCCGATGGCGGCGCCGATACCGAGGGAGAGCGCGGGGTGGCCTTCTTCACGTCGGCATGGCTGAACCCGACAGGAATGCCGGGTGGAGGGGTGGTGAAGGAGAGTTGCGTAGGCTTTCGTCGTTTCACCTCGCCGCTCAGGGCGGGGATGTCCCGGGGTGGTGATGATGACCGGCAGGACCAGGCGGGACGAACAGGTCAGCGCGACGCGTGAGGCGCTCCTCGACGCGGCCGAGCGGCTGTTCGCCGAGTACGGGGTGCATGCCGTCGCCAACCGCCAGATCAGCCTGGCCGCCGGGCAGGGCAACAACGCCGCCGTCAGCTACCACTTCGGCACCAAGATGGACCTGGTGCGCGCCGTCGCCCGGCGGCACGCCGAGCGGATCGAGGTCGGCCGGCTGCGCATGATGGCCGAGATCGGCGACTCCGCCGACCTGCGGGACTGGATGGCCTGCGCGGTCCGTCCCGTCACCGAGCACCTGGAGGCCCTGGGCACGCCGAGCTGGTACGCCCGGTTCATCGCCCAGGTCACCAGCGACCCGGCCCTGCGTGCGGACATGACCGAGGCCTTCGCGGCCGCCTCCCCCTCGATGGAGAAGCTGCAGGACGGCCTGAACCGCTGTCTGCCGGACCTGCCCCCCGAGGTGCACGCTGAACGCGCGGCCATGACCCGTCACCTCATCACGCAGATGACCGCCGAGCGCGAGCGTGCCCTCGCGGACAACAAGCAGACGGCCAGGGCAAGTTGGCGTGAGGCGGCGAACGGCCTGATCGACGCCGTCGTCGCCCTGTGGCGGGCGCCGGTCACACGCGGGGACTGACCGACGGCCCGTTCGGCGCACCCTGGTCAGGCCCGGACATGGCGGACGGCTCCGTCGATGTCCGCGTCCCGGATCAGTGGTCCGCTCACGGCACCCGGATCCCCAGGCCGCGCAGCACGGTCGCGGTGTCCGCGCCACTCGCCGAGGCGGCGGCGACGGCACGGCGCGGGCGAGGGGCGGCCAGGGGGAACGCGGTGTGGCCGGTGTCCACCAGCCAGTCCTCGCCCCGCGTGCCCCGTCTGACGAGACGGGCGCCGTCGGCGGAGACGGAGAGGCAGGTGGACACTACGTCTGCCATGGACACGTCCCAGAGCGCACCGCCACCCCCCGGCTGTTCGGAGAGGGCGAGCGCGGCGGCGAGCAGACCGGTGAGCGGGTCGGCGATCGCGTCACCGGCGAACACCGGCCGCCCGTCCGCGTCCGGCGCGAGGAGTCCGCGGGAGGCGGCCACGTCGTCGCCGAAGCCGATCCGGCCCGAGGCACGCCCGTGCGCCGTGATGGAGATCCAGGTGCAGCCGCGGGCCGCCGCCGCCCCCGCGTCGATCCCGAATCCCGCCAGAGCGCGGGGCCGGGAGGCCTCGATCACCACGTCCGCGCGGCCGACCAGCTCATGCAGGGCGGCGCGGCCCCGTGCGTCCGTGGGGTCGAGGACGACCGAGCGGTGGCCCGCGTGCAGCAGGTCGTAGAAGGCGGGGTCGCCGAACCGCGCTCCGTCCGGGCGGGACGGGATTTCCACCTTGACCACCCTGGCCCCCGCCGACCCCAGCAGGTGCGCACAGAGCGGACCCGCCCACAGCGCGCTGAAGTCCACCACCAGCAGGCCCGCCACGTCCCGCGGCGGTCCCGGCAGCGGGCAGGTGCGCTCGGGCAGAGGCCGGACCGCCCCGCCCGCGAGACCGAGGAGCTCCACCCGCTCGTCCAGGTCCGCGCCGTCGTGCGCGGCGAGCCAGTCGGTCAGCCGGGCGGGGAGCGCTCCGGCGTCGAGGTCCCGGCCGATCAGCGCGCTCCACAGCAGGGGATCGTCCGGTCGGGCGTCGGACACGGCGGCCCAGCCGTCCCGCGTGGGCAGCAGTCGGCAGCTGCCGCCGACCGAGAGCCGTCCGCGCCGTCCCCGTCCGCTGAGGGCGGCCCGCTCGGCGAGCAGCCGGGCCCCGTCGAGCCTCGCCCCGCCGGCGCGGGCGACGGCGTCGGCCAGCCAGGAGGCGAAGGTGGCCGCCGCGCCGGGGGGAAGCAGCGGCGGTCCGTCGGGGTGGCCGGTCAGGAGGGGGAGGCCGCTGCGGGCCCAGTCCTCGGCGATCCGGGAAGGGGCGGTGTCCGACCAGGGGAGAGGAGAGGGCGCGCCGCCGGACGGCCCGTCCGCCGAGGGCGGCGCCGCGCCGCCGGAGACCCGGTGCCGGGTGTCCCCTGAGCGGCTGCCGGGTACCTGGTCGGACATGCCGGGATGGTAGACCAGAGTGGTGTCCCCGACCACACCGATCTCCGTCGCCGAACTCGCCGCCGGGGCGGCCGACGCCGACCTCCTGGACGGCGACGCCAGAGCGCACCGGCCGCTGCTCGTCGTCGATCTGGACCGGCCACCGGCACCCACGGCCGCCGACCTGGAGCGTGCCGTCCGCCTGGCCCGTGCGGGGGACCGGCTGCTGGTCGGGCGTACCACCCGCACGGTTTTCGACAGCGCCCTCCTGGACGCCCTGGATCTGACGCTCGTACACGCACCCCGCGACCGCCTCTGCGCCACGGACTCCGCCGGGTCTGCGGCCACGGTCGCGGTCGTGGATCCGGCGGCCGAGGCCGAATTCCTGCGCGGGCAGGCGGAGGAGCAGCCGCAGGCGGCCCTGGTGCTGCGCCAACTCCTGCGGATTCAGGAGAAGTTGCCGGTGTCGCAGGCACTGGACGCGGAGTCGCTGGCGTACTCGACACTGCTCGGTGGGTCCGGCTTCGCCCATTGGCTCGCGGCCCGCGGTCCGCGTCCCGCGCCGCCGCCCGCGAGCGGTGACCCCGTTCTGGTGCGCCGGGAGGGAGCCGTCCTGCGGATCACGCTCGACCGTCCCGAGCGGCGCAACGCCCACGGCGCGCGGCTGCGCGACGCCCTGGCCGCCGCCGTCGAGATCGCGCTCTGGGACGACAGCGTGCGCGAGGTGGTGCTTGACGGCAACGGGCCCTCTTTCAGCTCCGGCGGAGACCTGGACGAGTTCGGGGCCGCGACCGACCTCGCCGGCGCGCATCTGATCCGCACCCGGGCGGGTGCGGCGACCCGCCTGCACGCCGTCGGCGGGCGGCTCACCGCGCGGCTGCACGGCCACTGCGTCGGCGCCGGCATCGAACTGCCGGCCTTCGCCTCTCGCGTAGTGGCCGCCCCGGACACCCGTATCCGCCTGCCCGAGCTGTCCATGGGCCTGATTCCCGGTGCCGGAGGCACGGTCAGCCTGCCGCGCAGGATCGGCCGCCGACGCACCCTGTTCCTGGTCCTCGACGGCCGGGCCATCGACGCCGAACGTGCTCTGGCCTGGGGGTTGGTGGACCACATCGAGGAGTGAGCGCCCTGCGGGGTCCGGCCGCCAACCGCTCAGGGCCGCCGGTGTCGCCGTGCGGCCCCGTCCGACGGTGGGCGGGGCGGTCGCTCAGGAGTCGTAGGTGTAGAAGCCCCGGCCGTTCTTGCGTCCGAGGTGGCCCGCGGCGACCATGCGGCGCAGCAGTGCGGGGGGCGCGTACAGCGGCTCCTTGAACTCCTCGTACATCGACTCGGCGACGGCCTGGGCGGTGTCGAGGCCGATGAGGTCGAGCAGGCGCAGCGGGCCCATGGGGTGGGCGCAGCCGAGTTCCATACCTCGGTCGATGTCGTCGGGCCGCGCGGCGCCCGACTCCACCATGCGGACCGCGCTGAGCAGGTAGGGGACGAGGAGGGCGTTGACGACGAAGCCCGAGCGGTCGGCCGCCTGGACGGCCTCCTTGCCCAGCTGTCCCGCGAATTCCCGGGTGAGCCGCACGGTCTCCTGGCTGGTGGTGAGGGCGGGGATGACTTCGACCAGCCGCTGCACGGGCACGGGGTTGAAGAAGTGCATGCCGATGACCTGTCCGGGCCGCTCGGTGGCGACGGCGAGGTCGACGATCGGGATCGAGGAGGTGTTGGTGGCGAGGATCGCCGCGGGGTCCTCGACCGCCTTGTCCAGGGCGCGCAGCACGTCCGTCTTGATGTCGCGGTTCTCGGCGACGGCCTCGACGACGAACTGACGGTCGGCCAGGTCGGCGAGCTCGTCGGTGAAGGACAGCCGAGCGAGGGTCTGTTCGCGCTCCTCCTCGCCGAGTTTGCCGCGCCGGACGCCCCGGTCGAGGGAGGCGGTGATGCGCCGGCGGCCTGCCTCGACGGCGTCGAGTGTGGCTTCGGCGACGCGGACGTCGATGCCGTTGCGGGCGGCGACTTCGGCGATGCCGGAGCCCATGAGGCCGCAGCCGACGACGCCGAGGCGGGTGACGGGAGCCATGCGGGTTCCTCTCGGTTGGGTCGGATGTCGCGGCGGTACCGGCCGTCACGAAAACCCTGACTGAGTGGATAGTAGGACGTCCTAGTAAGTGACAGAAGGTGATGTTGGTGTGACCAGAAGCACAGCGCGCGGTGTGTCGCCGGCCGGCGTCAGTCGAGTGCGCTGTCGTTCTCCAGCGCCGGGGCGAGGAGGTGGCAGAGGGAGTCGGCCAGCAGATGGAGGGGGTCGGCGGTGTCCAGCGGCCAGCCGACCGCGATCCACGCGGAGAAGAACGACTCGGTCTGCAGAACGGCCATCAGGGCTCGTTGGCGAGCCTCCGCAGGGGGGACGCCCTGCCATCGCCCGGGTTGCCCGACGAGCATGCCCACATAGCGCTCGTGTGCCTTGATGTACTGCACGCGGCCGTCGCCGAGACTGCGGAGCGCGGCCGGGGACGCCGCGTTGGCGACGCGGCGGATGGGCGCCACCTCCCGCCAGCGGGCCTCGGCGCCGTCGAGCCACGTCCGGATGCCGGCCCGAGTCCATCGCGGCAGCGCGGTCAGGTCGGCGTACGCCTCTTCCATCAGGTCGTACACGCGCTCCACGAGTGCGTCGACGATCTCGGCCTTGCCGGGGAAGTGTGCGTAGACCGTGGCCCGTGTCACCCCGGCGGCCTGCGCGATGTCCTCCATCCGCGCGTCGAGGAAGGGCTTCTCGGCGAACACGGTGACGGCCGCGTCGAGCAGGCGCCGATGCGTGAGGCTCTTCTGCTCCTCGCGCAGGTTCCTGCGGGGTGTGGACTCCATCCGCCCAGTCTCTCCCGCCGAGCGGAGCATGGCTTCACTATACGCCGTGTATGGTGAAGCGAAATCGCTATACGCGGTGTATAGCGATCTGGTGGCTGGAGCGCGTCTGATGAGCACCGCGATGAACGAGTCCCGTCCCGAGGGCGCGCCCCCCACGTCCCGCCGACAGGTGCTCAAGGCACTGAGCGGGCTGCTTCTCGCGCTCTTCGTCTCGACCCTGAGCAGTACGGTCGTGTCGAGCGCGCTGCCGAAGATCATCGGGGCCGTGCACGGGTCGCAGACCCAGTACACGTGGGTCGTCACCGCCACCCTTCTCACCACCACGGCGACGACCCCGGTCTGGGGCAAACTCGCCGACCTCTTCAGCAAGAAGACCCTCGTCCAGGCTTCCATCGCGGTCTTCGTGCTGGGTGCCGTGGCGTCCGGAGTCAGTCAGAGCGCCGGCCAGCTCATCGCATCGCGGGCCCTCCAGGGCGTCGGCGTGGGAGGTGTGCAGGCCCTCGTGCAGATCACCCTCGCGGCCATGATCCCGCCGCGGGAACGCGGCCGGTACAGCGGCTACCTGAGCAGTGTCACGGCGACCTCGACCATCGGCGGGCCGCTGCTCGGCGGTGTCATCGTGGACACCTCGTGGCTGGGCTGGCGGTGGTGCTTCTTCGTCGGCGTTCCGGTCGCGGCCGTCGCGCTCTTCCTGCTCCAGCGCACGCTGAACCTTCCCGTCGTCCGCCGCGAGAACGTGCGGATCGACTATCCGGGGGCCGCCCTGATCGCCGCGGGTGTCAGTGTGCTGCTCATCTGGGTGTCCTTCGTCGACGGTTCCTTCGCCTGGGCCTCCTGGCAGAGCGCCGTCATGGTGGCCGGCGGACTGTCCCTGATCGCCGTGGCCGTGTGGGTGGAGTCGCGGGCCTCCGAACCCGTGGTACCGCTCGACATCGTGCGGCAGCGCACCACCGCCCTGGCGATTCTCGGCAGCCTCTCCGTCGGTACGGCCATGTTCGGCGCCGCGGTGTTCCTCAGCCAGTACTTCCAGCTGAGCCGGGGTCACAGCCCGACCGAGGCGGGCCTGATGACGATCCCGATGATGGCCGGCATCCTGATCGCCTCCACGGTCGCCGGACGGTTGATCACCCGGACCGGGAAGATCAAACCCTTCGTCATCGTGGGCTCCGGCTTCCTCACGGTCGGATTCACGGGCCTCGGCACGATCGACGACAGGACGTCCATGGTCTTCCTGAGCGCGGCGATGCTGTGCGTCGGGATGGGCGTCGGCATGACACTGCAGAACTTCGTGCTCGCCGTGCAGAACACCGTGCCGCTGAAGGACATCGGCGCGGCCAGCTCCACGGTGTCCTTCTTCCGCTCCCTCGGCGGCACGATCGGCGTCTCGGTTCTCGGAGCCGTCCTGGCCCGCCAGGTCCATGACCAGGTCGCGCAGGGTGAGGACGTCCGTGTCGCCTACGGCGACGCGACGGCGCACATCTTCCTCCTGTCGGCCGCCGCGGCCGTGCTGGCTGTCGTCGCCGCCGTCCTGCTGAAGCCGGTCAGCCTGCGCAGCAGCCTCGACCTGCAAACACCGTCGGCAGCGGAGCCGGCGAAGACGGCCAGGTGACGCGCATGAGGATGCCGACAACCGTACGGCTCCTCCTCGCGCCCTGACACAGCGCCGCCCGGCCCGCACCGGTGGGTCAGCCCGGCTGGCGCACCGGCAGTACGACGGCCGAGGGGTGTTCGGGGTCGTGCAGGACGAGCTGGTCGGCGGCCCGGAGCGTGGTGGCGCTGCCTCGGGGCTCCCCGGTGCCGGGATTGCGGTTGAAGCGGGGGAAGGCGCCGCTGGACACCTGGACGCGGATGCGGTGCCCCCGCTTGAAGCGGTACGCCGTCGGCCACAGCCGTACCACCGCCGTCGACGTCGCGTCGGCGCCCGTGAGACCGGTCAGACCGTCGCAGACATTGGTGGAGCGGCCCTTGTCGTCCACGTCGCAGAGACGGACGAACACATCGGCGTACGGCAGGCTGGAGCGGAAGTGGATCTCGGCGCTCACCTCGCCGACGACCTCGACGTCGTTGTCCAGTACGGGGGTTGTATAGGTGAGGACGTCCGGCCGGGCCTCCAGCTCGGTGTTGTCGACGCGGCCGGTCCTGACGCCGAAGGCCATCCGGGCGCCGCCGAAGGCGGGGGTGGGGTCGGCGGGGTCGTAGCGGTAGCGGTCGGGGGCTGAGTCGGCGGGCGCCTCGGTGGAGAGGGCGCCGCGCGGCTGGAGGTGGAAGCGTGTGGGCTCGTATCCCGGGGGCGGCCAGGAGGGGAAGTCGCGCCACTTCTCCTCGCCCATGACGAACAGCCGTACCGGGGCGCGCTCGGCCGGCTCCTCGCCGCGCGCCAGGGCGAGGCCGTAGTCGAGGGTTTCGGCGGTGTAGGCGTGACCCACCCCCATGGAGAGGTGCGCCCACGGCCCGACGGTGAGCCGGGGATTCCGGCCGGCCTCCTGGAGGGCCCGGTAGTCGCGGAGCTGGCCGGGCAGGAAGATGTCGTACCAGCCGCCGACGGTGCTCACCGGCACCCGTATGCCGGAGACCCGGTCGCTGTGGTCGAGGCCGTCCCAGAACGCCGAGTCCGAGTCGTGGACGAGGATGTTCTGGAGGTAGTCGTAGCGATGGCCGAGGGCGGCGGTGTCCGCCCGGTCCAACGGCAGCGTGTGCAGCACGCGTTGGAACTTCCTTCCGCTCAGCATCGCGCGCGGCATCGCGAACCGCCGTTCCTGTCCCGCGACCTGCACGCCCCAGCCGAACGGCGTTTCCAGCGAGAAGCCGTCGGCGCGGAGGAACTCCCGGGTGAGAGCCGATTCGGAGACCCCCGGGATCATGGCCTTGACCTGAGGCGGGGCGGCGTCGGCGACCGCCCACTGGGTGAAGCCGCTGTAGCTCGATCCGACCAGGACCATCGACTCGCCGAACCAGGGCTGCTCGACGACCCATTCCAGGGTGTCGAGCCCGTCCTCGCGCTCGCGGCGCAGCGGATCCCAGGGGCCGTCGGAGCCGAAGGTGCCGCGAGTGCTCTGGATGAGGACCTGGAAGCCCCGTTCGGCCAGGGGCCGGGCCATCGGGTCCGCGGCCATGCCGGACCTGCCGTAGGGAAGCCGGACGAGCGCGGTCGGCAGGCCGTCGCCGCCCTTCTTCGGGGCCCAGCGGTCGGCCAGCAGGACGGCGCCGTCGCGCATCGGGACCCGCAGGTCGTGCTCGACGGTCACGGCCCGGGTGGGGGGCGCGGGCAGGCGCAGTATGCGCTGGACGAGGTGACTGTTGAAGTTCATCGGGGGCTGCCTCCGGTAGGGGGAGGGGAGGAGGACCGGTGGTGGGCGAGCACGGTCGTCACGCGCAGCAGGCGGTCCGCGAGTTCCTCCGGGTCGAGGGGGTCGGCGGCCTCGATCACCCAGTCGTTGACGATCGCGCCGGTTCCGCCGGTGAACATGGCGGCCAGGTCGCGTGCCGTGGTCTCGTCGAGCTCGCCGAACACCTCCCGCAGGCCCTCGCCCGTGACGAGTGGGGCGAAGAGCCGGTTGAGCGCTCGGGCCATCGGGAACGCGCAGGACCCGGTGAGCATCGCGCGGTAGAAGGAACGGTGGCGGGCGAAGTGCCGGGCCATCGCCAGCAGGCGCACCCGGTGCGGTGCGCTGTCGTCGCGGACCTCGGGGAGGAGTTCGCGTTCGACGAGGTCGGCCGCGGCCGCCACGAGCAGCGCGTCGCGGTCTCCGAACTGCAGGTACACCAGCTGGCGGCTGACGTCTGCGGCGTTCGAGAGATCGGCGACGGGCAGCGTCGTGGTCCTCCGCTCGGACACCAGGCGCACGGCGGCGGCCATCAGGGCGGCACGGGAGCGGAGTACACGGCGGTCTTGGCGATCCTGCATGAGGTCGACAGTAGACAGGTGTCAAAAAATGGTCAACTGTTAAATAGCATTCCTCCGAGGCATCCCGTTCTCCTCGCGAGGAGGAGTCGGTGAGGCTGACGTCCGGCACCCCGTCGGGCATGGGTCAGGAACAGGCGCCGAGTGCCCGCAGGGTTCCCGCCTCGCGGGCGAGGACGTTCTCGTCGTTGTCGGGGACGAACTCCAGGAGGACGTCGAGGTGTCTGCCCCGCAGCCGGCCGAGGGCCGTGCGCCACAGGTCGGCGCGGGCGTCGAGCGGGAGGCGGGTCGTGGCGGGCCACCAGGAGAAGGCGTGTACGGCGGCCACCTGGCCGGCGAGCCGGTCGAGTCCGGCGAGGGCCTGGGCGTCCGGTGTGTCCAGGGGCGGCTGCCAGTAGGTGTGTACGTCGGGCCGGTCGACCTCTTCGAGCAGCCGGAGGGTGCGGTCGGCGCCGTCGGTGAGGGTGTTGCGGTGGAACTCGTAGGCGAGGCCTATGCCCGCCTCGGCCGCGAGTTCCGCCGCTCGCCGGGTGTCGGCCACGACCGCCGACCGCTGAGCGGGGGTCGTCGCCTCGGTCCCCGTGGCGCCCGCCCAGATGCGGATGCGCGGCGCGCCCAGGCGTACGGCCGAGCGGAGCACCGGCTCGAACTCGGCCGGGTCGGTATGCCCGGCGCGGTAGTACGACCCGTACGAGGCGACCGCCAGGCCCGCCGCCTCGGTGGCGTCCCGGACGCGCGCCGCCGTGTCCGGGTCTCCGGCCGGTACGTGCACGTCGGCGCCCCACTCCACGCACTCCAGGCCCGCTTCCGTCGCCGCCCGGATGACGGCCGGCGCGTCCAGATGGCGGAGGGTGACCGAGCACAGGCCCGTCCGCAGGGTCATGCCGGCTCCTCGGTGACCGTGGGGCCGTCGTCGCCGAGGCACACGACCGTGCGCGTTCCGTCGGCCCAGCGGGCGGTGAGGACGAGGTCGTCCACCTCGACGGTGACCTGACCGGTGAGCGGGGGCGGACCGGGCTCGGCGGTGAGGGAGGCGAGCGCGGCGAACACGGTGGCGGAGGGGTGGTCGCCGACGGTTCCGGTGAGTTCGGGGAGCAGGGCCCAGGGGCCGTACGCGGTGCCCTCGGGTGCGCGGATCACCCGGCGCGTGTGCCAGCCGTACAGGCCGAGGAACTGGCCCGTCACCTCCGCGCCCGCAAGGGTGATTTCGTCGGGCTGTTCCGGGGCGGGGGCTGCCTCCGGGGGGAGGGCGACGGCCCAGCCGGTGTGGTGGACCGGAGTTCCGGGAGGCACGCCGACGGCGCGGTGGACACGCAGTTCGAGTCTGCCGCGCGCGAGTGTCAGGCTCTCGATCCGGGCCGACGGCAGGACCGGGCCGCCCTCGGGGAAGACCGGGCGGTGCCAGGAGGCGAGCCAGTCGGGGCCGGCGGCGAGCGGGTGGATGCGGATCCGGGCGCTGCGGGTGCCGCGGGCCGTCAGGGCGATGTGGTTGTCGGCGGTGTTGGCCGCGCTGGTGGGGCCGGTACGGGTGGAGTAGGCGAGGCGGGCGTAGACCGGGTCGCCGGGGGCCCGCTCCGGTTCCCGGGAGTCGAGCTTGTAGCTGCCGTGGTTGTGCAGGCGTACGAGGCCGTCCCGGGCGGTGCTCTGGACGAGCAGGCCGGGGGCGGGCAGGGCGAGGACGCGGTCGGGGCCCTCGGCGGGCGCCCGTTCCTCCGGCGCCGTCCACACCGGGTCCTCGGGCGGGAGCAGCAGGGCGAGGAAGCCCTTGGACGCCCAGTACGGGGAGCCCGGCCCCGAGTAGCGCTGGAGGGTCGCCGCGTGCGGCCCGTACCAGCCGAGGGTGAGGATGCCGTCCGCGCTGAGCGCGCCCCGGTCGAGGAAATGGCGCAGGGCCCCGCTGAGGACACGGCGGGTGGCGCCGGGGGCGAGCGGGGTCGTACCGGTGAGGGCGCCGAGTGCCACGGCCGCGTTCGCGGCGAAGCGGTACGTCAGGGAGCGCCCGTGGTGGATCGGCGCGCCGTTCGCGTCGAAGAGGAGGGCGAAGCCGTCGAGGAACTCCCGCAGGCGGGGGCCGAGCCGGTCCAGGAGGCGCCGGTCCCCGGCGAGGTGGGCGTGGAGGAGGGGGTAGAGGTGCAGCGCCCAGCCGTTGTAGTGGTCGAAGGAGCGGCCGTCGCCGTCGGAGTACCAGCCCTGCCCCTGGTACCAGCCGTCGAGCAGGTCGAGGCCCCGTTCGACGGCGCGGCGGGTCTCGGTGTCGCCGCGTCCGACGGAGTCCAGGAAGCCCGCGACCGTCAGCGGGAAGAGGTACCAGTTGTTGGGCGCGGGCGTGTGGGTGAGCGCGCCGCGCAGCCACCGCTCGACGCGGTCCTGGTCGGCGGCGGGGAGGGTGTCCCAGGTCCAGGGTGCGGTGAGCCGGAGGGCGAGGGCCACCGAGGCGGACTCCACCATCGGTTGTCCCTGGATGCCGTGGTGGCCGATCACGGGCCAGGACTCGGTGTCGTCGCGGCCGGGGCTGAGGGTGCCGCGGGCGAGACCGGCAGTGTAGCGCTCCAGGAAGCCGTGCGGGTCCTTGCCCGAGGCTCCGGCGGTGCGCAGCGCGGCGAGCAGGAAGGTGCGGGCGAAGCCCTCCAGGCCGTCGGAGCGCACGCCGGACTTCGACGGCGGGCCCGGCAGGTCGACGAGGGCGTGGCCGGGGGTGGTGTAGCGCAGGGCGGAGGCGAGGAGGTGGTCGGCGGTCGCTTCCCAGTGGGCGCGGGTGTAGCCGGTGTGGGGGCTGAGTGTGCGGTCCTCGGGCGGGAGGGGGAGCGGGAGTTCGGGCATGGCCGGGCCACGCCTCCTGTTCGTCTCGGGCCGTCTCAGGCGAGGCGGGCCAGGCGTTCGGGCCGGACGGGATGGGCGAAGGGACGGCCCGCGACGTACGACTCGACCTCGGTGAGGGCCAGTTCGGCGAGGCGGCGCAGCTCACCGCCCTTGGATCCGGCGATGTGGGGGGTGAGGAGGACGTTCGGGCAGTCGAAGAGGGGTGAGCCGGGGGGCAGCACGTCCGGGTCGGTGACGTCGAGAATCGCGTGGACACGGCCCGACATCACCTCGTCGGTGAGCGCGTCCTGGTCGACGACGGCGCCGCGCGCGGTGTTGATCAGGGTGGCGCCCGTGCGCAGCCCCGCCAGGAGTTCACGGCTGACCAGTCCACGGGTCTCCGGCAGCAGCGGCGTGTGCACGCTGACGACGTCACCGCGCGCGAACAGCTCCGGGAGCGGGACGGGATGCGCGCCCAGGGCGCGTGCCTCGGCGTCGGTGACGAAGGGGTCGTGGAGCAGGACCGTCAGGTCGTGCGGGCGCAGCAGGTCGATGACGCGGCGGCCGATGACCGACGCGCTCAGGATGCCCACCGTGCGCCGGTAGTTGCCCGCGTCGGGGAAGCGGTCGTTGAAGTCGACGCGGCGGCGCTCGGCGCGGTAGTCGCGGGCGCTCTCCAGGATCCGTTTGTTGGCGAGCAGGATCATGGCGAGGGTGTACTCGGCGACCGGGACGGCGTTGGCCGCGGCGGCCGAGGAGACCACCAGGCCGCGCTCCCAGCAGGCCGGTGTGATGTGGTGACGTACCGTGCCCGCGGTGTGCACGACCGCGCGCAGCCGGGGCGCGGCCTCCAGCACACGGGCGTCGAGGGGCGGGCAGCCCCAGCCCGTGACGAGCAGTTCGGCGTCGGCGAGCGCACGGTGTGCGGCCGGCGTGGTCAGATCGTCCAGGACGAGGTCCGGGTCGATGTCGGTGAGGGCCGCGAGCCGGGTCCGTACGTCGGCGTCGAGGACCTGACGCGCGGTCCGGTGCGCCATGGCCAGGGCGGCGCGGGGTCGGGGCCGGTGGTCGGGGCCGGTCACTTCACACTCCGGTGATCGGGTTCGGTCACTTCATGCCCTTCGCGATCCTGTTCGGTCACTTGACGCTCTCCGTGATCCGGTTCGGTCACTTGACGCTCCCCGCGGTCAGGCCCGACTTCCAGTACCGCTGGAGTGTCACGAAGGCGACGATCAGCGGGACGACGGCGAGGAGCGAGCCGATGACGACGAGCGGGTAGTACTCGGGCGAGACGGTGGCGGAGCTGTTCCAGGTGTAGAGGCCGAGGCTGAGCGGATACAGGTGTTCGTCGGAGAGCATCACCATGGGCAGGAAGAAGTTGTTCCAGATCGCGGTGAGCTGGAAGAGGAAGACGGTGACGAAACCGGGGCCCAGCATGCGCAGACTGACCCTGAAGTAGGTCTGCAACTCGCCCGCGCCGTCCACCCGGGACGCCTCCAGGACCTCGCCCGGCACATAGCCGCTGCTGAGCAGACGGGCCAGGTAGACGCCGAAGGGGTTGAACAGCACCGGGATGAACACCGCCCAGAAGGTGTTGACCAGGCCGATGTTGGAGGCCACCAGGTACAGCGGCAGGGCCAGCACGGTCGGCGGGACCATGACGCCCGCCAGGACCAGCCCGAACATCTTCTCCTTGTGCGGGAAGTCGTACTTGTCGAAGGCGTACCCGGCGGCGACGCTGATCAGCGATCCGACGCCGGCGCCGACCACCGCGTACAGCAGGCTGTTGAGGTACCAGCGGCCGTAGACGCCGTCCTCCATGGTGAACAGGTCGGTGAGGTTGTGTCCCAGCGAGAAGCCGCTGGGGGAGAGGATGTCGCTGCTGAACAGCGCGTCGGAGTTCTTGGTGGAGGCCAGCAGCAGCCACAGGGCGGGCAGCAGGGTGTAGAGGGCCGCGATCAGGACCACGGCGTTGGCGGTGGTACGGCTCGTGAGTCTGCTCGTGGTCATCGCGGGCTCCTCTCCCGGCGGCCCGTCCAGCGGGTCACCGCGTACGACAGGGCGCAGGTGACGATCAGGAGGATGACGGACGCGGCGGAGGCCAGGCCGTAGTTGTTGCGGCGGAAGGCGGCGTCGTAGATGTACATGTTCGGCGTGTAGCGGGAGTTGACCATCGGGGTGGCCTGGTTCATCAGGGTGGGCTCGGTGAACAGCTGGAGCGCTCCGATCAGGGCGAACACGCACACCATCACGACGGAGCCGCGGATGATGGGGACCTTGACCAGCAGCGCGGTGCGCAGGCCGCCGGCGCCGTCGATGCGCGCGGCCTCGATCACCTCGTGCGGCAGCGCCTGCAGGGCGGCGTAGAAGATCACCATGTTGTAGCCGAGGCCGCTCCACAGCGCGATGTTGACGATGGACGGCAGCACGGTGTGCAGACCCAGGAAGTCGATATGGACGTCCGCCTCGGCGAACAGCCTGATGACGGGGGAGAGACCCGGGGTGTAGAGGTACAGCCAGATGACGGCTGCGATGAGGCCGGGCACGGCGTGCGGCAGATAGAGCAGCATCTGCGCGGTGCGCCGCAGCCGGATGAGTCCGGAGTCGAGGAGGAGGGCGAGGGCGAGCGCGGCGACGACGACCACCGGGACGAAGATCACGCAGTAGAGGGCGATCACGCCGAACCCGGAGCGGAAGCTCGGGTCGCCCAGGACCGAGACATAACTGCGCAGGCCGGTGAAGACGGTGGTGCCGCCGCCGAAGCCGAGGCCCTTGTGGTCCTCGGAGAAGAGGCTGAGGTAGATCGCGTAGCCGACGGGGATCAGGAACACGGCGACGAGCAGGGCCGTGAACGGGGCGAGGAGCGTGACCCAGGCGACGGTCTGCTGACGGCGTCCGGCACGGCGGGGGCGGGCTCCGCGCACGGCGGACGGTTTGGTCCCCGGACGCTCTTCCGGAGAGAGGACTGTGCTCACGGCTGCACCTCAGTTGGTAGTGACGGACAGGCCGAGGCTCTTCAGGTCGGGCAGTGTTCGGCGTTCCCCTTCGCGCAGGGAGCCGACGATGGTGCCGCTGCCTGCTCCGGCCCTGGCGAACCCGTCCTCGACGGAGGTGATCGTGGAGGTCATGCGCGGACCCCACTGCCAGCGGGGGGAGACCAGTTGGGCGGACTGCTGGAAGAGGCCGAAGATGTCCTGGCCGGAGTAGTAGGAGGTGTCCATCTCCTTGCGGGCCACCGGGACCAGTGCGGGTACAGCCGGATAGGCGCTGCTGACGCCGCTGGAGAGCTTGGCGCGCAGGGCGTCCGGGCTGGTGACCATCCAGGTGATGAAGTCGAGTGCCTCCTCGGGGTGCCGGCTGTCCTTGGTGACGGCGAAGGTCGAGCCGCCCTGGGTGCCGAGCGAGGGCTTGGCGGGGTCCCACTGCGGGAGCGGCGCGATGGCCCACTTGCCCTTGCCGCCGGGGGTGGACTTCATCAGCGAGCCCGCCGCCCAGGCGCCCGCCAGATAGCCGACGGTCTCGCCGTTCTGGAGGTGGGCCCGCCACTGCTGGCTGTCCACCGGCTCGACCCGCACCAGGTCCTGGTCGACGAGGCCCTGCCAGTAGGCGGCCACCTTGCGGGTCGGGGCGTCGTCCATGCCGATGTGCCAGGTGTCGCCGGCGGTCCTGAACCACTGGGCGCCGGCCTGCCAGGCGAGTCCGGCCATGTGCTGGGAGCCGTTGGTGAAGAAACTGGCGATCCGGGAGCCGGGGTCGGCCCGCTTGACCGCGCGGGCCGCGCTCTGGAACTCCGTCCAGGTCTTCGGGACGGGGATGCCGTACTTCGTAAACACGTCCTGGCGGTAGAAGAAGACCATCGGCTCGATGTCCACCGGCACGGCGTAGACACGGCCGTCGAGGGTGGTGAGGTCGAGGGCCTGCGGGAGGATCTTGCGGCGCACCGATTCGGGCAGCATGTCGGTGAGGTCGCGGGGCACGCCGTCGATGGCGTAGCCGGGCAGCTGCGGGTACTCCATGGTGGCGACGTCGGGGGCGTTGCCGGCGCGGGCGGCGTTGCTGAGCTTGGCCCAGCCGCCCTGGGGGCCGGACGGAACCTGCTGGTAGTCGACCCGGATCCGGTCCTGGACACGGTTGTACTCGTCCACGACCTCCTGCGTGCCGCGCAGTGCCGACCAGAAGGTGAGGTGCACCGGCCCGCTCCCGGCGGTGCCGCTGCCGCCCGAGGAGGAGCAGCCCGCCAGGATCAGGGTGACGGTGGTGAGAAGTGCGACGGCGGCCAGGCGTGTACGTCGTCGTCCAGGCATGAGCCCTCCCGCGTCGTTGCTGGGGTCACTCAGATCCTGGGCGCGAGACGAAAAAGGCGTCAATACATCGAACAGAAGAAACTGAAGCGGTCAAACGAACAAAAAGCCGTGTCAGGGCGCGGCGGGCGGTGCCGTGGACTCCCTGACCACCAGCCCCGGCAGCAGTTCCATGTGCCGGGTGGCGGCCGGCCGCAGCCCCTGACGGGCGGTGTCGAGCCGGCGCAGCAGCAGGCCGAAACCGATCCGGCCCAGTTCGGCCTTGGGCGGGGCGACGGCCGTCAGCGGGACCGGTCCCATGTCGGCGACCACGTCGTTGTACGCCACCACCGAGCAGCGCCCGGGCACGTCGATCCCGGCCGCCTGTAGACGCTGTACGAGCATCAGCGCGTCCATGTCGCTGTGGATCAGCACGGCCGTCGCGCCGGCCTCGCGCACCGCGTCCACCAGATCCACCGGGTCCGCCGGGTCCGGCTCGGCGGCGGCCGGGTCGGGCCCGGCGGCACGGGAGCTGAGGATCGTCCGGCATCCCGCGGCCAGGCCCCGGGCGGCGGTCTGAGCGGCGAACTCGTCGCGGATCACCCGCGCGGTGGGGCTGTCGTCGCGGGCGGCCAGGACGATCCGCCGGTGTCCGAGGACGACCAGGTGCTCCAGTGCCAGGTGCACGCCGTAGGCGTGGTCGGTGCGCACGCAGTCCAGCGGGTAGATGGCGCTGGTGCGGGCGGGGCGCCGTTCCACCAGGACGACGGGGACCTCCAGGGCGGACAGCCAGGTGTGGTCGGCGTCCGTCTCCTCCGCGCGCGTGCGCCAGTGCGGGGACAGCAGAAGCCCGCACGCACCGCCGTCGAGTGCCTGGCGCACCGCCTCGCGCTCCGCGCCGCCGTCGCCTGCCGCGATGCGCAGTTCGACCCGCAGCCCGGCCTTCTCCGCGGCCTCCCGGGCGCCCTGGACGGCCTCGGTGAGGTAGGTGTTCCGCTCGGGCACGATCATCGCGACGGCGTCTCCCTCGGCGGGACTCTCCTGCGGTACCGGCCGCAGCGACCGCGCCACCCCGTGGCCCCGGCGCACCTCCCCGCGATGGGCCAGATCCTCGACGTCCCGGCGCACCGTGACGACGGAGACCGCGAGTTCGTCGGCGAGATCGGCGATGCGCGCGACACCCCGCGCCCGCACCAGCTCCGCGATCCGGGCCTGCCGCTGCTGCGCCGACTCCCGCATACCCCACCGTTTTCCGATCGATCGTCCGCGACGCCTCCAGTCTACCGACAGTCCACCGATCAATCGATCAATCGATCAGGAAAAGGGGGCGAGCGGGGCGGCCGGGCCCTGTCTGCGCAGGACATCGCCTGGCACCGCGAAGGAGTACGCGCTGGTCGCGAAGTTCTACGACTTCCATGGCGGAACCCTCGCCCGGGATGTGTCCGCCGCTGCCTTCCGGACCCCGGGGCTGCGGGGGGATGACCTGCCGGCCTTTCCTCATCCGGGCCCGGCGAGTGCCGCGCGGGCCGCGTCGAGCAGATGGCGCGCCGCCCCTGCCCAACTGCGTTTCTGGGCCAGGATCTTGCGCAGTTCGAGTGCCCGGGCCAGGGCCTCCTCGGGATGGGCGAGGACTTCCGCGATCCGGTGGGCCCAGGCGCCGTCGTCCTGCTCCCCGCCCGTGACGGGCACGACCACATGGCGCGCGAGTTCGGGCACCACCTCGGTGAGCAGCACGCCCAGACCGCTCTCCGCGCTCACCAGACAGGGGACTCCCGCCCGGATGTGTTCCGCGCCCACCAGGCCGAACGCCTCGGCCCTGGACGGCATCAGAGCCAGCCACACCCGTTGCAGGTCATGGTCGAGCCTCGCCCGGTCGATGGAGTAGTTGCGGACCAGCAGCTCCAGCCTCGGCTCCGTCACCCACCTCGCCAAGTCGTCGGCGAGGCCGGCGCCCTCGCCCCGCGTCGCCCCTCGCAGCATCAGGTCGACACGGCCGAGGTCCCGGCGCAGCCCAAGGGCCCGGTTCGTGGCCCGCACGGCCAGACCGACCCCCTTGGCGTCCGCGTCCTCCAGCCTGCCCATCAACGTGACCAGCGGGATGCCGCGCAGGCGCTCGGGAGGCGCCGTTGCGGGGAGATCGAACCCGGGATCCAGCCGCACGGGAAGCGGCGCCGTGCGCGGGAGGTCCCGGTCGAGCATGTCGTACAGGACCGGACCGACGCCGACCGCACGTGCGGCACTGCCCGCCAACTGCCACTCCGACCAGGAACGTTCCTCGGCCCGCCACGCGGGATCCCCGTCCCGGTCCTTCTTGAGCCACTCGAGACGGTCCGGCTCGGTGTGCACGAAGTGGAACCGGCGCGCTCGCTTGAAGACATCCTCGGTCAGGGCATGCGCGTACGGTCCCGTCACCTGGCCGTGGCCGATCACGAGGTCCGGCACGACACCGTCGGGCAGTTCGGGCAGGCGCAGGAGAGTCTGGTCCTTCCGAAGCCCCAGAGCCCGCGGCGCCTCGATCAACGTCACGTCCGCCCGGTCGGCGTCGAGCCGTTCCTCCTCCGAGACGGAACCGACGACAAGGCAGTACACCCGGACGCCCCGCTCCTTCGCCAGGGCCACGCAGAGCTCCCGGTTGACCGTGCTGATCCCGCCGCGCCCGGAGAACCACTCGTCGGCGATCGCCAGCACGCACAACGGGCGTGACTCCGGCACGGAGGACACCGGGCCCGGTGTGTCGTCCCGGGCGCCCCCGGGTGTCGTCGACGACCAGGCCGCTCCGTCCCACCCGACGCTGTCCGGAGCGGACGGCCGTCGCGCGCTCTCCGCGAGATCCCGGAAGGCGTGGTCCGGCACCGCGCCGTCGACGGACACCGAACGTCCCTCCGCCGTCACCAGCTGGGCACTCCCGGTCCCCTCGCCGGTGCCGTCCGTGTCGCGCAGCCAGTCCCGGAGCACCTGACCGGTGTTGCGGTAGCCCTTGCCGTCCAACTGGTCCGCCGTGTCGAGCAGTACGGCCTTGACCAGTTTGCGGGGGCCGTCGAGCAGCGCGCGGTGGTCGAGGTCGGCGGGGCTGATCTGCGTGACGGCGTCCACCAGACGCAGACGCTCGAGCAAGTCCTCGCGCTCGTCGACCGATACGGTGGGAGCGAACCGCACAACCAGGGACACAGAGTGACGGGACGTCATGAAGTGATGATGGCACGCTCCCCGCGCGACCGCCTGACGGACCGGCTCGCAGACCCCGGCACGGCATTCTCCTTCCCTCCGGCCACGGCGACCCGCCAATCGACCGAGCCGAACACGGAGTTCGTCGAGGACGCCGAGCGCACCCGCGCGACCGACCTCTTCCGCGCGTCCGACTGGGCCGATCTCGGCCACCATTACGACCGCATCGCCGAGCGCGCCTGGCGGACGAACCGCCCCGCCGAGGCGCTGCGGCTGCTCCTCGCGGCCCGTGCCGCCGCCCAACGCGCGGGCGACACCGGGGCGTTGCTGGAGAGGACGAGATTCCTCGCCGAACGGCACCGGCTGTCCACCGCCTTCCTCGCGGCGGAGGCCTGGAACCTGGAACAGCTCGGCACGGAACCGACCCCCGAGAACGCCCCGTACCACGTCAGTGCCTGGCGCGCCCGCGCCGAACTGTGCGAGCCGTCCGGCGCCTACGAGTCGGCCGTCGCGTTCAGCGACCGGGCCCTCGCCGTCGCCGAACGGTTCGCCGGGGCGCCGGGAGTGGCCGAAGCCAGGGCCCGGGCGCTGCTCCAGCGAGGGAACACCGAACGGCTGCGAGGGCACCTGGAGACCGCCTACTCGTATCTGCGCGACGCGCGGGAGGAGGCCGAGCGGCTGACGGGGGAGAAGGCATCCCCGCACCTCCGGGGACTGATCGCGCGGATCCACGCCCGCATGGACGTCACCGTCGGACACTTCGAATCGGCTCTCGCCATGTACCTGGAGGCGGAGGACTGCTTCCGCGAGAGCGGGTCGGGCGTCAACGTGCGTGTCGTCCGTCTCGCCCGCGTCTCGGCGCTGCGCTCGCTGGGCCGTCTCCCCGACGCCCTCGCCCTCTGCCGCGAGCTGGTTCGCGAGTGCGAGGAACTGGGACTCGACCGGATCCGGGGCCAGCTCCTGCTGGAACAGGCGGAAGTCCTGGAGGCGATGGGCGACGGGGAGGAGACGGCCAGGACGCTGGAGCTGGCCCGCCGGCATCACGAGGGTGCGCGCACCCTGGAGGCGGCGCGCTGGAACCGCCACATGGGGCGTCGGCTGATCATGTCCAAGAGCGACATGAAAGCTGCCGCCGCCCACCTGACCGCCTCGCTCGGCATCGCCACCCGGGAGGAGGGACCCGACCTCACGCGCACCTGGTACGCCCTGCACGACCTGCTGCGCCTCGAAGGAGACGCCGAACTCCCCGAATCCCTCCGTCTGTCGGCGAGCCGAACCGCCCTGGCGGGCGCCGACCTCCAACGCGACCGACTGAGCCGTCCCGAGAACCGCTGGGCGCTCCACGAGCAGCGGGAAGAGGTCTACGCCGGTGCGCTCATGGCGCACGAGGGCGCCCGGCGGCACGAGGACATCGCCCGGATCGTCGAACTCGGCCGCTCCGACGTCCTCGACCACGTCCTGGAGAACCCTGCCGAAGGCAGCGGGCAGGCCCTGTCCACGCTGCCCCTGGTACTGCCCCCGAGCGACCCGGACCGTGTCGAGGAGGTGTTCCGGGCCGCACGCGCGGTACACGCCGCCCTCGTCTACGACCGCGAACCGCCCCTCGGCTTCGAGGCGCCGACGCTGCCCGGCCGGCTGCCCTCCGCGACCGAGACCGACGCGTTGGCCGATGTCGTGGTTCTCCTCCAGGTGGGCAGGGGCCCCGGTGGCTGGTGGTCCTCGGCGGCCTCCCGGGCACGGTACGGCGCCTGGCACTCCACCCGGCAGACCGCTCCCGCCGAACTCGACGGTCTGCTGGATCTCCTCGCCGCCGGCGAACCGCTGCCCGAGTACGGCGTCAGCGCCCGCACCTGGGAGGCGCTCGGGCGGTTCCTGCTGCCCCACGACACCGCGTGGCGCGGAACCGTGGAACATCCGGTGTCCCTGTTGCTGAGCCCCGACCTCCGGCTGTGGCAGCTCCCCTACGGCGCGCTGCGACGCGACGGCACCTGCCTGCTCGATGTCGCCGAGGTGACGCTCACCCCCAGCCTGCGGACCCAGAGTCTGCTGCACCGCGCCCACGCCGGCTCCGGTACGGCCCCCGACGCGGCGGCGATGCCCGCCGTCAGCGTGCTGGACCCGCGGCTCAAGGGCCACCGCGACGAAGCCGAGGCACTGACCGGCTGGCCCGGATCCCATGTCGAACTCGGCGCACTCGACCCCGCCGAGGACCTCACCTCCGCCGCGCTCCTCTACCTCAGCGGTCTGGGAGGGGCCGCGGGCGAGACCAGCCTCGGGCCGCTGGGGATCACCCTCGACCTGCTCGCCGCGCTCCGACTGCCCCGGCTCCTGGTCCTCAACGGCTGCTGGACCGGAACCGCGGCCAGCCGCTACGGCCGGGACCCCCTGAGCCTCGCCGTCGGCGGGGTGCTCGGGCGCGCCCAGGCCGTCGTGGCCGGCATCGGCCACATCAACAGCTGGTCCTCCGCACAGGTGGGCGCGGCCGTCCTCGGTCCGATCGCCCGGGGCGAGACTCCCGGCTCCGCCCTGCGCCAGGCCCAGCGCACCCTGCGGGACACCAATCCGGAACTGGGACCGTACGACTGGGCCGGCATGTGCATGATCGGGGTGGGGGACCGGGCGCTCTTCCGACTCACGCGGTCCGGCTGAGAGCCGTGGTCCGTCCTCCCGGTACGGCCGAGAAGCAGTCGGTCACCTGCTCCAGGGCTTCCGCGGCGGCGGGTGCGACGGCCGGTGTGCCGTGGTCGTCCGCGGCGACGTCGGTCTCCAGCGTGAACCAGCCGGGCACGATGTGGGACGCCCCCATGGACGTCAGTACCGGGCGCAACGCGTAGTCGACCGCCAGCACATGGGCCTTGCTGCCACCCGTGGCCAGGGGCAGCACGGTCTTGCCGGACAGCGCGTACTGCGGGAGCAGGTCGAGCAGTGACTTCAGCAGCCCCGAGTAGGCGGCCTTGTACACCGGAGTGCCGATCACCACGCCGTCCGCCCGCGCGAACAGATTGGTGGTGGCGACGATCGCCGGGTGCCGGAAGTCGGCGCCGAGCAGCGCCTGCGCGGGCAGGGTGCGTACGTCCAGCGGTGTCACCCGCGTGGTGCGCGAGGTGGGAGAGGGGCTTCCGGAGACGGACAGGATGGCGGCCATGACGGGCCCTTCCGGGTGGGAGGTTCAGCGGCGGGCGAGGGAGAGCGAGAAGGTGAGAAGGCGACGGGAGCTCACCAAGCGCTCGACCGTACGGTGATCAGCGGCTGTAGTTCGTTGCGGAGCGTTTCGAGGAAGGACACGACCTCGGCGGCCACCGAGCGGTGCTGGAGGCCGTTGAGCACGTCGTGGTGGGCGCCGCGGACGACCGAAAGACGCGCACGGCCGAGCGACTTGGCCGCCCGCTCCAGGGCCTCGTGGTCGGCGAGGGGATCGGCGTCCCCGACGAGCAGCAGGACCGGGACGCCGGACGCCGTGTCGTGGACGGCGGCGAGTACGGCGTCCGGGATCGCGTCGCCGAGGGAGCCCCGCCGCACCTCGGGGTCCTGGGTGAGCGTGCCGCGGTGGGCGGGGCAGGAGGTGCGGACGTCGAGTTCGTCGTCCCAGGTGCCGACGGCGTCGGCGACCCGGCCGGGCAGGCCCGCGAGGACGAGCGCATCCGGCCGCACGGCGGTCGGTGACTCCGCCCGGTCCAGGAGCGCGGCGACGGCGGCGGCCCCCGAGTCGGCCCCGACCAGCACGACCGGCCGGACGACACCGTCGTCGGAAGCCGTGCCCGCCACGGCGTCGGCGAGCCGGGACGCGAAGGCGGCCGACGCGGCGGCCGGTTCCCCGAGGACGAAGACGGTCTCCCGCAGCCGGCGCAGCACCCGGTCGGCCACCTCGTCGCCCTGTAGTTCGGCGGCCTTGGCGACCAGCGAGGACGGCCATGAACTCGCCGCCACACGGCTCAGCCGGAGCGCCCTCGGCGCCCGCGTGTGGGCGCTGATGTCCTCGATGTAGCGCGCGTACCAGGCGGTCTCCGCCGCCGGGTCGGGCGGCGGGTCGTCGTCATCGTCGAAGAGGACGCAGTACACGCGACGCCCAGGGACACAGCGGATCGGTGTACTCCACCACCTCGGGCAGGGCCGTCACGCGACTCCCTTCCCGTTCAGCCCCGCACCCGCCTCGGCGGGCAGCAGTGCGGCCAGGGTCGTGCCGCCCAGGACCGCGGCGGCGTCCGCCTCCACCTGGCGCCACACCCCGGGCAGACCGGAGGCCGGACCGGGGTAGTCCAGCCCGGCCAGCGGCTCACCCCGCAAGGTGATCAACTCGCCGTCCACGGCGCGCGCGACCTCGAGAAGCGTGATCTCGTCGGCCGGCCGGCCGAGCCAGTAACCGCCCTCGCAACCACGCTGACTGCGCACCAGACCGGCCTTGCGCAACTCGCCCACCACCGACTTCAGGAACCGGAAGGGAATCTGCTGGGAGGAGGCCACGGCCTCGCACGTGAGCGGACGGGCAGGTTCGCGGGCGAGCTCCAGCAGGGCCCGCATCGCGTAGTCCGCCTTCGCGGAGATATGCATGCGCACATGATGCCCGACGGGACGCCCGCCACGAGGTCCTGGGCAGCTCCCGCTCCCACATTGCGGGAACATTGTCGCAGGTGAAGGCCAATGGACACCTCTTGACATCCTTTTCCGGGCGGCTCTAGCGTCCCCACCCATGAGCGAGCCGCTGACGACCCCCGGCGAAGGATTCCACCCCCATCTCCACGACGCCGCCGGACAACCGACGGCCCCCCTGCGCACCCGCCTCCACCACATTCGGGCCGACGCCCTCGACGGCGACACGGCGCAGACCGGCGGCATGCGCCGCTTCGCCGCCGTCAGCGGCAGGACGGTCGGCTCCGAGAAGCTGTGGATGGGCCAGACCCATGTCGCCCCCGCCACCTCATCGACCGACCACCATCACGGCGAGTCCGAGACCGCCATCCACGTGGTGAGCGGGCACCCCGAGTTCGTCTTCCTCGACGACTCGGGCCCACAGCCGGAGGAGGTACGCCTGCGCACCTCTCCCGGGGACTACATCTTCGTCCCCCCGTTCGTGCCGCACCGCGAGGAGAACCCGGACCCGGCCGAGGAGGCCGTGGTCGTCATCGCCCGCAGCACCCAGGAGGCGATCGTGGTCAACCTTCCCCAGCTGTACGCCCTGCGGCCCGCGGACCTCTGAACCCCGACGCCCGCGACCCGGGTGGTGTCACACGTCGGCCGGCGTGGGCTGCTTCTCGCTCTGTGCCGGTGCGGCGGACTCCGGTGCGTCGGCGGCGGTGTAGAAGACGGATGTGCCCTGCTTGGCGCGCTGGGCCTGGGTCTTGGCGACGAGGCCTTCCAGGGTGGTGCGTACCACGGTGGTCTTGATGGTGCGTTCGGGGTGGGCCTGCCCCAGTGCGGCGGCGATCTCCGCTGCCGAACGGGGTTCGGTCAGCTCGGTGAGGTGGCGCCGGACCAGGTCGACCAGTGTCGGCTGCGTCGTGTCCGCGGCGCCGGTGTCACCCGCGGGCTCGGGGGAGGCCGGCGCCTTGGCCGCGCGGGTGGGCTGGGCGGCGGTCTTCTTCGACTGTGCCCGCTTCCGCGTGCCTGACGCCGCGGTGGCCTTCTTGCGGGGGGCGGGCACCGTGGCGCTCTCGGACGGCTGCTCGGTCGTGACGGGTGCCGGCACCGCGTCGATGGCCTGCCGGATGCTGACCAGCACGGCGTGGTCGCTCTGAAGGGCGGCCAACTGCTCGTTCAGGGCGGCGACTTCCGCGCCGACACGTTCCTGTTCCTTGGCGTTGCGTTCCAGGTCGGCGGTCACCTGGGCGGTGTACTGCGACGTGAGTTCGGTGGCGGAAATGTTCTCGGACATGAAACGCACGACCTTTCCTCGATATGAGGCAGAGACAGCGGGCCTGCCACGCGCAGACGCGGCGACGGGCCCAAGTGCGGAGCACTGTTGGAGAGATAGTACGGACAAACGGACAAGTCGAGTGGATGGTTCGCGGTTGCTGTCTGGTGGGCGCCTGTTTCGCCGTGTAGCGTCGCTGTCGGATGTCGTGGTTCGCAACACCTGCCCGCGCTGTTGCGCGGGCGTTTTGCTGTGCTGTGTTCGACCAGGGCGACTACCTCCGGGGGCCGCGCGGTGCGGTTCCTGACAGCGACCGAGAGGCACCAGCATGGCCAGCGGAACCGTCAAGTGGTTCAACGCCGAAAAGGGTTTCGGCTTCATCGCCCAGGACGGCGGGGGACCGGACGTCTTCGCGCACTACTCCAACATCAACGCCTCCGGCTTCCGTGAGCTGCAGGAAGGCCAGGCGGTGACCTTCGACATCACCCAGGGCCAGAAGGGCCCGCAGGCGGAGAACATCACCCCCGCCTGACCCGGACGCCATCAGGCCCCCGGAGCACTTCGGGCTCCGGGGGCCTGATCCGTGGCGCGCCGAGGTCAGAGACCGCCGGTGTTCAGCAACTGGTTCGGCGTGCCCGTGCTGAGCCTGGTCAGCTTGTCCTTGCTGGACTGCGTCCGCAGGAAGTCGACGATCCGCTCCGGCACCTCGGCGGGGTGCGCCTGCTTGTAGAGGGCGGCGACCCCGGCGACGTGCGGCGCCGCCATGGACGTACCCTGCAACGCCACGCTGCCGCCGCCCAGCCTCGCGGAGAGGATCTCCGTTCCGGGGGCGAAGAGCTCGACGCACCGGCCCCAGTTGGAGAAGCTCGCCTGCTCGTCGTTCCGGGTGCTCGCGGCGACCGTCAGCACACGGTTCGCGGATGCCGGGGACACGTTGCACGCGTCCGCCGCCGAGTTGCCCGCGGCGATGACCGGCAGGACGCCCGCGGCGGCCAGCGCGTCGGCCGCGTTGTTGACGGCGGTGGACCGCGGGCCGCCCAGTGAACCGTTCAGCACCGCCGGCTGCTTGGCGTTCCTGCTCACCCAGTCCAGGCCCGCGATGATGCCCGAGTAGCTGCCGCTGCCGTCGCACCCGAGGACCCGGACGCTGACCAGGTTCACGTTGGTCGCCACGCCGTAGGTCCGGCCGCCGACCGTGCCCGCGACATGTGTGCCGTGGCCGTGGCAGTCCTGACCCCGCTGAGTGGCGGCGTCCGGCATCGCGTCGAACCCGAACGTGGCGCGCCCGCCGAACTCGTCGTGCGCGTAGTCGATGCCGGTGTCGAGGATGTACGCGGTCACGCCGGCACCGTTTCCGCCGACGGTGAAGTCGTTGTCGAGCGGAAGGTCCTCCTGGTCGATCCGGTCCAGGCCCCAGGAGGCGGCCGGCCCCCGCAGACCGGGCTTCGCGGCCGGGTTCGGATCGGCGGTGATCTGCGTGTCCTCCTCGACCGACGTCACGCCCGGGCTCTTGCGGACGGTGTCCAGCTGGAGCGGTGTCAGCTGGGCCGCGAAGCCGTTCAGGGCCGAGCTGTAGAGGTGCTTGGGCGTCAGCCTGAGTCTGTCGGTGAATCCGGCCGCGCCCACCTCCTTGTCCAGCGTGACGATGTACTGGCCGGGCACGGCGTTCTTGGAGCCGGTCAGCGGCGCGGGGGTGGGCTCCGGCGCCGCGGCCGAGGCGGAGACGGCACCGAGCGTGGCCGGGGCCAGGGCGAGGAGGGCGGCACTGGTCAGAGCGAGCAGACGCATGAGGGGAACTCCCTGAAGGCGGTCGGCATGGACGAGCCGCGCCCGCTGCGGCACGAGCCTCCTCGGGTGCGGCCGTCTCTTCCATCGGGCTCCGTCCGGCGCTGCTTGAACCGCCGCCTCCGCCTGGCCCACAGCCCGGAAACTCCGCACGCACGGTGTGTCCGACAAACTGCAGAAAGGATTACCCGCTCTTCCGCCAAGGCTTCGGCCCAGAGGCGGTTCCTCCCGCACGAGCCCTTGGCCGCCCCGGAAAGTTCACCCGTACGGGGTGCCCCCCAGGCAGGGGCGGCGTCTCTTCCCGCGCGCCCTGTGGTGTCAGTGGCGGTCGTTACCATCCGGAGCATGACCTCACAGACTTCGCCGGCCGCCTACCGCGTCATCGGCGCCGCCGAGGCGGAGGAGCGGTTCGGCGTCTCGGCCGACGTCAGCCATCCGTACCAGGACTTCGCCGAGGAGCAGGAGATACGCCTCTACGAGGGCGGGCTGCGGGTCGGCGGCGGACTGGAGCCGGAGCCCGACGGCGACTGGGTACCGTACAACACGATCGTCGACGGCGATCTGACGGTCGGCGGAGACCTGGAGTGGTGGGATTCGGCGAGCGGCAACTTCCTGCTGGTCACCGGCAGCCTGCGAGCCCGTCATGTGCTGCTGTCCGGCTGCCCCGACGTGGTGGTGCGGGGCGACCTGACCGCGTCCGGCACCATCCAGGGCAGCTACGGCGACGACGGCGGACACCTCGCCGTCGCGGGCGACACCCACGCCCGGACCGTCATCAGCACCCTCTACTTCACCATGCACTTCGCCGGACGGCTGGACGCACTGCTCATCGCCGACCCGCACCGCACCAACCACCCCGTCGACTTCACCGACGACGAACTGGACGACCTCGTCCTGCCCGGACTCCTCGACAAGGACGACACCGCCGACGAACGCGCGATCAGCGCCGCACTGCGCGAGGGAAAGCCGGTCCTGCGACCCGGCATACGACCCAGTCACCTGGTGGCAGTGGACGAACCCGACGCACTGCTGCCCCACGCCGAGGAGGTCACCGAACTCGACCTGTCCGACCGCGAACTCCGCCGACTCGACTGACCTGCCCCGTCCCCGGTTTCCTGAGGCCTGCCGCGGTTTCCACGGGTCCATTCCGGGCGCGTCATTCGGGTCCGGCACCGGGCAGCACACGCGACCCGTCCACGGTGAAGCCGATCCGGGCCCCGCCGCCGGGGCGCCGGCCGGCGCTCACCGTGCCCCCATGGGCCTCGGCGACATCGCGGACGATCGCGAGACCGAGTCCGGAGCCGGGCAGGGCACGAGCGGTGTCGGCCCGGTAGAAGCGGTCGAACACCCGGGAGATGTCGTCGGCGTCGATGCCCGGTCCACGGTCGGACACCGTCACCGCTCCGCGGCGGACCCGTACCTCGATGGGGTCGTCGCCGTCGGGGTCGAACTTGGCGGCGTTCTCCAGCAGGTTGCCGAGTGCGCGTTCGAGGCCCTGCGGGCGGCCACGGACCACGCAGCCATCGGCGTCGGCGTCGATGTGGACCAGGCGACCGGTTCGCCGGTACACGCGCCGCGCGACACGGCGGGCCACCGCGGCGAGGTCGACGGTCTCCTCGGCCTCCTCACGGCTGCCGGCGAGCGCCAGCTCGACGAGTTCGTCCACGAGGTGGGCGAGTTCGGCGGTCTCGCCCTCGACGTCGTCGAGGAGCCGGGCGCGGGCCGGTGGGGAGAGCTCGGCGACGCGGCGCAGCACGGTGGCGTTGGTGCGCAGGCTGGTGAGCGGGGTCCGCAGCTCGTGGGCGGCGTCGTGCACGAGTCGGTCCTGGGCGTCCCGGGCGGCTGCGATACGGCCGAGCATCCCGCTGAACGACGCGGACAGCCGCCCCACTTCGTCCCGCCCGCCGACCAGGCCCCCAGCGGCGAACTCGCCCCGGCCGTCGGCGTTCACCTCTTCGGCGACCTCGGCCAGCCGAACCAGGCGCCGGGTGATACGTCCCGCGACCAGTCGGCCCGCGCCGGCCGCGACCAGCAGGACCGCGAGGCTGACCGCCGTGATCTCCCTAGCCATGCCGCCCAGGACATACCGGGTCTGGTCGATCCGGACCGCCACCTGAAGAGCGCCCCGCCGCTCGCCCAGGGCGGTGGTCAGCCGGCGGTAGGCGCGGCCCGCCACGACGACCTCGGCGATGTCCGAGTCCCCGGCCTCGCCCGAGGCGGCCAGGAGCCGCCCGGTGCCGGACACCGGCAGGGTCACGGGCGGGCCACCGAGGCGGGTGGCGGTTCCGTCGACGGCGACGGCCTGCAGGATCAGCCGCCGCTCCTGCTCGTCCCCGGGACCGGGGCGGTCCGGCCCGGGGAAGAGCTCCGGCGCCTGGGCGATCACCTCGGAGGCCAGGGGCTGCTCTTCCTGTTCCTCGGCGTGCGCCAGGGCCACCGTGGCCGAGCGCAGTGTCCGGTCGATCTCGGCGAGCACCCGGTCGGAGGCGGCGCGATAACTCAGCGCTCCGACCAGGACCGCCACCACGGCGCCGATGGCGGCGAAGGCGAGCGCGAACCGCGAACGCAGGGTCATGGCCGCGCCGCGTACCCCACGCCGCGCACGGTGTGGATCAGCTCGGGCGCGCCGGCCGCGCCGAGCTTGCGCCGCAGATACCCGACATAGCCCGCGAGGTTCTTGGCGTCCACTCCGGCGTCGCGCCCCCAGACCTGCCGGTAGAGCGTCTGGTGGTCCAGGACGAGTCCCTCGTTGCGCACCAGGAGTTCCAGCAGGTCGAACTCGGTCCGGGTGAGCCGCACCTCCTGCTGCCCCCACCACACACGGCGGGCCGACGGAACGATCCGCAGCGCGGCCATGCGCAGGACGGCAGCGCCCCTGTCCGCGTCCTCTGTCGCCCCCACGGACTTCGGTGTCAGAGCGGCTCTGCGCAGCAACGCCCGCAGCCGGGCCGTGAGTTCGGGCACCGCGAACGGCTTGGGCAGATAGTCGTCGGCACCGGCGTCGAGGCCGGCGGCGCGGTCCGGGGTCCGGGACCGGGCGGTGAGCAGGAGGACCGGTGTGCGGTCCCCGTCGGCGCGCAGCACGCGGCACACGGCCATGCCGTCGACATGGGGCATCATCACGTCGACGACCAGCACGTCGAAGGACTCCCGGCGGACCCGGGTCAGCGTCTCGACCCCGTCGGCGGCGGTGACGACCTCGTACCCCTCCAACTCCAGTGCGCGTGCGAGGGATTCACGGACCGCGCGATCGTCGTCGGCGATGAGGACACGATCAGACATCCGGGCATGATGGCACACCGCTCTCCGGGCGGCGGTTCTCATGGAATTCCGGACCGGCTCCCGACCGAGTCTGAGATCACTCGCGAAGCATGGGGCCGCAGCACCATCACTCACACCCCCCACGGGAGCCCCCCATGTCCTCCGTTCCCCGCCCGACGGCCGCACGGGCCCTCACCCCGGATCGCAAGCGGTTGGGCGTGCTCCCTGCCGTGGCCGTCGCCGTGTGCCTGGGTCTCGGCGTCGCGGGCTGTGCGGGCGTCGGCCCGGCGTCCTCGTCGGCGACCCTGACGAAACCGAAACCGAAGCCGGTTCCGGCGTCCGCCCTGCGCACCGGCGCCGGCGGTGCGAACACGGCACAGGTCGTGGCCGCCGCGAACACGTTCCTCGCCACACTGTCCGACGAACAGAAGGACACCGTCCTCTACGACTTCGACGACCCGGCGAAGAAGACCGGCTGGTCCAACTTCCCGACGCCCGTCGTCGAGCGCAACGGCCTGAAGCTGGGCGACCTCACCGACGAGCAGGAAGCCGCGGCGCTGAAGATCATGGAGGCGGCGCTCAGCAAGAAGGGCTACGAGGAACTCGTCGAGATCCGCAAGGCCGACGACTACCTCGCCTCGCTCCCGGACACCGGCGGCCCGGGCGGCGGCACCCCGACGGGCACCCCGACCGGCACCCCGACGGGGACCCCCACCGCGACGCCCACCGGTGGCGGCCGGCCTCCCGGCGGAGGCGGCGGCGCCAACTTCGGCTCGGAGTGGTACTACGTCTCCTTCTTCGGAACGCCCAGCAAAACAGGGGAGTTCACCCTCCAGTACGGCGGCCACCACGCCGCCTACAACCTCACCTACGCCGGCGGCAGCGTGAGCATCTCGCCGACTCTCACCGCCGTCGAGCCGATGGAGTTCGACTGGGAGAACCTGTACTACGCGCCCCTGGAGGACAAGCGCACCTCCACCATCGCCGCGATCCAGTCGCTCACCGCGGACGAACTGACGGCCGCCGAGATCGACGGCAGCTTCGACGACCTCTACCTCGGCCCCGGCCACGACGGCCCCTTCCCGGCCGAGCCGGAGGGCGTCCTCGTCAGCAGCCTCACCAGGAAGCAGCAGGCGAAGGTCACCGCGATGCTCAGGGCGTGGGTCGACGACCTGGACGAGCGGGCGGCGGCGCGACTGCTGGCCAAGTACGTCTCGGAGTACGACGAGACGTACATCGGCTGGAGCGGCGGGACCACGCTCGACAACAGCCAGACCTATGTGCGGCTTGACGGGCCGTCGGCCTGGGTCGAGTTCTCCAACCAGCCGGGCGCGTCCACCGACGGGATCCACCAGCACACCATCTTCCGGGACGAGACCGCCGACTACGGCTGGGAATGACGTCCGTGCGCCGTCTCTTCCCCACCCTTCTGATCGCGGTGTTCATGCTGGTCGGTGGCCTCGCGTCACCGGCCGGCGCCCATCCGATGAGCACCTCCGCTGTACTGCTCGACATCCGGGACGACGAGGTCGCCGGGGAGGTGCAGCTGCCGATCGACCGGCTGGCCGTCGCCGTGCACCGCGAGCTCACCCCGGAGAGCGTCCTCGGCGCCGACCGGTCGTACCTCCACGACTACACGGCCGGGCACATCGCCGCCGTCGGCGACGACGGCACCCCCTGGACGGTGACACTCGGCGCACCGACGGTCCGTACGATCGACGCGACGGCGCATCTCGTCTACCCGCTCGGGATCCGCCCGCCCGACGGCCGCGTCACCGGTTTCGACCTCCGCTACGACGTCGTCGTCGAGGAACTGGTCACCCACCGGGTCATCGCCACCGTCCGGTACGACTTCGACCGCGGCATCCTCAAGACGGACGACGCCGAGACCCTCGGGGTCCTCGACTGGGACACCGGGAGCCTGCACGTCCCCGCCGGGGAGGGGTCATGGCTGCGGGGCTTCGTCACCACCGTCCGGCTGGGAACGGAGCACGTCGGTGAGGGGGCCGATCACCTGCTGTTCCTCCTCATGCTGCTGGTCCCGGCACCGCTGGCGGCGGCCGGTGGCCGATGGCACGCGGCCGGTCCGTCGCGGCGGCGCGCCGTCCTGCGCGTGGTCCACGTGGTCTCCGCGTTCGCCGTCGGCCACTCGCTCACCCTGGCCCTGGCGGCGGCCGGGGTGATCCATGTGCCGTCCCGGCCGGTGGAGACACTGATCGCCTTCTCGATCGCCGTGTCCGCGATCCACGCGATACGTCCGCTGGTGGCCCGCGGAGAGGTACTCATCGCCAGTGGCTTCGGGCTCGTCCACGGGCTGGCGTTCGCCTCGCTCATCGGCGACCTCGGCCTGGACCGGGGATCCCTCGTCACCACGCTCCTCGGCTTCAACCTGGGCATCGAACTGACCCAGTTGCTCGTCGTGGCCCTGATCATGCCGTCGCTGCTCGCCCTGGCCCGCACCGCCCTCTACCCCGCCTTCAGGATCGCCCTGGCCTCGGTCGGCCTGCTGTTCTCGGCGTCCTGGATGCTGGAGCGCGCGGCCCTGACCTCCTCCGACCCGTTCGAAGGAGTCCAGACGTGGCTGGTCGGGCACCCGCTGACCGTCGCCGCGTCGCTCGCGGTACTGGCCGTCGGGGCGCTGCGCCTGGGACGACGGATGCCGGTCTGAACCGGCGCCCCATGTCTGCGGACACGCGTCACGGCACCGTGACCGCGTCGGCGTGAGGTTCCGGCAGGGCCACCGGCTGTCCCGTGCGCAGTGACTCGTAGGCGGCCAGCACCACCCGCAGGGAGCGCAGGCCCGCCTCACCGTCGGGGGAGGGGCGTCGGCCGGTCCCGGCCGCGTCGAGGAAGGCGTCCAGCATCACCGCGTCCAGGTCGTCGCCGCCGGCCTCCCAGCGGGCCCGGCCGACGGCGCTGTCGAAGCCGCCCAGCAGCCGGGGGAAGGCGTCGAACTCGACGATCGCCCGCTCACCGACACAGGTCAGCGTGAGGCCACCCCAGGTGGGGTGGTCCTTGGGGTGGCTCCAGCTGCAGTCGACGGCGGCCACCGCGCCGCCGGGGTAGCGGATGGTGACCAGGCCCGCGGTCTCCACGTCCAGGCCGAGTTCGGCGTCCAGGACGGAGTTGGCCTGGGCGTAGACCTCCGCCGCCTGCTCGCCGTCCAGCAGTACGTCCATCAGGTCGGCGATGTGTACGGTGTGGTCCATCACCGCGCCGCCGCCCGCCAGTTCGCGATCACCGAACCACGACCGGGAACGGGCCGGGTTCCAGCCGTTGTTGGTGCCGTACACGCTGACCAGACGGCCGACGGAGCCGTCGCCGAGGGCCCGGCGCAGCGCGCCGAAGGCGGAGTCGAAGCGGACCGGGTAGGCGGTCATCAGGCTCACCCCGGCGCGGGCGCAGGCGTCGAGGATCGCCCGGGCGTCGGCCTCGGTGGTGGCCAGCGGCTTCTCGCACAGCACATGGGCGCCGGCCGCCGCGGCCCGTTCGACGAGGTCCCGGTGGCGGGCGTTCTCACTGGTGACGACGACCGCGTCCAGGGGCCGCGCGAAGACCTCGTCCCAGCTCGCGGCGTACGGGACACCGAGCCGCTCGGCGAGGGCCGGACCTCGGTCCGGGTCCCCGGGCGGCGCCCCGGGGTCGGCGGCGACGAGTTCCACGTCGTCACGGTCGCGCAGCAGCGTGAGGTACGTGGCGGCGTGGACATGGGCGAAGGACAGGACGGCGACCCTCATACGGGGCTCCTCTCGATGACCGCGGCGCGCCCGGTGCGGGCCGACTCGGCGGCGGCTTCGGCGATACGGACGGCCGCCACGCCGTCCCTGGCGCTCACCCGGGGCTCGGGTCCGTCCCCGGCGAAGGCGGCGGCGAACTCCCGTATCTGCACGGTGTACGGGGACTCCCCGAAGTCCCCCGACGGGATGCCCTCGGCGGCGCCGCCGCCGGCGCCGGTGACCCGCAGCCCGGGTGAGGCCAGTGAGTCGTGCCCGGTGGTGCCGCCGGTTCCGGAGACGTGGAAGGTGGTGCGGAACGGGGTGTCCGGCGGCGCCCACACGCCCACCACCTGCGTGATCACACCTGTCTCATGGGTGAGTACGGCCGTCCCGGTGGCGACGGACCCGTCCGGCGCGGGCGCGGTGAGGTGGCCGCGCTGCACCGCGTGGACGCGTACCACCTCGCCGAACAGCCAGCGGGCGATGTCGAAGTCATGGATCATCTGGTCGACCAGGATCCCGCCGGAGCGGGCCGGGTCGGCGAACCACGGGCTCCAGGTGGGATAGCGGCCGGTGCGGGTGAAGCGGGCCACCGCGACCCTGCCCAGTGCGCCGTCGCGGACGAGTTCGCGCAGCCGGGCGTAGGCCGGGAAGAAGCGCACCACATGCCCCGGATAGAGGCGCAGACCGGCCGCTTCGGCGGCGTCGGCGATCAGCTCCGCGTCGGCGGCGGTCAGCGCCAGCGGCTTCTCGCACAGTACGTGCGCCCCGGCGGCGACGGCGGCCAGGGCGATCTCCCGGTGGGTGTCGGTCGGGGTGCACACGTCCACCACGTCCGCCCCGGCCATCGCCTCCTCCCGGGAGCGGACGGCGGTGGCTCCGAACGCGTCGGCGAGGCCGGGGGCCCGGTCGTCGGGGGAGTAGATGCGGACACGGGCGCCGAGCGCCGTCCAGGCGGGGAGATGGGCCTGGGCGATGCCGCCCGCGCCGATCAGCGCCACATCGAGTTCTGCCATCTGCTCTGGGCCTCCTAGCCCTTGAGCGCGCCACTGAGCACGCCGTTGATGAAGTGCCGCTGGAAGAACAGGTAGACGACGACCACCGGGGCGATCACGATCAGCGTCGCCGCCGCGAGCAGCGGCACGTCGACGCCGTACCGGCCGGTGAAGAAGCCGAGTCCGGCCGGGGCGGTGCGTCTGCTCGGGTCCTGGATGAGGATCAGCGGCAGCAGGAACTGGTTCCAGCTCCACACGAAGTACAGGATGCCGAGCGTGGTCACGGCCGGCCGGGAGTTCGGCAGCAGCACCCGCCACAGTGTCGTCCACGACGAGGCGCCGTCCAGCCGGGCGGCCTCGATGAGACTGCGCGGCACGGTCGCGAAGTGCGCCCGCATCCAGAACACGCCGAACGGCATGAAGGCGGCGATCTCCGCGAGCGCCAGCCCCGGCACGGTGTTGGTCAGCCCGAGCGCCCGCAGGTCGTAGTAGAGCGGGATGACGGTGACCTCGGTCGGGATCGCGAGGCCCAGCAGCAGGTAGGCGTACAGCTTCCCGCCGCCGGGGACGTCCATGGTGGCCAGCGCGTACCCGGCGAGCGTGGCGCACAGCACGGCTGCGGGGACGACCGCGAGCGCGATCACCGTGCTGGAGCGCAGCAGCGGCCCGAACCCGGCCCGCGACCAGGCGTGCACGAAGTTCTCCAGGTGGATGCCGTGCGTCGGCAGCGCCAGCCCGGTCAGCGGCGTTCCGGCCGGCTGCACCGAGGCCAGCAGCAGCGACAGGAACGGTACGAGGACGGCGGCGCAGAACACCGCGAGCACGGCGGGAGCGGCCAGGCCTCTGCCGGCGGCACGCGTCGTCACGGGGCCTCCCTGGCAAGGCGGTTGATGACGAGGACGGCGACCGAGATGACCGCCGTCAGCACCACCGCCAGCGCGCTCGCCAGCCCCACCTGGCCGCCCCCGAAGGCGAGCCGGTAGATGAGGATGCCGGGCACCACGGTGCTGTCGCCGGGGCCGCCGCCGGTGGTGATGTAGATCAGGTCGAAGCTGGACAGCGCGGCGATCACGGTGATGGACAGCGCGACCGCGATCTCCGGGCGCAGCAGTGGCACGGTGACCGACCAGAACTCGCGTACCGGGCCCGCGCCGTCCATCCGCGCGGCCTCGTAGATCTCCTGGTCGATGCGTTGGGTGCCGGACAGGAAGAGCACCATGCACAGCCCGGCCACCACCCAGGTGCCGATCAGTCCGACGGCCGGCAGCGACCAGGTGAAGCTGCCGAGCCAGGAGTCGGCGAACCGTCCCAGGCCGACGGCGCGCAGTGCCTGGTTGAGGGTGCCGTCCTCGGCGTACACCCAGCGCCAGATGATGGCGACCGCGACCAGCGGGACGACCTGCGGCAGGAACAGCAGCGTACGGACGGCCGCGATGCCGCGCCGGCCGGCGCGGCGGGAGACGACCGCCGCCGACACCAGGCCGAGGCAGATGGGCAGCACGGAGAAGAACACGATCAGCGCGCCCGCGTGCCAGGCCGCCGCGCGCAGCTGCGGATCGGCGAAGACCGCGCGGTAGTTGGCGACTCCGGTGAAGGACGGCAGGGTCACCCCGTCCCAGTCGAACAGCGACAGATAGGCGGTGTGCAGCGCGGGCAGCACCGCGAACAGGGTGTAGGGCAGCAGCGCGGGCAGTACGTACAGCAGGGCCACGGCGCGACGGCGGCGCCGGCGGCCGGCGCCGGACCGCAGCCCGGCCGGGGCCCGGGTGCGGTCGGCCGCCGGAGCCGCGGGACGGTGTGCGGTGACAGCCATCATGCGTGGTACTTGTCGAAGTCGGCCTGCAGGCTGGCGAGGAACTTCTCGGCGGTGACCTTGCCGCCGGCCAGCAGCTGCAGCTGGGTGGTGACGGTGTCCGGCATCGTCGGGGTGGAGGCGTTCTGGATGAACGGCTCCAGGCCGGAGTCCTTGACGATCGCCTGCCAGCCGCCGCTCACATCGCCGAGCAGCCCGCTCTGCTGCGGCATCGCGGAGGCGTCGGGGGCCATGAAGCCGGACTTGGCGATGATGGGCGCGGCCTGCTCGCTCGCGCAGAAGTCGAGGAAGGCGGCGGCTGCGGCGGCGTTCTTCGTCCTGCTGGAGACGCAGTAGTAGACGCCCGCGCCCGTGGTGTGCAGGGTGCCGCCCTTGTCGGCGGGGGGTGCGTTGAACAGGCCCGCGTCGGCTCCGAGGCCCTTGGCGACGGCGGCCGCCGCCCAGTTGCCGCTGATGCGGAAGACACCGGTGCCCTTCGCGAAGGCGGCGGTGGCGTCGTTGTCGCTGACGCCGTTGACCTTCGGCGTCACATAGCCCTTGTCCACCCAGCGCTTGAGGGTGGCGGCGGCAGCGACCGCCTCCGCGCCGGTGATCTTGGCGCCCTGGTGGCCGAAGGCCCACGCCTCGCGGTCGGCGGGCTTCATGTAGATCGACAACAGGACGTTGAAGGGGTGGTTCAGGCCTCCGTCGAGGTTGCCCGCGACGAGCGCGGTCTCGCCCGCCGCCTTGGCCTTGGCGAACATCGCCTCCAGCTCGTCGACCGTGGCCGGCGGGACGGTGATCCCGAGCTGCTTCACCTTGGCCTTGTTGTAGTAGACGCCCTCGAACGACAGACCGCCGGACACGCCGTACAGCGCGCCGGTGCCGGTGGTCCGGCCGTCGGAGCTGAAGGTGATCTGGTCGAGGCCGGGGAACTTCCCCGGCCAGCCGTATGCCTTGGCGTATCCGCCGACGTCGAGCAGCAGGCGGCCCTTGACCAGGTTGTTCATGCCTGACACGAACTGGGCGATGTCCGGGGCGCTGTCCGCCGACATCGTGGTGTTGATGCTCTTGAGGTAGTCGTCCCAGCCGGTGTACTGGCGCTTGAAGGTGATGTTGGGGTACTTCGCGTGGAAGGCGGCGAGCAGGTCCGGGGTCATGGTGGTGTCGTCCGCGTCGGCCACCACCAGGGTGATCTGACGGTCGGTCGGTACGGCGGTGGTGACGGGCCCGGAGGCGCTGTTCGTGGCGGAGCCCTTGGCGCCGGGGGTGAGGGAGCTGCCGCAGGCGGCGAGCAGCGAGGACCCGGCGGCGGCGAGGAAGACGCGTCTGGGCAGACGGGACGGGAGGTGGACGGGGCTGTGACTCATGGCGGTTTCTCCTGGGGCGGCGGAGAGGGAGGCCGGGCGTCGGGTGGGGACCGGTCCGGGGCGATGCCGTGGGGGACACGGGAGAAGGGGCGAGCTGCTGCGGGTTTTGATCTTTTAATAACGCAGTTGCGTTATATAATCAGCATGGCGTCGGTGGGCGTCAAGACTTCTTGTGGAGGCAGCAGTGGCAGTCCCGGAGCCAGGGCCGCAGCCGGCGCCCGTCTGGCCGCTGAGCGGTGCCGCGGAGCTCGTGGCGCCCGGCGCGCCGGCGGTCGTCGGTGTGGCGGACCTGCGGGCGACGAACGCGGCGGCCGTGCTTGCCGTCGTCCGCTCGGCGGACCCGCACCCGCGGCTGTCCGAACTGGTCAGGGCGACGAACCTCTCGCGCCCCACGGTGGAGGCCATCGCGGAGGAGCTGGTCGACTGCGGCCTGATCGAGGTGGTTCCCGCGCTGTCCGCCCGCGGCCGGCGCTCCCCCGGCCGCCCGGCCCGCCGTTTCCGTTTCCGCCCGCACGCGGGCTTCGTCGTCGGAGTCGACGTCCGCCCCCGCTCGGTCACCGCCTGCCTCGCCGACCTCGACGGCGAACAGGTCGCCGTACAGCGGCAGAAGGTCCGCGCCGACCTCTCGGGCGCGGCCCGCGCGGCTGCCGTCACCTCGGCGGTCGAGGCCGCCATGGCCCACGTCGGCGCGGACACGGCACGCGTCTGGGCGGCGACGGTCGGCACCCCCGGCCTCGTCGACCGGGCCAACACCCACGTCCGCCAGGCCGACAACCTGGGTACCTGGGCCGGCACCGACATGGTCGGCATCCTCCACGACCTGCTCCGCTGCCCCGTCGCCGTCGAGAACGACGCCAACCTCGCGGCGCTGGGCGAGCAGTGGCGCGGCGTGGGCCGGGCACCCGCCCCGGCCGCCCACCGTCCCGACGGCACCGACACCCGGCCCGATGAGACACCGGCCTCCGCGACCGGGCCTGACGGCGCCGACGACAGGCCCGAGGGGGGAGAGCCGTTCGAGGCGCGAGCGGGTGAGCCGGCCGTACAACCGGCGGACCGGCCTGCGGGCAATGACGGCCGGACCGAAGAAGGAGAGCCGTTCGAGGCGCGGGCGGGGGAGCGGCCCGGGCAGCCGGCCGCGGAGCAGGCCGAGTGGCCCGAGGGCGCCGACGACCGGACGGAAGGGGGAGAACCCTCCGAAGCGCGAGCGGGGCAGCCCGCCGAAGAGCAGGCCGGGGTACCGGCCGGCGCGCTGACCGGCGAGATGGTGTTCGTCCTCCTCGGCGAACGCCTCGGCGCCGGTGTCATCACCGGTGGCCGGCTCCTGCGCGGCCATCACGGGGCGGCCGGCGAGATCGGTTTCATCCGATTCCCCGGCTCCTCCGGCTCGCCCGGTTCCCCCGGCCTCGAGCCGCTGCCCGCCTCCGTCGTCGCAGGCACGGCGGCCGGCGAGGCGGAGGCGATGGCCGCCGTCGAGTCCTACGGCCGCCGGCTCGCCGAGGGCATCGCCCCGGTCCTGCTCGCGCTCGACCCGGCCCTGGTCGTCCTCGGCACCGGCCAGTTCGGCTCCGCCGACACGGCTCCGGCCGCCCGCCTCCTGCTCGGCGCCGCGCGGACGCACGCGGACACCCTCCTGGTCGACCCGCCGCGCTGGCGGCTGTCGTCCCTCGGCGACGACGCCGTCCTCACCGGCGCGGTCCGCTTCGCGCTCTCCTCCGTCGAGGTCGTCCTGCGCACGCGACCGACGGGCCTCGGGGTACGGGCACAGGACGCGTGACGCGCGACGGCGGGCCCTTGCGCCACGCCTTCCGACACCCGGCGTACGCGAGCGCGGTGGCAGGCCGCGGGGCAGCCGGCGTCTGGCGGCCCCGTCAGTGGGCGAACAGCGGCGACACGGCGGCCTCGGAACTGCTGTTCCAATACGTCACGCGGGCCTTGTCGTCCACGTGCACGCCGCCCTTCGGCATCTCCAGGAGCACACCCTCGCCCGTGTTGTTGTCGGGGCTCTGACCGTGCGGCGCGAGCGCCATGTTCTTCACGAGGGTGCTGACGTCGTTGTTGCTCTGGCGCAGGAGCAGACCCGCGTACGCCTCCTTGCCGGGGGCGAGAGTCACCTCCGTCTGCGGCTTGGAGTTCTCGAAGACCCCCACGAGCCGGCCGTCGCCGTCCTCCAGCCGGAGTACCGGATAGGTCCGCAGCGTGCACGGCTTGGTGCCGGTGTTGGTGACGGTCAGCAGGAGCTTCGAGTCGTCCTTCGTGGGTGGCACGGCCCATTCCACCTTGACGTCGGTGTAGTCGTCGGGGCAGTTGCCGTCGATGTCCTCGGGGTCGCCCGGACGGCCCGGCGCGGAAGACGTCGCAGAGGACGGCGCGGAGGTCGAGGGGACAGCCGGCGTGGACGCGGAGACGGAGGGGGAGGCGGAGGACTTCGGCGGCGGGGTGGCGCCGGCCTTGTCGTCGCTCGGCTCGCAGGCCGTCGCGGCCAGGAGTGCGGCGGCGGCGAGACCAAGGCCGCCAAGCGTCCGGGCGTGGGTGATCCTGCGGAAAGTGCGCATCATGAGCCCCCGTGGCTGCTGACATACTGGGATTGGTCTTGACAGGATGCTCGCCCCGGCTCCGGATTCACGCCCCGCGCAAGGACTGTTACGGCTCTCGCGCATGACGGTGACGGTTCCGTCGGGAGGGCCGGGTCAGGCGAGAAATGACGTCACCCGCCCGTCGGCCGAGTCAGGGGGCCACGGTCGCCGCCTGGAAGACGCGGTCCAGCTGGTGCTCCAGGACCGCGGCGGCCGACTCGGGGCTGCGCTGGCCGACGAGGACGCCGGTGCCGAGTCCCGCGGACATGGCGAGCAGACCGGCCGCCTCCAGTCCCGGGTCCACACCGGGCCGCAACAGATCGGCGTCCTGCGCCTGCCGGAGGAGGCCGGCCACGGCTTCCTCGGCGGCGTCGGGGTCCTTGATGAAGGGCTGCGCGGCGAGTGCCGGGTCGTTGACGGCCAGAACGGCGTACGAGGTGTACACGAAGTGGAAGACGCGGCTCTCCTCGTCCGTGGGCAGGGCCGCCATCAGCAGCGCCTCGATCGTGGCGCGCGGTCCGGGACTGTCACCGGAGTCCTTGATCCGGGTGGCGACCCGTTCCCGGAACCTCTCCGTCAGGTGCCGCAGCCCGAAGAGCAGCAGCTTCTCCTTCGTCTCGAAGTAGTACTGCACCAGCCGCAGCGACACGCCCGCCTCGGCCGCCACATCGCGCATCCCCACGGCATGCAGCCCATGCCGCCCGGCGACCCGGACGAGCGCCTCGGCGATCTCGGTACGGCGCTCCGCGTGGTCCACGCGCTTGGGCATCGGCCTTCTCCGCTCGTCGTCTCGCTGCTGTGCCCCTGCCGGGCCCGTTGATGATACTTCGGTACCATCATGATGGCGCCGTTCAGGTCAGGCCGCGGCGCATGGCGTCGGCGACGACTTCGCCGATGAGGACGGCGGTGGCCGCCGGTCCCCGCAACGGGGGCGTCGGCAGGATCGACGTGTCCGCGACACGCAGTGCGTCGACACCGTGCACCCGCCCGTAGGGGTCGACGGCGGGGCCCAGGGGAACCGTGCCACACGTGTGGTGGCACGTGCCGAGGTGCCCGAGGATCCACTCGTCGAGCAGGCGGTCGTCGTCCAGCACCCGCGCGACCGGCTCCGTGAACCCGCCGGAGACCTCCCCGAAGTCACCCGTGCCGACCAACCCGGCGGTGACGCGGACGGCTTCGCGCAGGCGCCGCCGGTCCCCCGCGGTCGACAGATAGCCGTAGTCGAGGCGCGGAGGCGTCGCCGGATCGGCGGAACGGGTGCGCATCCGGCCGCTCAGCCGCGGTGTCTGGACGGAGACGAGGAACGCGAGGGGCGCACCGGGAACGGACACCGTCCCGCCCGTCAGCCCGGCCAGCGGGACGAGGGACTGCAGGATCTCCAGATCGCCGGCCGGATGGGCGCCGTCCGACGACGGCAGGTGCAGGGCGCCGCCCAGCCACGAGCCTGCGGGCTCCGGCACGGGCCGCCGGGGCATCCACTCCAGCACCACCTGGGGGTGGTCGCCGAACCGGGCCCCGACGGCGGGAGCGTCCCGGACGACGGAGACCCCGAGGGCCTCCAGCTCGCGGCGCGGGCCGATGCCCGACAGATGCAGCAGCTGAGGGGTGCGCAACGCCCCCGCGCAGAGCACGACTTCACCGCCGCGCACCACCCCGCGCCGCCCGTGGCGCTCGACCTCCACGCCGGTCGCGCGACCGCGCTCGACCACCACCCCGAGGACCGTACTGTCCCCTTCCACCAGGAGGTTGGGGCGGCCGGACGCACCCAGCAGATAGCCGATGCCGGTGTTGACGCGCACTCCGTCCACAGTGTTGGTCGGCACCGGGCCGAACCCCGGCGCACCCTGGGCGTTCTTGTCCGGCTCCTCGGGAAACCCCAGTCGCCGAGCGGCCGTCCGGAACGCGGCGGCGGCCGGGTGGTGCAGATCCGTGCGGCGGACGCCCACCGGCCCGCGGCCGCCGTGCAGCGCGTCGGCGCCGTGGTCGAGGTCGGTCTCCAGGGCGCGGAGAAACGGAAGCATCCGGTCGTACGACCAGGCGGCGCCGCCCCCGGCCGACCAGCGGTCGAAGTCCTCGCGCCGGGCTCGGACGAAGTACCCGCCGTTGACGGTGGTCGAGCCTCCGAGCCAGCGCCCCCGCACGACCGTGTACGGCCGCGTCGGAGTCAGGTGCGCGGCGTACTGCTGGACGGCGGTGTGTCCGGGCTGTGCGCCGGGGACGAGCCGTGCGTCCAGCAGCCCGGGTGCGAACGCCGACGGGTGACGCGGTGCCGGGCCCGCCTCCAGCACCAGCACGGTGCGGCCGGGGTCCTCGCTGAGCCGCGCCGCGAGGACGGCACCGCTGCCCCCGGCGCCCACCACGATGACGTCGGGGCGGTGCGGCCGGCCGTGCCCGTGCTCGGTCCGCCTCATGGTCACGTGATTCAAAACGCCGTGAGCGCCCCGCGCAACGTCCCGTTCCACTGGCCGGGACCGGCCCGCGTGCCCGGCATGACGGTGACCTACCGTCAGAGGCCCCGACGAGGGAGAGTCGCATGAACGAGCCCCGTTCCACCCTGACGGAAGAGACCGCTCCCGAGGCCGTCACCGACCCGGCCGCGGCCATGGCGCCGCTGATCGAAGCCGATGACCTCCTGGAGGAGATCTCCATCGACGGCATGTGCGGCGTCTACTAGGCGCCGCCGTATGACAGGGATGGACCTCGACCGCGCCTGGGACCTGCATCCCCAGGTCTCGGTGCGGCCGGAACCCTTCGGCGCGCTGCTCTACCACTTCGGTACGCGCCGGCTGACGTTCCTCAAGGACCGCCGGCTGCTCGCGGCCGTCCAGCATCTCGCCGACACGCGGACGGCGCGGGCCGCCTGCCTGGCCGCCGGCGTCGAGGAGGCCGAACTGGCCCGGTACGGCGCCGCCCTGGCCGCGCTGGCCGATACGTCGATGCTCGTCGGAAGGACCCCATGACCACCGCACCCCGGGCCGCCCCGGCCGCCACCGCCCCCGGCACGCCACGGCTGGTCGACCTGTTCGAGCACGGACTCGACGCGCCGATCTGCCTCACCTGGGAACTCACCTACGCCTGCAACCTCGCCTGTGCCCACTGCCTGTCCAGCTCCGGCCGGCGCGACCCGCGCGAGCTGAGCACCGCGGAGGCCAAGGCCGTCATCGACGAACTGGAGGCCATGCAGGTCTTCTACGTCAACATCGGCGGCGGCGAGCCCACCGTCCGCGCCGACTTCTGGGAACTCCTGGACTACGCCACGGCCCACCACGTGGGGGTGAAGTTCTCCACCAACGGCGTCCGGATCACCCCCGAGGCCGCCGAGCGGCTCGCCCGCAACGACTACGTGGACGTCCAGATCTCCCTCGACGGCGCGACCGCCGACGTCAACGACGCGGTGCGCGGGCCCGGTTCGTACGCGACGGCGCTGCGGGCGATGGAGAACCTCGCCGCCGCCGGAATGCGGAACTTCAAGATCTCCGTGGTCTGCACCCGGCACAACCTCCCCCAGCTCGACGCCTTCAAGGCGCTCGCCGACCGCTTCGGAGCCCAGCTGCGCCTGACCCGGCTGCGCCCCTCCGGACGCGGCGCCGACGTCTGGGACGACCTGCGTCCGACCGCCGCGCAGCAACGCGAGCTGTACGACTGGCTGCTCGCCCACGGCGAGAACGTGCTGACCGGCGACTCCTTCTTCCACCTCTCCGCGTACGGCCAGGCGCTGCCCGGACTCAACCTGTGCGGTGCCGGACGCGTCGTCTGTCTGATCGACCCGGTCGGCGACGTCTACGCCTGCCCGTTCGCCATCCACGACGAGTTCCTCGCCGGCAACGTCCGCGCGCCGGGCGGCTTCGGCGGAGTGTGGCGCGACTCCGAGCTGTTCCGGAGGCTGCGGACCCCGCAGCACGGCGGAGCCTGCGCCTCCTGCGCGTTCTACGACACCTGCAAGGGCGGATGCATGGCCGCCAAGTTCTTCACCGGGCTGCCGCTGGACGGCCCCGACCCCGAGTGCGCGCAGGGGCACGGGGAGGAGCGCCTCGCCCGGCGCCCGGCGGGCAGGGCACACCTTCCCAAGCCGTCCGGCGACCACTCCCACCGGACCTCGCCCCGGCCCGTGGACCTCGTCCTCACCCGTCGTCGCCCCCCGGTGAGCGACTGCGCCGAGGACCCGCTGGCCGGACTGGACCTGACACCGATGGAAAAGGACGGGGCACGTGCCTAGGAACCCCTGGTTCGAGACGGTCGCCGAGGCGCGGCGCAGGGCCAAGCGGAAGCTGCCCGGCTCGGTCTACGGCGCCCTGGTCGCGGGATCCGAGCGGGGCCGCACCATCGACGACAACACGGCGGCCTTCGCCGAACTGGGCTTCGCCCCGCGCGTCGTGGGCCACCACGCGCAACGCGACCTGTCCACGACCGTGCTCGGAGTGCCCACCGCGCTTCCCGTGGTCATCTCGCCGACCGGGGTGCAGGCGGTCGATCCGGACGGGGAGGTGGCCGTGGCCAGGGCCGCCGCGAGCCGGGGCGTCGTCATGGGGCTGAGCTCGTTCGCCAGCCGGCCCGTGGAGGAGGTCGCCGAAGCGCAGCCCGACCTGTTCTTCCAGCTGTACTGGAGCGGGACGCGCGAGGCGATGGTGCAGCGCATGGACCGGGCCAGGGCGGCCGGCGCCAAGGCGCTCATCGTCACCCTCGACTGGTCCTTCTCCCACGGCCGCGACTGGGGCAGTCCCGCCATCCCCGAGAAGCTCGACCTCAGGACCATGCTGCGGTTCGCCCCCGACGTACTGCCCCGGCCCGGCTGGCTGTGGCGATACGCGCGGTCCGGCCGCCTCCCCGACCTCACCGTGCCCAACCTGCGCGCTCCCGGCGGCGAGGCCCCCACCTTCTTCGGCGCCTACGGCGAGTGGATGCAGACACCGCCGCCCACCTGGGACGACGTCAAGTGGCTGCGCGAGGAGTGGGGCGGCCCCTTCCTCCTCAAGGGCGTGACCCGCGTCGACGACGCCAGGCGCGCGGTCGACGCCGGTGTCTCGGCCCTGTCCGTGTCCAACCACGGCGGGAACAACCTGGACACCACCCCGGCCACCATCCGGCTGCTCCCCTCCGTCGCGGAAGCGGTCGGCGACCAGATCGAAGTCCTCCTGGACGGCGGCGTCCGCCGCGGCGGCGACGTGGCCAAGGCCCTCGCCCTCGGGGCGCGCGCCGTACTGATCGGCCGCGCCTACCTCTGGGGCCTCGCGGCGAACGGCCAGACCGGTGTCGAGAACGTGCTGGACATCCTGCGCGGCGGCCTCGACTCGGCCGTACTGGGCCTCGGGCACTCCTCCGTCCACGAACTGACGCCCGAGGACCTGGTGATCCCGCCGGGCTTCCCGCTGACCCTGGGCGGCGGAGACGTCCCGGGGGCCCGCCCCGCCCCGGTCGCCTGAGCATGGCGGCGCTCCGCACCCTGGCCGACACCGTCTGGCCGGCCGTACCGCCCGGTGCGCTGGTCCTGGTCCCGGTCGGGTCCACCGAGCAGCACGGCCCGCACCTGCCCCTCGACACCGACACCGTCGTCGCGCACGCCGTCGCGCGGCAGGCGGCCGAGGCGCTTCCCGCGTCGCTGGTGGCACCACCTCTGGCGTACGGCGCCAGCGGTGAACACGCCGGCTTCCCGGGGACCGTCTCGATCGGGCACGAGGCGCTGCGCGCGGTGGTCGTCGAAATGACACGCTCGTTGTCGCTGTGGGCGCGCCGCGCGGTGTTCGTCAACGGCCACGGCGGCAACACCGCCACCCTCGACACGGCCCTCCGCCTGCTGCGCGCGGACGGCCACGACGTCGCCTGGATGGGCTGCGAGGCGCCCGGCGGTGACGCGCACGCCGGCCGCACGGAGACCTCGCTGATGCTGCACCTGGCCCCGGAACGGGTATGGCTCGACGCCGCGGTCGCCGGCGACACACGACCCCTGGCCGTCCTCATCCCGGAGCTGACGGCCCGGGGCGTCCGCGCGGTCTCGCCGTCCGGGGTGCTCGGCGACCCCACCGGCGCCTCGGCCGAGGAGGGGCGCCGGACGCTGGACGCGATGGTCTCCGGGGCGGTCCGCCGGATCGACGCGTGGACCGTCGACGGCCGCGGCCGCCTCGTCGATCCCGCCCGCCGGAAAGCCGTACGACCATGACGGCGATGACGCTTCCGGTCGGCTTCGTGGTCGAACTCGACCGGCACACCCGGGTGATCGACGGCGGCCGTGCCCTTCTCGGCGGATTCCCGACCCGCCTGCTGAGACTGACCCCGAGGGCCCGCCGGCTCCTCGTCGACCGGACGCTTCCCGTGCGGGACGCGGCGAGCGCGCTGCTCGCGGACCGGCTGCTCGACACCGGCATGGCCCATCCCGTCGCCGGCTCCCTGCCGCTGCCCGCCGACCCGCGCTGCACGGTCGTGGTGCCGGTCCGCGACCGCCCCCGCCAACTGGACCGCCTGCTGCGGAGCATCGGCACGGACCACCCCGTGATCGTCGTCGACGACGCCTCACGGCACCCGGTGGCCGTCGCGGCCGTCGCCGCCCGGCACGGGGCACGGCTGGTCGCCCTGGCCGTCAACCTGGGCCCGGCAGGCGCGCGCAACGCCGGCCTCCGCCTCGTCACCACCCCGTACGTGGTCTTCGCCGACTCCGACATCGTGCTCGACCCCGACACGGTCCCGACCCTGCTGCGGCACTTCGCCGACCCCCGGGTCGCCATGGCCGTACCCCGCATCACCGGCCTGCCCGCCGCCGCCACGACCTGGATCGAGCGGTACGAGAACGCCCGGTCCTCACTCGACCTCGGCGCCCACCCGGCCCCGGTACGCCCCGGCACCCCCGTCTCCTGGGCGTCCTCGGCCTGCGTCGTGGCACGGGTGGACGCGCTGGGGGACGGCTTCGACGCGCGCATGACGGTCGGGGAGGACGTCGACCTGTGCTGGCGGCTGTTCGAAGCCGGACGGCGCGTGCGGTACGAGCCCGCCGTCCGCGCCGCCCACGAGCATCGCGTGCGCGTGCGGGACTGGTTCCTGCGCAAGGCCGTCTACGGCACCGGGGCGCAACCGCTCGCCGAGCGGCACCCGGAGTTCATCGCCCCCGCCGTACTGGCCCCCTGGAGCACGGCGTTCGCCGCCGCGCTGCTCGCGCAGCGGCGCTGGTCGGCTCCGGTCGCGGCGGCCGTCCTCGGCGTCGTCACCGTACGCATCGCCCGCAAGCTCGACGGCACCCGCCACCCGTACCGGCTAGCGGTCCGGCTCACCGGCAACGGAGCCCTCGCCACGCTGACGCAGACCTCCGCGCTGCTGACCCGCCACTGGTGGCCGCTCACGGCCGTGGGCTGCACGGTCTCCCGCCGGATGCGCCGCGCCACGGCGGTCGCCGCTCTGGCCGACATCGCACTTGAATACCGGCGCGACCGGACCCCTCTCGATCCCCTGCGCTACGGCGTCGCCCGCCGCCTCGACGACCTCGCCTACGGCGCGGGAGTGTGGCTCTCCGCCCTCAAAGGCCGCTCCACCACCGCACTCCGGCCCCGCGTCACCCGCTGAAGACACAGTCCCGGTCAGCGGAAAGTGCCCAGCGGGTGCCGGTCCCGCGACCCGACACTGTGACCATCCCGCCGCCGGCGACGCGCGGCGCATGCGATGGATCAGTGACCAGGAGGTGTGCGGCGTGACGCATGAAGTGGTCGGTCGTGTCGAGGAACTGGGTGCCGAACTGGCCGCACTCGCCGACGAGAACGAGTCACTCGGCAAGCTGAGCGACCGGACGGTGGAACTGCTCCGCTCGGCGGGGGTGATCCGGCTGTTGCAGCCCAAGGCGTTCGGCGGTTACGAGGCCCATCCCAAGGACTTCGCCGAGGCGGTCATGGAGGTCGCGCGGCACGACGGCGCCGCGGGCTGGGTGTGCGGGGTCGTGGGGGTCCACCCCTGGGAGCTCGCCCAGATGAACCCCCGCCTGGCGCAGGAGGTGTGGAACGACGACCCGGACACCTGGATCGCCTCGCCCTACATGCCCAACGGCATCGCCGAGCCGGTGGACGGCGGATACGTCCTCAGCGGTCGCTGGCCGTTCTCCTCGGGAAGCGACCACTGCCGGTGGGACTTCCTCGGCGCGCTGCTCGGGGACGGCAAGGGGAGGCCCGCGGGCCCCATCACCGTGCTGCACGTCGTGCTGCCCCGCTCGGACTACGAGATCCTCGACGGCACCTGGGACGTCGTCGGCCTGGCGGGCACCGGCAGCAAGGACGTCGTCGTCGACAAGGCGTTCATCCCCGAATACCGCACGATCAGGCAGGAGGCGGTCCAGGAGGGCGCCGCCGCGGAGGCCATCGGGCTGACCGACACCCTGTACAAGCTGCCCTTCAGCTCGATGTTCCCGCTCGGCATCACCGCCGCGGTCATCGGCATCTGCGAGGGCGCGCTCGCCGTCCACCTGGCCCAGCAGCGCGACCGGGTCGCCGTGACCGGTGTGCAGGTGCGCGACGACCCGTACGTCCTCTACGCCGCCGGGGAGGCCGCGGCGGAGATCGCCGCCTCCCGGGTGCAACTCATCGACGGCATCAGCCGGTTGTACGACCAGGTCGAGGCCGGCCGGCCGATCTCCCTCGAGGACCGGGCGAACGTACGGCGCAACCAGGTCCGTTGCGCCTGGCGGGCCGTCTCCGCCCTGGACGAGATCTTCGCCCGGTCCGGCGGCAACGCGATCCGGCGGAACAACCCGATGCAGCGGTACTGGCGGGACGCGCACGTCGGACTCCAGCACATGATCCACGTCCCCGGCTCGGCGTACCACGCGAACGCCCTGGCGCAGATGGGACTCGAGCTGCCCGAGCCGATGCGTGTCCTGATATGAGCGACGGCGCGGCACACGGCCGGACGGCGGACGCCATCGACGGGCGCCGGTTCCGCGACGTCCTGGGCAACTTCCCCACGAGCGTGGTCGCGATCACCACCACGGACGACGAACGGCACCCGCACGGAATGGTGGTCGGAACCTTCACGTCCGTCTCCCTGGAGCCGCCCCTGGTGTCGTTCCTCGGGGACCGTTCCTCCACCACCCTGCGGACGATCCGCACCGCCGGCCGTTTCTGCGCCAACGCCCTCGCGGGCAACCAGGAGCGCCTGTCCCGGCAGATGGCGGGCGTGAGTTCGAAGCGGTTCGAGGGCACCACCTGGAACCCGTCTCCGCTGGGCAACCCCGTGCTCGACGGAATCGTCGCGTGGGTCGACTGCACGGTGGAGCAGTCCGTCGAGATCGGTGACCACTGGTTGGTCGTGGGACGCGTACGGGACATGCGCGTCGAATCGCCGAAGACCCCGTTGCTGTTCTTCCGGGGCGGATACGGCGACTACATGTCGAGCGCGGGTCAGCTGCTCGACAGCCTCGTGGGCTGGCACGAGATCGGCCGGTAGACACCGGTCGGCAGAAAAGGGAGCCGCAGATGAAGAAAGACCTCCACATAAGACTGCAACGCGTGTCGGCGTGGTGCGGAGTCATCCTGTTCGTGGGATTCTTCGCCGCCTTCGCCGTGGGGCACCTCACCCCGCCGATGAGCCCGACGGAGAGCCCCGACGACATCGTCGCGTTCCTCGAGGACCACCGCACGGGGATCCTCACCTGTGTCGCCCTGATGGTCCTGCTCGTCCCGTTCGAGTACCCGTACGTCGTCGTGACGAGCATGCAGCTGCGCCGGGTCGAGGGCGGCTGGGGGCTGCTCTCGATGATCCAGCTCACCACGGGCGTGGTGGCCCCGCTCGGCTTCTTCTTCCCGCTGGCGATCCTCGCCGCCGCGGCCTGGCGGCCGGAGGTCCACTCCGCCGACGTCCTGACCGCGATGACCGACACCTTCTGGCTCATGTTCGTGGGCAACGCCTGCATCTTCGTGCTCCAGGTCTGGTCGATCGGATACGCCGCGTTCATCGACCACACCAGGGAGAAGCCGCTCTTCCCGCGCTGGTACGGCTGGCTCAGCATGGCGCTGGGAGTGCTGCTCATCCCGGGCGCCTTCGTCTTCCTCAACAAGAGCGGACCGCTCGCCTGGAACGGACTGCTCGCGTACCTGCTCCCCTCGATCGCGTACGTCTTCTGGAAGATCGCCACGCCGTACGTGCTGCTGAAGGCGATCACGAACGAGGAGAAGGAGCTGGCCGGGAAACCGGAGAACGAACCGGTGACCGTGTAGGACAGCCGCAACAGCCGTGGCCCCGCGACAGCCGTCGCGGGGCCACAGGCGTGTACGGAGACTAGACGGACAGTGCGAACCCGCCCGTCACACGCAGGGTCTCACCGGTCACGAAGGACGCCTTCGACGAGACCAGATACAGCAGCGCCTCGACGATGTCCTGCTCCCGGCCCTCCTGCCGCAGGATCTGCTCCCCGAGAACACGGTCCGCCTCGGCGGGGGACAGCTGGGCCCGTACGGTGTCGGTGAAGATGAGGCCCGGCGCGATCGCGTTGACCCGGATCCCGTCGGCGGCGAACTCGCGGGCGAAGGACACGGTCAGGCCCCGCACGGCGAGTTTGGAGACGCCGTAGATGCTGCGGTTCGCATAGGCCGCCGACGACGAGATGTTGACGATGGCGGCGCCGGGCCGTCCCCGCATGGCTTCATGCGCCGCGAGCGAGCAGATGACGGTGCCCATGACGTTGACGTCGAGGACTCGCCGCACCTTGGCCAGGCCGAGTTCGGTGAAGGGCTTGTTGTAGGCGGCGTGCAGACCGGCGTTGTTGACCAGGATGTCGAGTCCGCCATGGCGTTCGACGACCTCGCTCACGACCGCGCCGACCTCGGCCTCGTCGGCCACGTCACAGGCGACGCCGGTCGCGCTCAGGCCCTTCGCGGTGAGTTCCGCCGCGGCTTCGGCAGCCGCGTCACCGTTGATGTCGGCGAGCACGACATGCGCGCCGAGGGCGGACAGGGCCTCGCCGAACGCCTTGCCGAAGCCGCGGCCGCCTCCGGTGACGAGCGCGACCCTGCCCTCGTGCTCTGTGCTGTTGTCGGCCATCAGAACCTCACTTCGGGCCGAACCGCTGGCCCGCGTCGAGACGCAGGCACTGGCCGTTCAGCATCGGGTTGTCGACGACGGCGAGGGCGAGCTTGGCGTACTCCTGCGGGCGGCCCAGTCGCCGGGGGAACGCGGCGTCCTTCACCAGCGCGGCCCGTGTCTCGGCGGGGATCTTCTCGGTGGCGCCCGTCTCGAACAGACTGGGGGCGATGGCGACGACCCGGATGCCGAGCGAGCCGAGATCGCGGGCCATGGTGAGGGTCATCCCGGCGATCGCCGCCTTGGCCGCCGAGTAGGCGACCTGGCCGATCTGCCCCTCGAACGCGGCGACCGACGACGTGTTGAGGATGACACCGCGTTCGCCGGTGCTCTCGGGATCCTCGGGCTCGTTGCGGCTCATGTGCGCGGCGGCCAGCCGGCTGATGTTGAAGGTGGCGACGGCGTTGAGATCGAGCACCCGGCGGAAGGTCTCCAGGTCATGGGGGCCGTTCCTGCCGAGCGTGCGCCGCACGCTGCCGCCGCCCGCGGTGGTGACGGACACATGCAGCCCGCCCAGCGCGTCGACGGCGGCCGCCAGGGCCTGCTCCGTCGCCTCGAAGTCGGTCACGTCGACGGGGTGGAAGCTCCCGCCGAGCTCGGCGGCCACCTCGGCGCCCGCGGACACCGGACGGTCCAGTACGGCGACGTCGGCACCGCGGGCGGCGAGCAGTTCGGCGGTGGCCCGGCCCATGCCGGAGGCACCGCCGAACACCACGGCCTTCTTGCCCTTGATCTCCATCGGGAACCTTTCGCTCAGGCGGACGCGGAAGAGCGCCGCAGGAGGGTGCACAGCCGGTCGCGGTGCACGGCGGCGTCGCCGTACAGCACGCTGTCGGCCCTGGCGCGGCGCAGGTGCAGATGGAGTTCGTGCTCCCAGGTGAAGCCGATGCCGCCGTGCAGCTGGAGGGCCCGGGCCGCGACCTCGCCGGCCCCGGCCGAGGTGTACGAGGCGGCGGCGCAGACCGCCCGGGCGGTGTCGTCGGCGCCCGCGTCGGTGGCCATCGCCGCGTAGGCGGTGGCGGCGCGGGTGCCCCGAACGAGCAGCGCCATGTCGGCGCACGCGTGCTTGACGGCCTGGAACGTCCCGATCGGCCGCCCGAACTGCTCGCGTGCCCTGGCGTGTTCGACGGTGAGCTCCAGCATGCGTTCCATCGCACCGAGCGCGTCGGCGCAGCGCAGTACCGACGCCTCGTCGAGCAGCCGCTGGATCTCGTCGGGGCCGCCGGTGAGACGGCACCCGCCCGGCACGCGTACGCCCTCGAACCCGACCTCGTAGAACGAGCGGGTCAGGTCCAGGACCCGCTGTCGTCTGACGGTGACCCCGGGGGCGGTCCGGTCGACGAGGAACGACGCCGGGACCCCGTCGTGGCGTGCGGTGACGAGCAGCCAGCGGGCTCCGCCGGCGTCCTGCACCGCCGTCTTCACTCCGTCCAGGACGATCGAGTCCGCGTCGGACCGGGCGGTCGCGCGGACGCCGTCGAGGGACCAGGGGGCCCGCGGCTCCGCGAACGCCCAGGTGGCCCAGTCCGATCCGGCGGCCAGCGCGGGCAGCACCTCCGCCCGCAGCCCGGGCGGCGCCGCGACGGCGAGCGCCCGGCCGACGATCGCGGTCGGCGCGAACGGACCCCGCCCCAGCGCCCGGCCGATCTCCTCGGCGACGACCGCGAGTTCCACCAGGCCCTGGCCGGTGCCGCCGTACTCCTCCGGCAGGCCCAGACCGGGCCAGCCGAGGTCGGCCGTCAGCCTCCACACCTCGGGATCGACATCCTCGTCGCGATCCGTCCACGCCCGTACGTGCTCGATCGGGGCCAGGTCCGTCAGCAGGTCGCGCGAGGCCTCGCGCAGCATCTCCTGCTCCTCGCTGAGCTCGAAGTTCACCAGAGCAAGGTATCCTCTATTCTCGATCAGGTCGAGATGTCGGGCCGCTCAGCGGGACATCTGTCAGTCACCGCGTTATTTAAGTACTCTGAATTACATGGTTGATGCCGTTCTTCTCTCCGCGTGCCGCACCGCGATCGGAACCGCCCGCCGGGGAACCCTGCGCGACACCGGCGCCTTCGAACTCGCCACGGTCGTCGTCCGCGAGGCCGCGCGACGCAGTGGACTTCCCCCCGAGACGATCGACGACGTCGTCCTCGGCGAATCCCTGGCCGGCGGCGGGGACATCGCCCGGTACGCGGCCCTCGATGCAGGGCTGACGCACGTCCCCGGCCTGGCCCACAACCGGCACTGCGCCTCCGGCCTGGCGAGCGTGGCGACCGCCGCCGCGAGCGTACGGGCCGGAATGGACCGCGCGGTGATCGCGGGCGGGACCCACTCGTCGTCCACGGCACCGGTGGCCCGGCGGCGGATCCCGGGCACCGACGACTGGCAGGACCCCTGGATGTCGCCGACCCACGCCCCGACGCCCGAGGCCCCCAACGACGACATGGCGGTCCTCGTCGGCTGGAACACCGCCCGGCTGGCCGGACTCACCCGGGCGGAGATGGACGCCTGGGCGCTGCGCTCCCACGAACGGGCCGTACGGGCCATCGACGAGGGCCGGTTCGGCGAGGAGATCGTGCCCCTGAAGGTCACCGGCCGGGACGGAGCGGCCTCGGTCTTCGACACCGACGAGCATCCGCGGCGCGACACCACTGCGGAGAAGCTGGCGGCGCTGAAGGTGCTGCATCCCGAGATCGAGGGCTTCTCCATCACGGCCGGCAACGCCAGTGGCGTCAACGACGGCGCGGCGGCGGTCGTCGTCGCCGGTTCGGACCTGGCCGCCGCGCAGGGCCTCACCCCCCTCGCGACCGTACGGGCCTGGGCGAGCGTGGGCGTCGATCCCGTCGAGACCGGGCTCGCACCGATCGCCGCCATCCGCAAGGCGCTCGACCGCGCCGGGCTGGGCATCGACGACGTCGACCTGTTCGAGGTGAACGAGGCCTTCGCCGCGGTGGCGGTCGCCACCACCCGGGAACTGGACCTCGACCCGGCCCGGGTCAACCCGTTCGGCAGCGGATGCAGCCTCGGTCACCCGATCGCGACCACCGGCACCCGCATGGTCGTCACCCTGGCGCACGAACTGCGACGCCGGGGCGGTGGGACCGCGGTCGCGGCCATGTGCGCCGGCGGCGGCATGGGCTCGGCGCTCGTCCTCACGGTGTGAGCGGCCGTGATCGACGCGGGAGCCGAGGGACTGGAGTGCCGCTGGGCGGACGGCGTGCTGTGGGTGACCCTCGCCCGGCCGCGGGCGCGCAACGCGATGACGATCGCGATGCGACGGGGGCTGATCGAGGCGGTGCGGGCGGCCGACGCCGACGCGGGGACCCGGCTGGTCGTCCTCACCGGCGCCGACCCCGCGTTCTCGGCCGGAATCGACCTCAAGGAGGCCCTGGGCAACGGCACAGGCTCCCCGCGCGGAGCGCGCACGGACCCCGCGGAGGTGCTGCGGGCCTCCCGTACACCTGTCCTCGGGGTGATCAACGGCCCTTGCTACACAGGAGCGTTGGAGCTGGCGTTGTCGTGCTCGTTCCTCATCGCCTCCGACCGGGCCCGGTTCGCCGACACCCATGCCGCGATCGGACTGACGGCGGGCTGGGGGATGAGCGCCCTGCTGCCGAGAGCGGTCGGCACCCGTCTCGCGCGGCAGATGATGCTGACCGGCGAGCCGATCGACGCCCAACGGGCGCTCACGGCGGGCCTGGTGACCGAAGTCGTACCGCACGACTGCCTGCCCGACCGGACGCGCGAACTCGCGGACCTGATACGGGCCGCCCACCCCGGGGCCGTCGCGGAGACGCTCGGACTGCTCGCGGCCGGCGAGGACACCAGCCTCGCCCACGCCCTCACCCTGGAGGCCCAGGCGAAGCTGCGCCGACGCCACGACGTGGCCGACGTGACCCACCGCTTCACGGCACGCGCAGAGGCCCGCACAGACCGTCCGTGATGGGTCAGGCCGCGGTGGCCTCCCCGAGGTAGCGGCGCAGGAGTTCGGGTCCCGCCCGGTCGGCGTCGCCCGACCAGGCGATCCGGCCGCGCTGGAGGACGAGGCACCGGTCGGCGAAGTCGAGCGCCCGGCTCGCGAACTGCTCGATCATGATCACGGCGACGCCGGCGGCCCGGGCCCGCCGCAGGCTCTCGAACACCACGTCGACCATCCTCGGCGCGAGGCCGAGGGACAGCTCGTCGGCGATCACCAGCCGGGGATCCACCATCAGGGCCCGGGCGAGGGACAGCATCTGCTGCTCGCCGCCCGACAGCGTCCCCGCCGCCTGGCGCTGCCGTTCCCGCAGCACGGGAAAGATCTCGAAGGCCCGGTCGACGGCCGCGGCCCTCCCGCGCCGGTCGCAGGCGGTGGCCATCCGCAGGTTCTCCATGACCGTCAGGGTGGGAAACACCCCGCGGCCCTCGGGGAGGTGGACGAGCCCGGCCCGGCGGATCGTGTCCGGCGACTGCCCGGTGAGGTCCCGGCCGTCGAGCGCGAAGCTCCCGGCGACGGGCGGCACCAGCCCCGAGAGGGCTCTGGCCAGCGTGCTCTTGCCGGCGCCGTTCGGTCCGAGCACGGCGAGCGCACTGTTCGGCGCCAGGTCGAAGGTCACGTCCCGCAGGGCCTGAGCGGCTCCGTAGCGGACGGTCAGGGCGCGGACGGCGAGCAGCGGAGACGTCGTGACGGTCATCGGGAAGTCCTTTCCTCGCCGTGCCCCGCACCCAGGTACGCGGCGCGTACGGCGGGGTCCGCCCGGACCTCGGCCGGCGATCCCGCGCTGATCTTGACGCCGAAGTCGAGGACGTGGACGACATCGCTCATCCCCAGGACGAGCTCGACGTCGTGCTCGACCAGGAGCAGCGACACCCCGTGGTCGGCCACGACGCGGGAGAGCGTCGCCGCCAGTTCGTCCGTCTCGCGCGCGTCCAGCCCCGACGACGGCTCGTCCAGCAGCAGCACACCCGGGTCGAGGGCGAGCGCCCGGGCGATCTCCAGCAGCCGGCTCGTGCCCAGGGGCAGTCCGGAGACCGGCCGGTGCGCGTGCCCGGTCAGCCCCAGAGCGGCGAGGAGCGCGCCGGCCCGCCGGTCCTCGTCGACGGGCGCACGCCGGAAGCCGCCCCCGGTGACGAGATCGGTCCAGATCCGGTGGCGCGTGTGCCGCAGCCGGTAGGCCAGCACCACGTGCTCGCGGACGGTCAGCCCAGGGAACAGTTCCGGATGCTGGAAGGTACGCGCGAGACCGCGTCTGGCCCGCGCCTGCGCACTGGCTCCCGTGACGTCGTGACCGTCCATCAGCACCGCTCCCGAACCGGGCGCGAGCAGCCCGGAGAGTACGGCGAACAGCGTGCTCTTGCCCGCCCCGTTGGGGCCGACCAGCCCGACGACCGAGGCCGGCGGCACCGCCAGAGAGACCTCGCTCAGGGCGACGAGACCACCGAAGCGGACGGTGACGCCCCTGGCCTCGATGCGCGGGGGTGTCGTACCCGTGACGGCGCTCATACGAGACCTCCCTGAGTGACCGTCGGCTCCGTGACGGAGTCCCGCCGCCCCTGCCGCCACCGGCTCAGATCGCGCAGCTGCCGGGCGTGCATGGCGATGACACCTTCGGGGTTGCGGGCGAGCATGACCGCGCCGAACCCGAAGAGGATGACGGGGACCTCGGCCCATCGCGTCGGCAGATACGTCTGGAACACGCTGGGCAGCACCGCGAACGCCACACCGGCGACGAGCGCGCCGACGACCGGCCGCGCTCCCACGGTGACCAGCACCGCCAGCCACACCAGCCCGGCGAACGGGTTGAACGAGTCGGGCAGCGCCGACTGGTAGGCCAGCGCCAGGAAACCGCCGCCGACCGCGGCGACGAAGGTGGCGACGGCGGAGACGAGCACCTTGACCGGCACGATCCCGAGGCCCAGCGTGCGCGAGCCGGTCTCGCTCCACCGGACCGCCGTCACCGCGAGCCCGGCCGTCGAGCGCCGCAGGTTGACGACGAACAGGCCGAGCACGGCGAACACCGCAAGGGCGAGCCACGCGAAGGTCCGGTTGTCCAGGGCCCATTCGGGGCGGGGCATGAAGATGCCCTGGCCCGAATGGTAGAAGCGGTCCCGGGTGAAGACGAGGTTCTGCGCGAGGAGCCCGAAGGTCAGCGTCACCAGGGCGACGTACAGGTTGCCCAGACGGATCGTCAGCAGTCCGAGCACCACACCGATCGGGACGACGCACAGCGCGCCCACCGCGACCGCCGCCAGCGGGGGCCACCCGGAGTTCGTGGTGAGGTCGGCGGCGAGCAGGGCGCCGAACCCCGCGAAGGTGATCTGGCACAGCCAGATCATTCCGCCCTCGCCGGTGACGAGCGTGCCGGCCAGCAGCGCCGTGGCGAGGGCGATGCCCGTGGCCGTCAGCCCGGTCCAGAAGTCGTCGAGGACCAGCGGCAGACACGCGACGACGCCGAAGGTCGCCAGGGGAGCGAGGAACCCCGACCGGGTCGTGGCCGTCGGCGCGCCCGAGTGCTCCGTGCGGACGGCGCGGTCCAGCGCTCCGCCCACGGACGCGTCGCCGGCCCGTCCGCGCACCGCGTGGGCGAGCAGGAAGACGAGCATGAACAGGAACGGGACGCTGGGCACGATCTGCGCCGCCAGCGCGCTCTGCGGATCGAGGTACCGCTGGATCACGCTGGTGACGACGCCCATGGCGAGGGCGACCGCGACGGCGGTCGGCAGGCTGCGCAGCCGGGCCGCCACCACCGCCGCGAAGGCGGCCGCCATCAGGAAGGTCATACCGTCCACCGACAGTCCGGCGGTGGGCGCGACGAGCACTCCGGCCAGACCCGCCAGCAGCGCGCTGAACGCCCACACGCCGAGCGACAGGCGCGCGGGGCTGACACCCGACAGCGCGGTGAGGGCCTCGGAGTCGACCAGGGAGCGGATCCTCAGACCGGTGTCGGTGTACCGCAGCAGCACGGTGCCGACGATCAGGACGACGGCCAGTCCCGCGTAGGTGATGATCTGGTTCATGTCGACCACCGCCCCGAACGGCCGGAACACGGCGACCGGTTGGGGCGCCAGGCCCGGCGCGGTGACGTTCACCAGCTGCCCGAGCACGAGATCGGCCAGGGGCGGCAGCGCGACCGACAGACCGATCGTGGCGACGATCTTCACCAGCGGTGAGCGCAGCCGCAGATGCCGGAAGAGCACCGCGTACAGCAGCACGCCCAGCGCCGGGGCGAACAGTCCGATCGCTACGACCGCGGCCAGCGGCAGCGGCCATCCCTGCTCGACGTACAGGAAGTAGTAGAAGCGGGCGACGACGAACGCCATCGCTCCGAACGCGAAGTTGAAGACGCCCGACGACACAAGGGTGACGACCAGAGAGGCCGCGGCGATGGCGTAGACGGCCCCGAGAGCGAGGCCGGCGACAACGTAGGAGAGCAACGACGGCCTCCTGGAAGGTCGTGCTCGGGAAAGCAGTGGGTACGGATTAAAGTGCGCTGATAACGGCCACCGGTCAACCCTTGGGGCGTATTTCGGTGTTCTTGCCGATGACAAAGGATACTCAATATGCTCCACTGGGCGGCGGACGAAGGGAGCACAGATGCGCAGACTCGGTGCAGGTACAGCCTTGGCGTGTGCGGCGATGCTCGTTCTTGCCGCGTGCGGCAGCGGCGGCTCCACAGACGCGGGTGATACGAGCGGACCGGTCAAGGTCGGCGTCCTGACCTCGCTGAGCGGCGCGGCCGCCGCACACTACGCCGACACGGAGAGCGGGGTGAAGGCGCGGTTCGCGGCCTACAAGGCCGCGGGCGGGAAGTGTGCCTCGCGCGGCTTCGACGTGGTCATGGGCGACGACCAGTCCACGCCGCAGGGAGCGCTCACCGCGGCCCAGCGCCTGGTGCAGCAGGAGCACGTGTACGCCGTACTGCCGGTGAGCACGTACTTCTACGGCGCCGGACAGTACGCCGGCACACAGGGCGGGGGCACGCCGTTCCTCGGGGGCGCGTTCGACGGCGGCGAGCAGTGGTTCGAACCGAAGTACGACAACCTCTTCCCCGCGATGTCCGGCACCGACTACGACCGGGCCGCGACCACACTCGGCGCGTACTGGAAGAAACTCGGCGGGACCAAGGTCGCCGTGGTCGCCTACAACACACCCAGCGCCGCCAAGGCGGGCGAGGGAGCCGCGGTGTCGGCCGAACACGCCGGACTGGCCCGCGGCTACGTCAACGAGCGCGTCCCGTTCGGCACCAGCGACGTCGGCCCGATCGTCCTCGGCATCAAGAAGTCCGGGGCCGACGTGCTCTACGCCCCGGTGATCCCCGAGACCGGGTTCGCGCTCGCCACCGGTCTGCGCAGGGCCGGAGTCGAGATGAAGTCGATCCTCCTGGCCACCGGCTACGGGGCGGACCTGCTCAAGTCGCCGCCGACGGTCAAGGCGGCGCAGGGGGTGGGCTTCATGACGTCGTACTCACCGGTGGAGAAGGACACCGAGGCGACCCGCACCTGGTCGGCGGCGCTCAAGAAGTACGCCGAATCCGCTTCCGGTATCCCGTCGTTCGCCCAGGCGGTCGGCTGGATCAGCGCCGACCTGCTCCTGCACGGGCTGGAGAAGGCCGGCTGCACCGCGAGCCAGGAAAAGCTGAAGGACGCGCTGCGCGCCGACCGGAGCTGGACCGCCGGAGGGCTGTTCCCGCAGCCCGCCGACTTCGCGAACAAGGGGACCTACTCGGTCGGCGGCCCGGGCGACTGCACCTTCGTCTCCATCCTGCGGGGCGGGAAGTTCGTGCCCGACCCGCAGGGAGCGCCGGTCTGCGGCGAGCAGATACCCGGTGCGAAGGTGACCGTCAAGTAGCGTCCGGTGCTGGGCCGTTCAGCGGGCGGCCCAGCTGACGGTCTTGGTCTGCAGATACTCGTCGAGCCCGAACTCGCCCCACTCCCGGCCCAGTCCGCTCTGCTTGTACCCGCCGAACGCGGCCCGGGGGTTCACTCCGGCGCTGCCTCCGTTGAGGGTGACGCCGCCGGCCCGGACCCGGGAGGCGATCTCGTACGCGGCCACGGTGTCGGCGCTCCAGACGGCGGCGGCCAGACCGTACGGGCTGTCGTTGGCGATCCGGACCGCCTCCTCGTCGGTGCGGAACGGGATGACGACGCCGACCGGCCCGAAGAACTCCGTGCGCGCGACGGTCATCCCGTTGTCGACGCCGGCGAAGAGGGTGGGTTCCACGAAATAGCCCCGGTCGAGCCCGGCGGGGCGTCGGCCGCCGCACACGAGGCGCGCTCCCTCCTCCTCGCCGACGCGGATCAGCTTCTCGACCTTGTCCCGCTGGGCCTCACTGATCAGCGGGCCCATGGTGGTGGACGGATCCGCCGGGTCGCCGACCCTGACCTCGGCGAGGGCCGCGCCGAGCCGGGCGACCAGTTCGTCGTGGACCGACTCGTGCACCAGGGTGCGGGTCAGCAGGGAACAGCCCTGGCCGGCGTGGGTGGTGATGCCCGCGAGGGCGGAGCGTACGGCGCCGTCGAGGTCGGCGTCCGCGCGGACGATGTTCGCCGACTTGCCGCCGAGTTCCAGGACGACCTTCTTCAGGGAGGCCGCGGCCTGGGCGTAGACCGTCCGCCCGACCGTGTCCGACCCGGTGAAACTGACCAGGTCCACCAGGGGATGGGTGGTCAGCTCACGGCCGGCCTCGACGTCGCCGGTGACGATGTTCAGCACGCCCGGGGGCAGTCCGGCGGCGTCGGCGAAGTCGCCGATCAGCAGGGATTCCAGGGGCGTCGCGGGCGCCGGTTTCAGCACGGCGGTGCAGCCCGCCGCGAGGGCGGGGATCACCTTCATCATGCTGAGGAAGAACGGGAAGTTGTAGGCGGAGACCAGGGCGCACACGCCGAACGCCTCGCGGCGCAGTACCCCTTGGGAGATGCCGATGCCCGGCCCGATCGTGGGGTCCATCGGGCGCTCCCAGGCGAAGGCCGGGATCACCCGCTCGGCCATGTCCCGCAGATGCGCCACCGGAACCCGGGTCTGCAGGCTCTCGGCCAGCGGGCGGACCGAGCCGGCCTCGGCCATGTTGACCGCCACGAGTTCGGGCAGTCTGCGCTCCATCTCCTCTGCCATGCGCAGCAGGACGGCGGCGCGTTCCGCCGGCCTCATCCGTGGCCACGGGCCCTCGTCGAACGCCCGCCGGGCCGCCTCGACAGCCTGGCGCACGTCCGCCGGTGAGGAGCCCGGGACCTCCGCGACCGTCTCCTCCGTCGCGGGATTGCGGACGAGGATCGGGGTGTCCGACCGGCCGTCGGTCCGGCGTCCGTCGATGTAGAGCTGCGAAGAGAACGAGTACGCCGTCGTCATGTGCCGTCTCCTGTTCGCCTGCGGACGCGTCAATTTGAGTGTACTGAATTTTGGGCAGCCGGGAGGGTGTCGATCAGCGCGAGGCCGGCTCGGCCGTAGGCGGCCCGGCGCCGGTGGCTCACCATGAAACTCGGCGGCGCGAAGTAGCCGACGTCCCGGGGGAGCGAGCCGGCGCGGCGGGCCAGGGCGTCCTTCGCGTCGGCGGTCGTCCCGCACACGGCGATCTCGGTGACCATCTCGTCGGTGACGGCGGCGGCCATCGCGTCGGTGTCCCCGGCCCGGAACGCCTTGCGCAGCTGCGCCACGGGGCTCTCCCAGCCGTGGTGGGCCACGAACGGGTCGTACGTCTTCACGGTGAGGTAGAAGGCGATCATGCGCCGGGCGTCGGCGACGGCCCGTTCGGGCGCGGTGTCGTCGACCGCCGTGATGATCCAGCCGTGTTCGACAGCGCGCGCGTCGCCCTCGTCGCGCCCGGCCGCGCCGCGCTCGACGGAGGGCCGTACGACGTCGTTCCACCAGGACCGGGTGAACAGCCCGTGCCCGATGACACCGTCGGCGACCCGTCCCGCGGTGGCGGCCATACGGGTGTTGAACGCGGCGAGCAGCACGGGGATGTCGAGCCGGCCGAGCACGGGGGCGCGGACGTCGGCGTCGATCGAGTAGAACTCGCCGGAGTAGCCGACCTTCTCGCCGTTCTCCGCGTGCAGCCAGGCGCGGACGGCGCCGACGGTCTCGGCGATACGGTCCACGGGACGGTCGGCGGGTACGTCGAACCAGTCCCGGTTGATCCGGAACGCGGCGCTGCCCAGGCCGAGGAAGAGCCGCCCCGGCGCCCGGGCGTGCAGCTGGCGCATCGCGGTGGCGTGTGCGTAGGGGGTGCGGGCGAAGGCGTAGGCGATGGCGGGGCCCGCAAGGGCGCGTTCGGAGTTCGCGACGATCTCGGCGAGGGTGAGGTAGGCGTCGTGGTCGACGAACTCGCCGGCGCAGAAGGCCCCCGCGCCGGCCTCCTCGGCCTCACGTGCCACCTCGCGGCCCGGCCAGGGCATGCCGAAGCGCATCAAGAGCCTCCCTAAAAAAGTATACTTTTTTGGAGGGTAGGGGAGCGTCAGCGCAGTGTCCACTGCCCCCGGGGCACCGCGGCGCGGTCCACCTCCGCCTTCCCGATCGGGTTCCCGATCTGGGTGTAGGACAGCCCGGTGCGCAGCGCCTGCGTACGGGTCGAGTCGAGCGACTCCCAGATCGCCCGGACACTGCCCTGTATGGCGGCAGGCGGTTTGGCGGCGATGATACGGGCGAGCTCGTCGGCCCGGTCCCACAGCCGCTCGCGCGAGAGCACCTCGCTGACCAGGCCGATCTGTAGGGCGCGCGCGGCCGACACCCGCTCGTCCAGGCCGAGCAGCGCGATGCGCAGCGCCTCGCCCAGCGGGATGCGACGGGCCAGGCCGATCGGTTCCAGGGCCGCGGTGAGCCCATAGCTGACATGCGGGTCGAAGAACGTGGCGTCCTCGGAGCAGATCAGGATGTCGGCCTCGTTGAGCCAGTAGAACGCGCCGCCGGCGGCCATCCCGTGCACCGCGCAGACCAGGGGTTTCCACACCTGGTTGAGCTTCGGCGAGAGGTACTCCCCGGGATCGGTCTGCGACCAGACGTTGGGGTGGCGGTCGATGCCCTCCTTCACGTCCATGCCGGTGCAGAACGCCCGGTCGCCCGCGCCGCGCAGGACCACGACGTGGATGTCGTCCTCGGTCTTGACGGTGTGCCAGAGGGCGGAGAACTCCTCCAGCATCTCCTGGTTGAAGCCGTTCATGACCTCGGGACGGTTGAGGGTGACCGTGGCGACGTGGTCGGTCACCTCGAACAGGACGGTCTTGAGTTCCATCCGGCAGCTCCGCTCTCGACGTGATCTCGACGCGATCCAGGTAAGTAGTATACTTTTCTCTGGTTACTAGGTACCAGTCACCCGGTACCACGGGAGCCGCGGAGGACACTGCGATGAGGCCACGCGTGGGGCAGATGCTCGCCAGTACGGTCGACACGACGGCGGTGATCGTCGTGCGGTGCCCGGACGAGGAGCTGGAGATCACCTGCGGCGGAGCCGCCATGACCGAGGGCGGCGGACCGGGGCCCGACACCACCCGCACGCCCGACCCCGCACTGATGGGCGGCGCGCTGCTCGGCAAGCGGTACGCCGACGAGGAGCTCGGTCTCGAACTGCTCTGCACGAAGGCCGGGCCGGGCACGCTGGCGGTCAACGGCCTCGCGCTGCCGATGAAGAGCGCCAAGCCGCTCCCGGCCTCCGACTGAGGGGCCGGGCGGCCCATGAACATATCGATGCTGCTCGACATGGCCGCCGAGGGATTCGGCGACCGGGTCGTCATCGGGCCCGCGAGCGACGGGCCGACCGCCACGCGCTTGCGCGAACTGGCCGCCGGCGGCGCGCACGTGGTGCGCGCGGCCGACGCCGACGCGATCGTGTACCTGGCGGTGAACGGTCCGGCTCTCCCGGTCGCGCTGTTCGCCGCGGCACGCGCCGGAGTCCCCCTGGTGCCCGTCAACTACCGCCTCGGCGGGGCCCAACTCGACGCGCTGCTGGCGAACCACCCGCGCGCACTGGGCATCACGGACCCCGAGCACGGCGAGGTACTGCGTCGCGCCGGGCTGCCGGTGCGAAGCCCCGCCGAATGGCTCGCCGAGGCCGCGGAGCACGCCGGCGGCACCGGTGACGATCCGGCGCGGTCGGACACCCCGGCCGTCCTCATCTACACCAGCGGGACGACCTCCGCGCCCAAGGGCGTGGTCCTGCGCCACCACAACCTGGTGTCGTACGTGCTCGGCACGGTCGAGTTCGCCGGAGCCGGCCCCGACGAGGCGGCGCTGGTGAGCGTGCCGCCGTACCACATCGCCGCCGTGTCGAACGTGCTGACGAACCTGTACGCGGGGCGCCGGGCCCTGACCCTGGAGCAGTTCACGCCGGAGGCCTGGCTGGGTCTGGTGCGGGAGCAGCGGATCACCAACGCCATGGTCGTGCCGACGATGCTCGCCCGCATCATGGACACGGACGGTCTCGACCGCTCGGTGCCCTCGCTGCGCGCCCTCGCCTACGGCGGAGCCCGGATGCCGGTACGGGTCATCGAGACCGCGCTGCACGCCTGGCCGCACGTGGACTTCGTGAACGCCTACGGGCTCACCGAGACCTCGTCCACGATCACCGTCCTGGGCCCGCGGGAGCACCGGACGGCCCTCGCGAGCGACGATCCCGCGGTACGGGCCCGGCTCGGCTCGGCGGGCCTGCCGGTACCGGGTGTCGAACTGGAGGTCCGCGACGTGTCCGGCGCGGTCGTCGCCCCCGGCGAGCCGGGCCAGATCTGGGTGCGCGGCGAGCAGGTGTCGGGGGAGTACGCGGGACAGGGCTCCGCGGTCGACGAGCGGGGCTTCTTCCACACCCGCGACCAGGGACGGATCGACGCCGACGGCTACCTCCACATCGAGGGCAGGGCCGACGACACGATCATCCGGGGCGCGGAGAACATCGCGCCCGCCGAGATCGAGGACGTCCTGCTGGGTCACCCCGATGTGCTGGACGCCGTCGTCGTCGGCATCCCGGACGAGGAGTGGGGCCAGCGGATCGAAGCCGTGGTCGTTCTGCGCGACGGTGTGGAGATCGACCCCGGGGCGCTGCGCGCTCAGGTGCGCGGCACCCTGCGCGGCTCCAAGACCCCGGACCGCATCACCCGCTGGCCCGAACTGCCCCGCACCCCGACCGGCAAGCTCGTACGGCGCGACATCGTCGAGGCGTTGATGAGACCATGAGCATGATTGCCAACAGCACTGATCCGGCAGTGGAGTTGACGGAGCGCACGGCCGTCGCCCTGCGCGGCTGGGCTCCCGACGGCAGGGTGCGGTCGGTCGAGCCGCTCACCGGCGGTACGTCGAGCCTCACCTACGTGGCCGCACTGGAGGGTGTGCCCGCCGGGTACGAGCGCGTCGTCCTCAAGGTGGCCCCGCCCGGCCTGGAACCGGTCCGCAACCGGGACGTGCTGCGCCAGGCCCGCCTCATGCAGGTGCTGGACGGCGTACCCGGGGTACGGGTGCCGAAAGTGCTGTTCAGCGACCGGGGCACACCGCCGGCCCGCCAGCCCTTCGTGGCCATGGAACTCGTACCCGGGGACTGTGTGGAACCGGTGCTCGTGCCCCGGGGAACCGTTCCCGCGGGGCAGGTACGGGCCCGGGCCCTCGACGCGGCCCGGATGCTCGCCCATCTGCACCGGGCGGACCCCAAACGCACCCCCCTGGCCGTGGAGCCCGTCGTCCCGCCCGGCGCCGAGATCGACCGCTGGACCAGGGCGTTCACGACCGTTCCCGAGGATCTGCGCACCGGCTATGAGGCGGTCGAGGAACGGCTGCGCGCCACGGCGCCCGCCGCGATGATGCCGGTGTTCACCCACGGCGACTACCGGCTCGGCAACACACTGTGCGACGCGGACTCGGTCAACGCGGTCATCGACTGGGAGATCTGGTCGCTCGGCGATCCCCGCGTCGACATCACCTGGCTGACGTTCTTCACCGACGAGGCCCACCACCCGGCGTCCCTGTCCCCGGAGCCGACCGGGATGCCGGGCAAGGCCGAACTCATCGACGCCTACCAGGAGACGCGCGGCGAGCGGCTGCCGGACCTGCGCTGGTTCGAGGCGCTGACAAAGTACAAGGAGTCCGCCGCGACGGCCCTGCTGATCAAACGCGGCCGCAAGGCAGACCACCTGACCGACATGCACATCCGCATGCTGCCGGCCCTCCCGCTCCTCCTGTCCGAGGCCATGGACCTACTGGGGCGTCGCGCCCCCTAGGGGCGCGGGGAACTGCGCGACCAGCCCCCACCGGCCCGCAGTCAACGAACCGCACATCCGGCGGAGCCCTCAGTACAACCCGCCATCCACCCGAATCAACGACCCCGTCGTATAAGAGGACGCCTCGCTCGCGAGATACAGCGCCGTACTGATGATCTCCTCGGGCCGCCCGGGCCGACCCACCGCACTGCGCGTGCTCCGGCGTTTCTCCTCCGCCCAGGCCTTGGAGATATCAGTGAGGAACGGGCCCGCCGAGATAGTGTTGACCCGCACCGTCGGCCCGTACTCCAGGGCGAAGACGGTGGTCAGCGCGTTGAGCGCGGCCTTGGCCCCGGCATAGGGGCCGAACCGCGGCTGCGGGAACAGCGCGCCCGAGGACGAGACGTTGATGATCGAGCCGCCGTCGCCCTCGGCCATCCGGGGCCCGATCAGCGAGGCGAGCCGGAACGGGCCCTTGAAGTTGACCCCGATGACTTTGTCGAACAGTTCCTCGCTGGTCTCGGCCGACGACGGTGCCTGCGGCGACATCCCGGCGTTGTTGACGAGGACGTCGACCTTCCCGAACTCCTCGTACGCGGTGTCCGCGAGCCGGGCCAGGTCGTCCCAGTGGCCCACGTGCGCGGCGATGGGCAGGGCCCGCCGGCCCAGCTCGCGGACCTCCGCGGCGACGGTCTCGCACGCGTCGAGCTTGCGGCTGGCGATCACCACGTCGGCGCCCGCGGTCGCGAAGGCACGCACCATCTCCCGCCCCAGGCCCCGGCTGCCGCCGGTGACGAGCGCGACCTTGCCCGTCAGGTCGAACAGATCCGCCGGAGCGATGGACTTGTCGTCCCGCGTGCCTGTCATGCGTCCACCCGGCCCGAGAGGCCGTCGTCCTCGATGATGTGCGCGTACCGCTTGCGGGCGGCCTCCAGCTTCGGCGGGATGTGCTCGCTCGGGAACAGCCCCTCCGCCGGCCGGTAGTTCTTCAGCAGCTGCCTGGCGATCGTGGTGCGGTGCACCTCGGTCGGCCCGTCGGCGAGGGCGAGGTTCGGCGCGGCCATCCACCACTTCGCGAGCGGGAGTTCGCCCGTGGTGCCGAGCGAGCCGTGCAGGTGCAGGGCCCGCTGGATGACGTCGTGCAGCACCTTGGCCGTCTGCACCTTGCACATGGCGATCTGGGTGCGGGCGGCGCCGTGCGGCTGGGTGTCGATGATCCATGCGGTGTGCAGGACGAGCAGGCGGAACTGCTGCAACTCAACCCAGGAGTCCGCGATGAACTGCTGCACCGCCTGCTTCTCGGAGAGAAGAGTGCCCTGAGTCCGGCGGGACAGCGCGCGCTCGCACATCATGTCGAAGGCGCGCGTGCACTTGCCCACCGTCCGCATCGCGTGATGCACCCGGCCGCCGCCGAGGCGGGCCTGGGCGACCTTGAAGCCCTCACCCGGGCCGCCGAGCATCGCGTCGAGCGGGACGCGGACATGGTGGTAGCGGATGTAGGCGTGGATGCCCTCGTCCAGGTTCTCGCGTTCGTCCATGGTGCCGACGTTGCGCTTGATCTCGATGCCGGGTGTCTCGGCGGGCACGATGAACATCGACATCCGGGCGTGCGGCGGCGCGTCCGGATCGGTGACGGCCATGACGATGAGGAAGGCCGCGTACCGGGCGTTGGAGGAGAACCACTTCTCCCCGTCGATGACCCACCCCTCCCCGTCCCGCCGGGCCCGGCAGACGAACTCCTTGGGGTCGGCGCCCGCCTGCGGTTCGGTCATCGAGAACGTCGAGACGATGTCCCCGTCGAGCAGCGGCCGCAGATAGCGGGCCTTCTGCTCGTCGGTGCCGAACATGGCGAGGATCTCGGCGTTCCCGGTGTCCGGGGCGGCGGTGCCGAACACCGTCGGGGCCCAGTAGGAACGGCCGAGGATCTCGTTGAGCAGGGCGAGCCTCACCTGGCCGAAACCGGGCCCGTCCAGTTCGGGGCCGAGGTGGCAGGCCCACAGGCCCTGTTCCCGGACCTGGTCCTGGAGGGGCCTCAGGATCGCGCGGGCCTTCTCGTTGCGGGTGTCGTACGGGTCGCCGCCGTGCGGGAAGAGGAGGTCGAGCGGCTCGACCTCCTCGCGGACGAAAGCGGCCGCCCAGTCCAGTTTCGCCTGGAACTCGGGGGCGATCGTGAAATCCACCATGCCGAAAACAGTATACTTTTTAGGTCGCCTGGTCCATACTCGAGGGCAGTCTTGGTGCATTGGGTGTGCGCAATAGCGATGAGCCGCGGAGGAGTTGGTCCGATGCAGAGGCCGATGGAGGGCGTGCGGGTGCTCGAAGTCGCGCAGTTCACCTTCGTCCCGGCGGCGGGCGCCGTGCTCGCGGACTGGGGCGCCGACGTGATCAAGATCGAGCACGCCGAACGCGGCGACGCCCAGCGCGGGCTGGTCCGGGTGCTGGGGTACGAGGCCGCCAGCAAGGGGTCCTCGTTCTTCCCGATCATGGAGGGGCCCAACCGGGGGAAACGCAGTGTAGGACTCGCCCTGGAGAAGCCGTCCGCGCGCCGCGTGCTGGAGGAACTGATCCGCACCAGCGACGTGTTCCTCACCAACTTCCTGCCCGACGCCCGGGCGAAGCTCCGGATCGACGTCGAGGACGTCCGGGCGATCAACCCGGACATCATCTACGTCCGCGGCAGCGGCTTCGGCACGCGAGGCGAGGAAGCGGGCAAGGGCGGCTACGACAGCACGGCCTTCTGGGCGCGCGGCGGCAGCGCCTCCGGTGTCACACCGCCGGGCGCGGACCGGATGATCCGGATGCCGGCCGGCGCCTACGGCGACTCCATGGGCGGCATGACCATCGCCGGAGGGATAGCCGCCGCTCTCTACTCACGTGCCACGACCGGTGAACCGTCCGTCGTGGACGTGTCGTTGGTCGGAGTCGGCGCCTGGGCGACGCAGTTCACGGTCAACCTCGCGCTGATGACCGGCGGGCCGCTTCCCGTGAACACCCCGCCCCGGCACGGCTCGGCCACCAACCCGCTCATCGGGGCCTACCGCACCTCCGACGGCCGCTGGATCGAGCTGTCGATGCTGCAACCCGGCCGGTACTGGGCGGAGTTCTGCAAACTGGCCGGCCGCGCGGAACTGGGCGACGACGAACGCTTCGACAGCACCGAGAAGCTGATGGCGAACGCGGCCGAGGCCGCCGGGATCGTCGCCGGCCTGATCGCGTCCCGCCCCTACACGGAGTGGGTCGAGATCCTCTCCCGGGGCGAGGGCCCGTGGGCGTCGGTGCAGAACGCGTGGGAGGTCGGCCAGGACCCCGCCCTGCGCGCCAACGGCCTCATCGCCCCCGTCGTGGACGCCGACGGCGTCGACCGTGAACTGGTCGCCAACCCGGTGCAGTTCGACGAGACCCCGGTCGAGCTGACCCGGGCACCCCAGTTCGCGGAGCACACCGACGAGGTCCTGCGCTCCCTCGGCATCGGCGAGGACGAGCTCATCGCCCTCAAGATCGACGGCGCGGCCACATGAAGGACGTACCCGGAAGTACGGCGAGAGGAGCCGTGATGAGCACGACGCTCGAACCCGACGGAACCCGCGACGGCGTGTCCGCCTACCGCTTCGACAACCGGCTCGGCGGCCCCGTCCTCAGCCACCAGGAGCGCTGGGACGAACTCGCCGGCACCCACTCCGGGTTCCGCAGCACCGTCGCGCGCGGCTACTGGGTCGTCACGGACGGCCCGGAGGTGCAGAAGGCGCTCCAGGACTGGCGGACCTTCTCCAACAAGTCGGTGACCGCGCTCGAACCGGACCCGAAGTTCCTGTGGATCCCCGAGATGCTGGACCCGCCCGTGCACAACGTGTGGCGGCGCCTGCTGGGCCGCTACTTCTCCCCGAGCGCCGTCGCCGCCCGGGAACCGGAGATCCGCCAGGTCGCGGCGGAGATGATCGACGCGCTGAGGGGCCGTGACGGCGCCGACGTGCTCGACGAGTTCGCGCGCCGCTTCCCGACCCTGATCTTCATGCGCCTGATGGGCCTGCCGGAGGAGGACCTGCCCACCTTCCTCGACTGGACCCACGAGCTGCTGCACCTCTCCCACGGCGAGGACCCGGACGGCGCCCGCCAGATGACCGCCATGCGGGAGGTGTCGGCCTACTTCGAAGAACAGATCGCCCAGCGCCGCGAGACCCCGCGCGACGACCTGCTCTCCCACGCCATGGCCTGGACGATCGACGGCGAGCCGATCAGCGACCGGGACATGCACGCGTTCTGCATCCTGATGTTCCAGGCCGGCTTCGACACCGTCCCGATCTCCATCGGCTGGGCGCTGTACCACTTCGCCGCGCACCCGGAGCAGCGGGCGGAGATCCTCGCCGACCCGTCGCTCATCCCCACCGGGGTGGAGGAGATCCTCCGCGTCTACTCGTTCGTCGTCCCGGCGCGCAAGGCGACGAAGGACGTCGAGATCGGCGGCTGCCCGGTCAGGGCGGGCGAGATGGTGATGCTCCCGCTGGCGGTCACCAACCGCGACCCCGGGCGGTACGACCACCCGCTCGAGGTGGACCTGCACCGCAAGGCCACCAACCACATCGCGTTCGGCTCGGGCCCGCACCGCTGCCTGGGCTCGCACCTCGCCCGTCTCGAACTCAACGTGGCCGTCGAGGAGTGGCACCGGCGCATCCCCGACTACCGGATCGCGCCCGGCCAGGAACTCTGGCAGCACGGCAACATGTACGGCATCAAGTCGCTCCGGCTGGAGTGGTGAGGGACACCATGAGCCATCCCCTCAGAGCGGCGGATCTCTACCACACCGGGATCGTGGTCCCGGACGTCGACGCCTGGAAGACCCGGATGGGCGACGTCGCCGGCTACCGGTGGACCGAGACCCTGTCCGCGGACCTGCCGGTGCGCCTCGCGGACGGCGAACGAGTCCTCACCCTCCGCTACGCGTACTCGCTGGACGCCCCGCACATCGAACTCGTGCAGGAGATCCCCGGCACTCCCTGGACGGCCGCCGAGCACATCGCGACCCACCACCTCGGCTACTTCTGCGACGACGTCCCCACGACGTCGAAGCGGCTGGAGGCGGCGGGCCTCGCCCTGGAGGCCTGCGCGATCGTCGACGGCACCCCGTCGGTCTTCGCCTACCACCTGGACCCCGCCGGGGTGCGGATCGAGATCGTGGACCGCGCCCGGATCCCCGACTTCCCGGCCTATCTGCGGTCGAAGACACCGCAGTGACAGCCGCCTTCACGCAGGAGCAGGAGGAACTCCGCTCGACGCTGCGCCGCTTCCTCGCGGACAAGGCGCCGAGCGAGGCGATCCGCCGCTCGATGGAGTCCGAGCAGGGCCACGATCCACGGCTCCGGCAACAGATGGCTGACCAACTCGGCCTGCACGGACTGGCGTTGCCGCAGGAGTACGGCGGTTTCGACGGCGGCCCGGTCGAGTTGGGGATCGTCCTGGAGGAACTGGGCCGGGTGCTGCTGCCCTCGCCCTACTTCGCCACCGTGGCCCTCGCCGGCCAGGCCCTCGCCGTCTCCGGCGACGACACGGCGAAGGCGCGCTGGCTGCCCGCGATCGCCGACGGCTCACTGACCGGCACCCTGGCCCTGGCCGAGGAGGACGGGTCATGGCGCGTCGAGGACACGGCAACCTCGGCCGTAGCCGGCGACGGAGGCTGGCGGGTGTCGGGCACGAAGATGTTCGTCATCGACGGCCACAGCGCCGACCTGCTCCTCGTCGTGGCCCGCGCGGACACCGGCCCCGGCCTGTTCGCCGTGGACGGCGACGCGCCCGGAGTGACCCGCACCCGCCTGGAGACGCTCGACCCGACCCGCCGGCTGGCGCGCGTCGACCTCGACGGCGCCGCGGCCCTGCGGGTCGGCCCGGAGGGCGACGCCGCGACGGCGTATCTGCGCACGGTGACCGACCTCGCGGTCGTGGCGCTGGCGGCCGAGCAGGTCGGCGGGGCGCGGGCCTGTCTGGACGCCGCGGTGGAGTACGCGAAGGTCCGGGTGCAGTTCGGCCGTCCCATCGGTTCGTTCCAGGCGATCAAGCACAAGTGCGCCGACATGCTGCTGAAGGTGGAGGCCGCCCGGTCGGCGGCGTACCACGCGATGTCGGTGGCGGCCCGGTCGCCGGACGAACTGCCGGTGTCCGCCGCACTCGCCGGCGCGTACTGCGCGGACGCCTTCACCCACGCGGCCAAGGAGAACATCCAGATCCACGGCGGCATCGGCTTCACGTGGGAGCACGACGCGCACCTCTACCTGAAGCGCGCGAAGTCGTCCGAGCAGCTCTTCGGCAGCCCGGCGACGCACCGGGGACGGCTGGCCGAACTGGTCGGAATCTCTGTGGCTACGGCGACGAAAGGCTGAACACGTGGGAATTCGCGACCGCCTGTCCCGGCTGCTGGCCGAAGCGGCAGCCGATGCAGAGGCGATCGAACACCACGGCGAGTGGTGGACCTGGGGACAGGTCCAGGAGACCGCGCGGGACGTCGTCGAGGCGCTCGACGCGGCGGCTCCGCACACCGGCGCCCGGGTCGGAGTCGTCCTGGAGAACCGGCCCGAGCACATCGCCGTGGTCGCCGCGGTGATCGCCTCCGGGCGCTGCCTGGTGATGCTGAGCCCGTTGCAGCCCGCCACGCGACTCGCCGCCGACATCGCCCGGTGCGAGCTGCCCGTCGTCGTCTCCGGTGCCGAGGCACTGGCCCGCGAAGGCGTCCTGGACGCGGTGACCGCCCACGGCGCGGCCCTGGAGCTGGCCACGGACGGCCGCCTGCGGCCCGCGGGCGGCACCGCACCCGCCGAGGCGCCGGCCAACCCCGGCGTCGCCGTGGAGATGCTCACCTCCGGCACCACCGGCCCTCCCAAACGCGTCCACCTGCGCATCGGCCAGCTCGACCAGGCGCTCGTCTCCGGCGGGCAGATCCCGAAGGACGGCAGGCTGCTGTCGCGGTCGGCCTCACTCGTTTCCGCACCACTCGTGCACATCGGCGGGCTGTGGCGGGCACTCGCCTGTCTCGCGACCGGACGGCGCATGCTCCTGATGCCCAGGTTCGCCGTCGAACCATGGGTGAGCGCGGTGGAACGGCACGGCCTGCGCGCCGCGAGCCTGGTGCCGGCGGCCATCCGAGCCGTACTCGACGCGGGGGTGCCGAAGGAGCGCCTGGCGAGCCTCCAGGTCGTCACCTCCGGTACGGCACCCTGCCCGGCCGAACTCGCCGACGCCTTCTTCCGCACGTACGGCATCCCCGTCCTGATGACCTACGGGGCCACCGAGTTCGCCGGAGCGGTGGCCGGCTGGACGCTGCCCCTGCACCAGCGGTGGTGGCAGGGCAAGGCGGGCAGCGCCGGGCGCGCCTTCGACGGCGTCGAACTGCGGGTGACCGGTGAGGACGGAACCGAGCTTCCCGTCGGCAGAACGGGCCGGCTGGAGGTCCGCACCGAGCAGAGCACCGGGGGCGGCCGGGTGTGGACGCGCACCAACGACCTCGCCCGGATCGACGCCGACCGGTTCGTCTGGATCGAGGGACGCGCGGACGACGCCATCGTCCGCGGCGGCTTCAAGGTGCAACCGGAGACGGTCCAGCGCGTGCTGGAGAGCCACCCGGCCGTACGGGAGGCGGCCGTGGCCGGGCTGCCGGACCCGAGGCTCGGCGAGGTGCCGGTCGCGGCGGTCGAGGCCGAGCCGGAACAACCCGCCCCGGACACCGCCGAACTCGTCGCCCACTGCCGCGCCCGGCTCACACCGTACGAGGTCCCGGCCCACATCGTCGTCCTCGACGCACTGCCCCGGACCCCCTCGGGCAAGGTCAGCCGCGTCGAACTGCTGGACCTCGTGCGGGCCCGGATCGCGCCGCAGGAGCGGGTCAAGGAGGACCAGCGATGACGGACACACAGGCCAGGACCGCCGGAACCTTCGGTGTGCTGACCGACGACGCGGTCGAGCGCTCCCGCCGCCGCCTGGGCATCCCCCAGCCCCAGCGCAACCCTCCGCACAACTACGAGGTGACCTGGGACGGCGTACGCCACTTCGCGTACGGCTACGGCGACGACAACCCCCTCTACTGCGACCCGGACCACGCCGCCGCGACCCGCTGGGGCTCGCTCGTCGCACCGCCCACCTTCCTGTACACGATGGGGGAGGACGCCGCCCCGACGCCGGACGCCGAGACCAGGGCGCTGCTCAAGGGCGACCCCTTCGCCGGCCTCGGTTCCTACCAGGCGGTGATGGAGTTCGAGTGGTGGCGTCCCCTCCGACTCGGCGACCGCTGCCGGGTGTTGCAGACCCAGGTGGGCGTCCACCTCAAGCCCAGCAGCTTCGGCGGGCGCACCGCACACGTCGTCCGCGACTACCTCTACGCCAACGGGCGCGGCGAGATGCACGCCCTGCGGCGGGGCACCTGGATCAACGCCGAGCGGCACACGTCGAAGAAGCGGGCCAAGGAACAACTCGTCCAGCAGCCCTACACCCCCGAGGAACTCGCCGCCGTCGACGCGGCGTACGCGGCCGAGACCCGGCGCGGCGCCGAACCCCGCCACTGGGAGGACGTCGAGATCGGCGAGGAGCTCCAGCCCCGGGTGAAGGGCCCGCTGACCACCACGGACGTGGTCGTCTGGCACCTGGGCTGGGGAATGCAGCTCACCCCGCCCGGCGCGTTCGGGATCGCCGCGAAGGTCCGGCGCAAGGCCCCCGGCCTCTACCCGCCGAACCCGCTGAACATCCCCGACACCGTGCAACGCCTGCACTGGGAGCGCGAGCGGGCGTGGGAACTCGGCCTGCCGAACCCCTACGACTACGGCGGGATGCGCGAGACCTGGCTGTGCCATCTGCTCACCGACTGGATCGGCGACGACGGCTGGCTGTGGAAACTCCGCTGCGAACACCGCAAGTTCAACTACCTCGGCGACACCACCTGGGTACGCGGCACGGTCGTCGACAAGCGGCGGACCGACGCCGGGGCCGAGGTGCACATCGAGGTGCGCTGCGAGAACCAGCGGGGCGAGATCACCACCCCCGGTACGGCCGTCGTCCTGCTGCCGACCCGCGACCGGGACGTAGAACTCCCGTCGCCGCCCGCCGACGACCTGGACGGCATGGTCGCCCATGAACTGGCCCGGTTCGCCGTGACCGGCAATTGAGTACACGAATTCTTGGAGGTCAGAGGTGTCGGACGAGGTGCTGGTGGAGAAGCGTGGCGCGGTCCAGGTCATCACGATCAACCGCCCGGCGGTGAAGAACGCCCTGAACGCCGCGGTCGCCGCCCAGGTGGCGGCCGCCGTGGACGAGCTGGACGAGTCGGACGAGCTGTGGGTGGGTGTCCTCACCGGCGCGGGCGGCACGTTCTCGGCGGGCATGGACCTCAAGGCCTGGCTGCGCGGGGAGACGCCCGCGATCGAGGGCCGGGGACTGTGCGGGATCAGCATGACGCCGCCGCGCAAGCCGCTGATCGGCGCGGTCGAGGGCTGGGCCCTGGCCGGCGGCTTCGAACTGCTGCTGGCCTGCGACCTGGTCGTGGCCGCCCGCACGGCACGGCTTGGCGTGCCCGAGGTGACCCGGTCGCTGGTCGCCCGCGCGGGTGCGGCCCTGCATCTGCCGCGCCGTATCCCGTACGCCATCGCCCTGGAGCTGCTGCTCACGGGGCAGCCGATCGACGCCGAGCGGGCCGCCGCGTACGGCCTGGTCAACCGGCTCACCGACGAGGGCGGCGCCCTCGACGGCGCGCTGGAGCTCGCCGGGACCATCGCGGCGAACGGCCCCCTGGCGGTCGCGGCGACCAAGGAGATCGCCCGCTCCACGGCCGACTGGACCCTGGAGGAGGCGTGGGGCAAGCAGTTCGACGTCGCCGAGCCGGTGTTCCGGTCGCAGGACGCCCGGGAGGGCGCCGCGGCGTTCGCCGAGAAGCGGGCGCCGGTCTGGAAGGGCCGCTGACCATGACCGCCGGACCTCTCGCCGGCTGCCGGGTCGTCGAACTCGGCGGTATCGGGCCGGGGCCGTTCGCCGGGATGCTCCTGGCCGACCTCGGGGCCGAGGTCGTCCGCGTGGACCGGCCCGCGCGGGCCGGTGAACCGGACGCGGGCGGACCGGCGGACGTACTGGGCCGGGGCAAGCGGTCGGTCGTACTCGACCTCAAGGACCCGGCCGCGACCGCCGTTCTCCTGCAACTCGTCGAGCGCGCCGACGTGCTGATCGAAGGCTTTCGCCCGGGCGTCACCGAACGCCTCGGCATCGGCCCGCACGACTGCCTCGCCCGCAACCCCCGCCTGGTCTACGGCCGGATGACCGGCTGGGGCCAGGACGGACCGCTCGCCGCCGCGGCCGGACACGACCTCACCTACATCGCGCTGACCGGCGCGCTCGGCGCCATCGGCGACGCAGACGGCCCGCCGCAGATCCCGCTGAACCTCGTCGGCGACTTCGGGGGCGGTGGCTGCTACCTCGTGATCGGCGTACTGGCAGCGCTGCACGCCGCCGTGCGCACCGGCCGCGGCCAGGTCGTCGACGCGGCCATCGTCGACGGCACCGCCCACCTCCTCGCCAGCACCTACGCCAAGCTCGGGCGCGGCGAGTGGAGCGACGAGCGGGGCGTCAACCGGTTCGACGGCGGCTGGCCCTTCTACGCGGTGTACGGGACCAGGGACGGCCGGCATGTCGCCGTCGGCGCGCTGGAGCGCAAGTTCTACCGCAGCCTGGTCGAACTGCTCGACCTGGGCGTGGACCCCGACCGGCAGCACGACCGGTCCGCCTGGCCGGAACTGCGGCGGCTGCTGACGAAGCGGTTCGCGGAACGCACCCGGGACGAGTGGGCCGCGCTGTTCGAGGGCACCGACGCCTGCGTGGCGCCCGTCCTGAGCCTCACCGAGGCGGCGGCCCACCCCCATCTCGCCGCACGCGGAAGCCTGTTCGCCCGCGACGGAGTGGTCCAGCCCGCCGCCGCGCCCCGCTTCTCGGCGACCCCGTCGAGCCCGGGCCGCACGGCGCCGGCCGTCGGCGCCGACACCCAAGCCGTGTTCCGGGACTGGGGCGTGCGGTTCCCCGGACCGACCTGACGAAGGAGTTGTCATGCGAGACGCCGTCATCGTCGACGCCGTACGCACCCCGATCGGCAAGCGCAACGGCTCGCTGGCCCCGGTGCACGCGGCGGACCTCTCGGCGAAGGTGCTGGGCGCCCTCGTCGAGCGCACCGGCGTGGATCCCGGCACCGTGGACGACGTGATCTGGGGCTGTGTGACCCAGATCGGCGACCAGTCCAGCAACGTCGGCCGGTTCGCGGTGCTCGCCGCCGGCTGGCCCGAACACGTACCGGCCGTCACGGTCAACCGGGCCTGCGGGTCCAGCCAGCAGGCGGTCGACCAGGCCGCCCACGCCGTCATGTCCGGCCAGTACGACCTCGTCGTCGCGGGCGGGGTGGAGACGATGAGCCGGGTGCCGCTCGGCTCGCACCGCACCACGGGACAGCCGTACGGGCCCGGCGCCCTGGCCCGCTACGACGGCTTCGAGTTCAGCCAGGGCACCGGCGCCGAACTGATCGCCGAACGCTGGGGGTTCACCCGCACCCGGCTCGACGAGTTCGCCGCCGGGTCGCACGCGAAGGCCGCCGCGGCGATCGACGCGGGCGTCTTCGACGACCACCTCGTGCCGGTCGAGGTCGACGGCACCAAGTTCGCCATGGACGAGGGCCTGCGCCGGGGCACCTCGGTCGGGAAACTGGCCGGTCTCAAGCCGTCGTTCAAGGAGGACGGCGTGATCCACGCCGGGAACTCCTCCCAGATCTCCGACGGCGCCGCCGCCCTGCTCGTCACCACCCCGGAGCGGGCCCGCGAACTCGGCCTCACCCCGATCGCCCGCTACCACTCCGGAGCGGTCAGCGGCGCGGACCCGATCACGATGCTCCTCGGCCCGATCCCCGCGACCGAGAAGGTACTGCGCCGCTCCGGCCTGTCCCTCGACGAGATCGGCGTGTACGAGGTCAACGAGGCGTTCGCCCCCGTCCCCCTGGCCTGGCTGGCCGAGACCGGAGCGGACCCCGAGCGGCTCAACCCGCTCGGCGGAGCGATCGCGGTCGGCCACCCGCTCGGCGGCTCCGGCGCCATCCTGATGACACGGCTGCTGGCCCGGATGCGGCGCGAGAACCTCCGCTACGGCCTCCAGACGATGTGCGAGGGCGGCGGCACCGCGAACGCGACGATCATCGAGCTGCTGTCATGACCCGCCCCCTTCCCCAACCCACGCTGGCCAGCGCCGACTTCTGGCGCTCGGGGGCGGACGGGGTGCTGCGGATCTCCCGCTGCGCGGACTGCGACCGCCGCTTCCATCCGCCGCTGCCGCTGTGCCCCTCCTGCCGCAGCCGCGCGGTGGCCCTCGCCCCCGTCTCGGGCAAGGCGGTCGTGGTCGGCTTCAGCGTCAACCACCAGATCTGGCTGCCGAAGTTCCCACCGCCGTACGTCGTCGCCGTGGTCGCCCTCGCCGAGGACGACCGGGCACGCCTTACCACCAACATCGTCGGCTGCGAGCCGGACGAGGTGCGCGTCGGCATGCGGGTCCGGGTGCGGTTCGAGCGGACCGAGGACGACGACGTGCACGTCCCGCTGTTCGAACCGGACCCGGACGCGGCCGACGGCCCCGGCCCGCTCCCCGAGCCACGCGAGGTCCGCGCACGTCCCATGGCCTCCTCGCGGAAGTACGAGGACAGGGTGGCGCTGACCGGCGTGGGACAGTCACGCGTGGGCCGCCGCCTCATGGTCGACCCGCTCTCCCTGACGGTCGACGCGTGCCTGGCCGCCGTCGAGGACGCGGGCCTCGGCCTCGACGAGATCGACGGACTCTCCACCTACCCCGGACCGTCCCCCGACGGCATGAGCGAAGGCGGCGTCACCGCCCTGACCGAGGCCCTGCAACTGCGCCCCACCTGGGTCAACGGAGCCCGCGAGGTGCCGGGCCAGATCGGCTCGATCACGGCGGGCATGCTCGCGGTCGCCGCCGGACTGTGCCGGCACGTGCTGTGCTTCCGCACGGTGTGGGAGTCCTCCCACGGCGCGCTGCTCAAGTCGGGCCGATGGCAGTCCGGCGGCGGCCGGGCCACCGGCATGTTCGAGTTCCGGGCGCCCTTCGGAGCCATGTCCGCGGCCCAGTGGATCGGCTGCAACGCCTCGCACTACATGCACCGTTACGGCGTCGGCCGCGAGGCCCTCGGTGCCATCGCGGTCACCGCGCGGGCGAACGCGGCCCGCAACCCCGAGGCCCTCCACCGCGCCCCGATGACCCTCGACGACTACTTCGACGCCCGTATGATCACGACGCCCTTCGGCCTCTACGACTGCGACGTGCCGTGCGACGGCGCGGTGGCCGTCGTCGTGTCCGCGATCGAGACGGCGTACGACCGCCCCCGACCGCCCGTCCTGGTGGAGGCCGTCGGCACGGCCGTGCTCGAACGGCTGAGCTGGGACCAGGACACCCTGACCCATCTGCCGCAGTCGCACGGCCCCTCCGCCCATGTGTGGACCCGCACCGACCTCACCCCCGCCGATGTCGACGTGGCGCTCCTCTACGACGGGTTCACCTTCAACGCCCTGTCCTGGATCGAGGGCCTCGGCTTCTGCGGACCGGGCGAGGCGACCGACTTCCTCGCCGGCGGCAAGACCATCGCTCCGGACGGCGACCTCCCGCTGAACCCGCACGGCGGCCAGCTCTCGGCGGGCCGGCTGCACGGCTACGGCTTCGTCCGCGAGGCCATGCTGCAACTGCGCGGGGACGCCGAGGGCCGTCAGGTCCAGGGCGCCCGGGTCGCGGTGGTCACGGCGGGCGGGGGAGTGCCGTCAGGGGCGATGCTGCTGAGGAAACCGACGTAGGACGCCTTGCTCGGCAGGAGTCTCGGTGGGGTACCCAGTCTCCAGCGCTCGGGGACGATGTCCACGACGACGACGTGCTCGACCTCCACCACGTCGACCTCGTTCTTCGCGCCCGTCAGGACGGACCTCATCGTGGTCACCACGTGACCGGCAGTTCGTAGATGCCGTAGGCCTGGGAGTCCTCCTTGAACTTCAGCTCCGAGACGTCGACCGCGAGCCGCAGGTTCGGCACCCGGCGGAACAGTGTGCTGAACACGACGTGCAGTTCGACACGGGCCAGCTGCTGTCCGACGCACTGGTGCGGGCCCCAGCCGAACGCGTGGTGATGCGACGCCCTGCGGGTGAGATCGAGCTTCTCCGGCTCGGGGAACGCCTTCGGGTCCCAGTTGGCCGCCGGCAGCGACGCGATGACGCCCTCGCCCGCGCGGATGGTCTCACCGTCGACCTCGATGTCCTCGACCACGGCCCGCCGCGCCAGCAGATGGGGGATGGTGAGGTAGCGCAGCAGCTCCTCGACGGCGTTCGTCACGTACGTCGGATCGTCGGCGTGCTCACGCAGCCCCGCGAGCTGCTCGGGGTTCTGCAACAGCAGCGCGGTGCCCAGGGTGATCATGTTGGCGCTGGTGTCGTGGCCCGCGACGAGCAGGATGTGCCCCAGCGGGGCGGCATCGGCCATGGTGAGCACGCCCTCCTTGACCCGTGCACCGAGGTCGGAGAGGACGTCCTCACCGGGATCGTCCATCTTGGCCTCGATGAGCCCGGAGATGTAGCGGCGCAGATCCGCCGTCGACCGGGCCGCCTCCTCGGCGGTCTTGAACCGCGCGTTCGTGACGCCCGCGTGCGCCTGGAAGAACTCGTGGTCCTCGTACGGCACTCCGAGGAGCGCGCAGATCATCAGTGACGGCAGCGGGAGGGACAGCGCCTCGTTCAGGTCGACCGGGCTGGGGCCGGCCAGCATGCGGTCGATGAGGTCGTCGGTGATCCGCTGGATCTCCGGACGGAGTTTCTCCATCCGGTGCCGGGTGAACGAGTTCGTCAGCATCCGGCGCCACCGGGTGTGTTCGGCGCCGTCGGTGTTGTTGATCGACGGCTGGATCTCGGCCGCGTGCGCCTTCATGGCCTCGGTCGTGTGGGGATAGCCGGGCGCGCCGATGTTGGCGCTGAGCCGCGGGTCGGTCAGCAACTGACGCTGGACGGCGTGGTCCGTGACGACCCACGGGGTGGTGCCGTCCCACGTCCTGGCGCGTACCGCGGCTTTCCCGGTGTCGTGCAGTTCGAGCAGGCCGGGCGGCGGCGCGAAGGGGCACTGGCTCGATCGGGGTGACGGGAACTCCGGGAGTTCCTCGGCGGTGTCCATTCCGGCCACGCTGTCGGTCATGGTTCTCTCGCCCTCTCGTCGTCTCGAACGAGACCGTATGCCGACCGGTCGGTACAATCAACCCTGGTGACGAGATTCCCGAGGCAGCCCCAGCCCTCGTTCGGCGACCTGGGTGCGCAGCACCTCGTTCGCCCCGCCCGCGATCGTGTACGCGCGCGAGTACAGGTGGGCGTCCTGCCACCAGCCCTCCGCGACCGCCTCCGGGTCGTCCTCGGTGAGCAGGCCGTCCGTGCCCTGCAGACGCAGCCCGAAGTCGGCCAGGTCGTGGTTGAGCTCGCTGAAGAAGATCTTGCCCAGCAGGGCGTCGGCGGGTTCCTCCGTGCCGTGCAGCATCCGTGACTGCGCGAGACCGATCAGCGCGGCGTTCACCTGCACCCGCGCGGCGAGTTCGCCGATCGTCTGCCGGGTGGCGGAGTCGTCGAGCGCGGGCCGGCCGCCCACCGGCGTCTCCTCGGCGAGCCGGACCAGGTCCTCCAGCACCGCGAACAGCTCGACGCCCCGTGCGGCCACGCCGGAACGCTCGCGGCCGAGACTGCTCATCGCCACCCGCCAGCCGTCGTTCACCCGGCCGATCACGTTCGCGGCCGGGATCCGGACACCGTCGAGGAAGACCTCGTTGAAGTCGGTGGTCCCGGTGAGCTCGCGCAACGGCCGCACGACGACCCCCGGGCTGCGCATGTCCAGCGCGAACGCCGTGATGCCCCGGTGCTTCGGGGCGTCGCCGTCGGTGCGCGCGAGCAGGTAACCCATGTCGGCGTGCTGGCCGTTGGTCGTCCACACCTTCTGGCCGTCGACGACGAACTCCTCGCCCTCACGGACCGCCCGCGTCCGCAGCGCCGCCAGATCGCTGCCCGCCTCCGGCTCGCTGAACAGCTGGCACCACACGTCCTCGCAGGTGCGGATCCGGGGCAGGAAACGGGCCCGCTGCTCCTCGGTGCCGAACGCGACCAGGGCCGCCGAGGCCAGCGAGGCCGCGCCGACGGGCGCCCAGGTGCGGGCGCGGGCGATCTCCTCGGCCACGACGGACGCCTCCAGGGGGTGGGCGTCGGGCCGGCCGCCGTACTCGGCGGGCCAGTCGATCCCGAGAAGGCCCGCCTCGTACAGCTTCGCCGTCCATTCCCGGATCGCCGGCATCAGCGCCGGCACGGGCGCGCGCACCCCGGAGTGTGCCTTGACGCCGGGCGCGTGCTCCGCGACGAACGCCCGCACCTTCCTCCGGAACGCTTCCAGCTCGGGCGTGGACTCCAGTCGCATCGCTGTCGACTCCTAGTCGTCATGCCGCGTGGCCTAAAATGAGTATACTTTAACCATGGCGTTGGCCTGTCTGCCAGTGCCCGACGCCCATGGCGAATAGACTGGGGATCCGCAATATCCCCTCAGAGGAGTTGGCCCATGGCGACTGCCGTCGACCGCGAGCCCGCCGACGGTGAGGCCGGCGCCCCGGTCGGCAAGCTGGCCGCACAGACCGCGCATCGCATCGAGGCGACCGTGATCCGCCGGGGCTGGCCCGTCGGGGAGTCGCTGGGCTCCGAGGTGAACCTGCGGGAGAGCCTGGGAGTGAGCCGCGCGGTGCTGCGCGAGGCGGTACGGCTGGTCGAGCACCACCAGGTCGCCAGAATGCGGCGAGGCCCCAACGGCGGCCTGATCGTCTGCGCCCCCGACGCGGGACCGGCGACCCGGGCCATGGTGATCTACCTCGAATACGTCGGAACCAGCGTCACGGACCTCCTCCAGGCCCGTCGGCTCCTCGAACCGATCGCCGCGGGCCTCGCCGCGGAACGGATCACCGAAGAGGGCATCGCCACGCTCCGCGCCGTCCTCGACGCCGAACACGCCCACTGGGACGACCCGTCGGTCCATTCGCAGGACCCGCTGCACCCGGCACTCGGCCAGTTGTCGGGAAACCCGGTGCTGCACCTGTTCATCGACGTGCTCACCCGCCTCACCGCCCGGTACGCGCACACCTCCCGTCGGGTCACCAAGGGGGAGATGCACGCGGCGAAGGAGACCTCGCACCGGGCGCATCGCGCCGTCGTCGACGCCGTGATCGCGGACGACGGCGCCCGCGCGCAGACCGAGCTCACCGCGCATCTGGAGTCGGTGGCCGCCTGGATCGAGAAGCACCGGGTGCGCCGAGGGCAGCGGATCGCGGGACAGGTGATCGAGCCCGAGCTGGTCGAGGGGCCGCGGGCCAAGCTCGCCGAAGTGGTGGCGGCCCGGATCCACGACGACATCGCGGCGCGGGGCTGGCAGACCGGCATGGTGCTCGGCTCGGAGACCGATCTGCTGGCCCGCTACGGGATCAGCCGTGCCGTCCTGCGGGAGGCCGTCCGGCTCCTGGAGTACCACTCGGTCGCCCGGATGCGCCGCGGGCCCGGGGGCGGACTGGTCGTCACCGAGCCCGAGCCGCAGGCCAGTATCGACACGATGGCGCTGTTCCTCGAATACCAGGGCGTCACCGCCGACGATCTGCGGATCGTCCGCAACGCCATCGAGCTGGGCGTCGTCGCCCGGGTGACCACCCGCCAGGCCGAGGGCGGCACCGAGGTCGCCGACCGGCTCGCGAAGGCCGTCAGGTGGACGACCGAGGGCCCGGCCGACGACCTCCGCAAGGCCGACCTGTTCCACTCCGAACTGGCGGCCCTGGCGGAGAATCCGGTGCTGTCGCTCTTCCTCGCCATCATCACCGAGCTGTTCCGCCGGCACGCTTCCGGCCATGACCGGCCGCTGCCCGGAGACCGGGCGGCCGAGGAGGTGCAGCACGTCCACCAGCGCATCCTCGACGCGATCGTGCAGGGCGACGCCGGGGTGGCCCGGCACCGGATGCGGCGTCATTTGGATGCACTCATTCCTTGGTGGCATTAATTACGTATACTCAATAGGGTCGAGTGTGAGTCGAAGGAGCTTCGATGCGCCGGACCCTGTTCGAACAGCCCCATGAGGACTTCCGCCTTCTGGTCCGGGACTTCCTCGCCCGCGAAGTGCTCCCGGTGTACGAGGACTGGCGACGAGCCGGCCTCGTGCCCCGCGATCTGTTCACCGCGCTGGGCAAGCTCGGCATCATCGGTACGGCCGTCCCCGAGGAGTACGGCGGGGGCGGCCAGGACGACTACCGCTTCAACGTCGTCATCCAGGAGGAGTGCGCCCGCGCGGGTGTCACCCTGGGCGGTCTGCGCACCCATCTCGACGTGGTCGTCCCGTACTTCACGGGCCTCGCGAACTCCGAACAACGGGCCCGCTGGTTCCCGGGACTGGCCTCCGGTGACCTGTACACCGCCATCGCGATGAGCGAACCGGGCACCGGCTCCGACCTCGCGGGCGTCAGGACGAAGGCGGTCCGTGACGGCGACCACTACCTGCTCAACGGGGCGAAGACCTTCATCACCGGCGGCCATCACGCCGACCTGGTGATCGTCGTGGCCCGCACCGCCACCGACCCGGACGACCGGCGTGCCGGCCTGTCCCTGCTGGTGGTGGAGAAGGGCATGCCCGGGTTCACCGTCGGGCGCAAGCTGGAGAAGATCGGCCTCGCGACGCAGGACACCGTGGAACTGTCCTTCGACGACGTCCGCGTCCCCGCCGCCAACCTGCTCGGCGAGGAGGGCGCCGCGTTCACCCACCTGGGCCGCAACCTCGCCCAGGAACGGCTGGCCATCGCGGTGGGTGCCGTCGCCCAGGCCCGCGCGGCGATCGACCTGACCGTCACCTACGTCCGCGACCGGACGGTGTTCGGCAAGCCGGTCGCCCACTTCCAGAACACGAAGTTCGAACTGGCCTCCATGGCAACCGAGTGGGAAGCGGCCCAAGCGCTGCTCGACGCGGCGGTCACGGCGCTCGTCGCCGGCGAACTGAGCCCCGCCGACGCGGCCAAGACCAAGCTGTTCTGCACCGAGACACAGGGCCGTGTGGTCGACCGCTGTCTCCAACTGCACGGCGGCTACGGCTACATCCTCGAGTCCCCGATCGCCCGGCTGTACGCGGACGCCCGGGTGACCCGCATCTACGGCGGGACCAGCGAGGTCCTGAAGACCATCATCAGCAAGTCCCTGGGCCTGTGAGGAGTTTGATGTGAACATCGACGGTTCATCGGCACTGGTCACCGGAGGCGCCTCCGGCCTGGGACTGGCCACCGCGCGCCGGATCATCGAGCGCGGCGGCCGGGTCGTCCTGGCCGACATCTCCGAGGAGCAGGGCGTCAAGGCGGTCGCCGACCTCGGCGACGCCGCCCGCTTCGTGCGCGCCGACGTCACCGACGAGGCCTCGGTCACCACCGCCCTCGACACCGCGGCGGAACTCGGCCCGCTGCGCTTCGTCGTGCACTGCGCCGGGCGCGGCGGCGACCGTACCCGGATCATCGACCGCGACCGCACCCCCGGCGAACTCGCCACGTTCGCCGAGGTCGTACGGGTCAACCTGGTCGGCACCTACAACGTCCTGCGGCTGGCCGCGGCGCGGCTCTCCGGCAACGACCTCGTCGACGGCGACCGCGGTGCCGTCGTCCTGACCGCCTCGGTCGCCGCGTTCGACGGCCAGATCGGCCAGACCTCGTACACCGCGGCCAAGGCCGGTGTGCACGGCATGACCCTGGTTGCCGCCCGTGACCTGGCCAGCTGGCAGATCCGGGTGAACACCATCGCCCCCGGCATCATGGACACGCCCATGCTGGGGCGGCTGCGCGCCGACATCCGGGACGGCCTCGCCGCGACCGTGCCTCACCCCAAGCGCCTGGGCGAACCGGACGACTTCGGCCGCCTGGCCGTCGAGATGCTGGAGAACCCCTACCTCAACGGCCAGACCGTCCGCCTCGACGGCGCGATCCGTATGGCCCCGCGATGACAGCCGTCGAGACCGACGGGCGGTTCCGCGACGGCCTGCGTGCCTTCCTGACGGAGCAGCACCCCGGCCGTCGTCCCAAGGATCCCGCCGAGCGCCTCGCATGGCAGAAGAAATGGCTGGCCACGCTGTACGACGCCGGATACGCCGGTCCGAGCTGGCCACGTGAGTACGGCGGCATGGAACTGTCCTTCGCCCGCCAGGTCATCTACCAGGAGGAGTACGCGCGCGCCCGGGTTCCCGGGCCCCTGGGCACCGGACTGGGAATCGCCGCCCCCACCCTCATCAAGTACGGCACACCCGAGCAGAAGGAGCGCCACCTGCGCCCCATGCTGCGCGGCGACTCGGTGTGGGCGCAGGGCTACTCCGAGCCCGACGCGGGCTCCGACCTGCCCGCCCTGCGTACGACGGCCCGCCGGGAGGGAGCCGAGTACGTCGTCAACGGGCAGAAGGTGTGGAACAGTTCGGCCGACATCGCAGACGTCCTCTTCACCCTCGTGCGCACCGGACCCCCCGAATCGCGTCAGGACGGCATCAGCTATCTGCTGGTCGACGCGCACGCCCCAGGGGTGAGCGTGCGCCCGCTGCGGGACCTGACCGGGGACGCGCACTTCTGCGAGATCTTCTTCGACGGCGTACGGGTACCGGTCGCCGACCGGATCGGTGCGGAGAACGGCGGCTGGCCGCTGGTGCGGACGAGCCTCGGCCATGAACGCGCGGCCGGCGCGATGAACCAGGCGGCGCTGTACCGGCGCGTGCTCGACGAGCTGATCGAGCTGGCGCACGAGCGGGGCGCGACCGCGGACCCCCTGGTACGCGACCGGCTCACGGACTTCGAGATCAGGGTGCGGATCATGCGGCTCACCGGGATGCGGACCATCGCCGACATCATGGCGAAGGGCGAGCCCGGTCCGGCCTCCTCGACCTCGCGGCTGTTCATCGTCGCCTTCGAGCAGGAACTCCACGAGTTCGCCGTGGAACTCCTCGGACCCTACGGGGTTCTCGGCAAGCGGGATCCGCACGCCGTCCAGCGCGGACGCTGGGTGTGGGGATTCCTGCGCACCCGGGCCTCCACGATCGGCGCGGGCACCGCCGAGATCCAGCGCAACACCATCGCCGAGCAGGTACTGGGTCTGCCCCGGGACCCGTCGATGCCGACCACCGGGAGGACCCGATGAGAGCCGCACGCTGCACGGAGTACGGGCCGCCCGGCGGTCTCTCGGTCGTCGACCTCGACGACCTCGAACCCGGCCCGGGAGAGGTACTGGTCCGGGTGCACGCCGCGGCGGTCAACTTCCCGGACGTGCTGCTCGTGGCGGACCGCTACCAGGTGCCCGCGCCGCTGCCGTTCACGCCCGGCAGTGAGTTCGCGGGTGTGGTGGCCGCGCTGGGGGAGGGGGTGTCCGGCCCGGCGGTGGGCTCACCCGTGGCCGGGGCGGTCCTCACGGGTGCCTTCGCCGAGCAGGTGGTGGTGCCCGTCGCGGGTCTGCGTCCGGTCCCCGACGGGCTCGACATGGTCCACGCCGCGGCGTTCCACGTGACCTACGCGACGGCCTACCACTCCCTGGTCACCGTCGGACAGGGCGCGCCTGGGGAGTGGGTGGCGGTGCTCGGCGCCGCGGGCGGGGTCGGCTCGGCGGCCGTCGACATCGCGACCCGGCTCGGGATGCGCGTCGTCGCGGCGGCGTCGAGCCAGGAGCGGCTCGCGATCGCCCGCAAGCTCGGCGCGGAGGGCGCCGTCGACTACGTGCGCGAGGACCTGAAGACCCGGATCCGTGAACTGACCGGCGGCGAGGGCGCCCACCTCGTGGTCGACCCGGTGGGCGGCGACCACGCGGAGGCCGCCCTGCGCGCACTGCGGCGGGGCGGCCGGTTTGTCACGGTGGGCTATGCCGACGGGAAGATCCCGCGGATCCCGCTGAACCTGGTTCTGCTCAAGGACGCGGTCGTACGGGGCTTCGAGATCCGTATGCTCCGCCAGTACGCCCCGGACGCGGTGGCCGCCGGCGACCGGGCGCTCGCCCGGATGGTCCGGGACGGGATGCGCCCGCTCGTCTCCCGCGTCCATCCCCTCGCCGAGGTGGCGACCGCCCTGACCGATGTGGCGGAACGCCGTACCACCGGCAAGGTGGTCATCGACCTGACGGTCAGAACGCCGGCAGCTGGGGACGCCGCTTGACATAGCCGGCCGCGTCCACCCGCATCTGCATGCCGGTGACATAGCGGGACTCGTCGGAGACGAGGAACAGGACCGTGTCGGCGATGTCCTCCGGCTCCACATAGGGGATGCCGAAGCCGGTCGTCGCGGGGAAGGACGGCAGCGCGTCCTCCCGGCCGGGGTTCTCCAGGTCGGGCCGGAACGACCGGTACATCACATCGCTGTTGAGCATGTCGGTGTTGACGTTCGTCGGGTGCAGCGCGTTGACCCGGATCCGCCGGGAGGCGAGAACCGTCGCCAAGTCATGTACGAACGCGGCGACTTGGCGCTTCGCGAACGAATACCCCAGCCCGCCGGGCCCGTTGGCCGGGTTGTCCGTGGTCGCCGGGATCAGCCCGGCGATGGAGCCCGTCGCGACGATCGAGGCGCCGTCGGGCAGATGGGGGAACGCGGCGTCGACGGCATGGACGACCCCGTTGAAGTCGACGGTGATCGCGTCGAGGAAGGCCTGCGCGGTCTGCTGCGGCCCCAGCGGGCAGATCCCGGCCTGGGCGACCACCGCGTCGAGCCGTCCCAGCTCGGCGACCCCCTCGGCCACGGCCGCCTTGAGCGCCGCCGGATCGCGCACATCGGCCTTGCGGGACACGATCCGCCGGCCGAGCTTCTCGACCTGGCGCACGGTCTCTTCCAGGTCCTCGGCGTTGGCCAGCGGGTAGCCGTTGGTGGCGATGTCCTCGCAGAGATCCACGGCGATGATGTCGGCCCCCTCCGCGGCGAGCCGGATCGCCTGGGCCCTGCCCTGGCCGCGGGCGGCTCCGGTGATGAAGACGACCTTGTCCTGCACTCGACCCATGAGGGGTCTCCTTCCGTCACATAAAAGAGTAACCTGAATAGCGGGGGAGAGGGCAGGGGGAATGCGCCTTCTCCCGTTCAGTGGGACACGATCAGTGCACACAATCAGCACGCTGCTAGAGAGTCTCCGAGAACCGAGGGAGCGCAAGGATGCCGCTGCAGCCATGGATGAAGTTGCTGTCGACCGACGACCATCTGATCGAGCCCCCGCGACTGTGGTCCGACCGGCTGCCCGAGAGGCTCCGCGAGGCCGGACCGCGCATCGTGGAGCAGCCACGGGGGGAGGGACAGGCGCCCGCCGAGGTATGGGTCTACGAGGGCCGGGTCTACCCCTACATCGGCCTCAACGCCGTCGCGGGCAAGACACCCGAGGAGTTCGGACTCGAACCGACGCGCTACGACGAGATGATCCCGGGCTGCTACGACCCCAAGGCCCGGCTGCGTGACATGGACCTGGACGGGGTGTGGGGCGCCCTGAGCTTCCCGTCCTTCCCGGGCTTCGCGGGCACGGTCTTCCTGGAGGGACAGGACCGCGAACTCGCCCGGCTGTGCGTCCAGGCGTGGAACGACTTCGTGCTGGACGAGTGGTGCCCCACCGCGCCGGGCCGGCTCATCCCCCTGGTCATCCTGCCGCTGTGGGACGTCGAGGCCTGTGTCGCCGAGATCCACCGCACCGCGGCCAAGGGGGCCAAGGCGATCTCCTTCCCGGAGAACCCCTCCCCACGGGGTCTGCCCTCCTTCCACACCGACCACTGGGACCCGGTGTTCTCGGCGGCCGAGGAGACCGGGCTGCCGCTCTGTCTGCACTTCGGCACCTCGGGCAAGCCGCCGAAGACGGCCCCGGAGGCCCCGTTCGCCGTGACGATCGCCCTCTTCGGCTGCAACGCGATGTACGCCACCGCCGATCTGCTGTTCTCCCCGGTGCTCCACAAGCACCCGAAGCTGAAGATCGGGCTGTCCGAGGGCGGGATCGGCTGGATCCCGTATCTGCTGGAACGCAGCGACGGCACCTGGGAGCGGCACCGCTTCTACCAGAACGTCAACCAGAGCGTGCGGCCCTCGGAACTGTTCCACCGGCACTTCCACGGCTGCTTCATCGACGACCGGTTCGGCGTCGAGGTACGGCACCACGTCGGCATCGACAAGATCACCTGGGAGTGCGACTACCCGCACTCCGACTCCTACTGGCCCAAGAGCCGGGCCTACGCGGCGGAGGTCCTCGCCGACGTCCCCGACGACGAGGTGCACCAGATCGTGGAACTGAACACCCGCCGCCTCTACAACCTCCCCGCATGAGCAGGCGTCCGGAGTCCGAGCGCTCGGACTGGACCGACCTGGACCTGCTCACCCGCGAGGAGGCCCACGGCCGGCTGCTGGCGGAGATCGCCGAGACGGACGCACGCCTGGCCGTACTCGGCGGGTCCGAACGGGCCGAGCGTGAACTCCTCCAGTCCCGGCTGCGCGCGCTGCACGAGGCCGCCGCGGAACTGACGACCGACCGTACGAAGGACTGAGGCCGCCATGGGACGTGTGCAGGGCAAGGTCGCGCTCATCACGGGAGCGGCGCGGGGGCAGGGCCGCTCCCATGCCGTGCGACTGGCCGAGGAGGGCGCGGACATCGTCGTCACCGATGTCTGCCACGACATCAGCGACGAACTGCCGTACTCGCTCGCGTCGAAGGAACAGCTGGAGGAGACGGCGGAGCTGGTACGGGCGACGGGCAGGCGGTGTGTCGCCGTACAGGCCGACGTCCGCTCGGTGGCCGAGGTACGGGCCGCCGTCGACGCGGCACAGGCGGAGTTCGGGCGGCTCGACGTGGTCGTCGCCAACGCCGGCGTCATGAGCATCGGTGCCGCCTGGGAACTGTCCGAGGAGGCCTGGGACGTCGTCGTCGACGTCAATCTCAAGGGCGCCTGGAACACCGCGAGCGCCGCGATCCCCGGGATGATCGAGGCGGGGGAGGGCGGATCGATCGTCATCACCAGCTCGGCCGCCGGAATCCGCGGCCATGTGCCGTACGCCCACTACGTGGCCTCCAAGCACGGCGTGGTCGGTCTGATGAAGGCCCTGTCCAACGAACTCGCCCCGCACCGCATCCGGGTGAACACCGTGCACCCCACCGGGGTCAGCGACACGGGCATCACCGTGGGCGTTCCCATCGAGGAACTCGCCGCGCGGGAGCCGCTGTTCGCCCTCGCCGCGATGAACCCCCTGGCTCCCTTCGTGGAACCGAGGGACGTGTCGAACGCCGTCCTGTTCCTGGCCTCGGACGAGGCACGGTACGTCACGGGACTCCAGTTCACCGTGGACGCGGGGTCGACCAACAAGCCGTAGAACAGGAGTGGTTACGTGAAGATCACCATCGATACGTCGTCCTGCTCGGGGCACGCGCGGTGCGCGGCGGCGGCACCCGGGCTCTTCCGCCTGGACGACGACGGCTATGCGCTGCCCATCGACGGGGAAGTCCCGCAGGACCGCGAACAGGCCGCCCGTGACGGGGAGTCGGCCTGCCCGGAGCGCGCGATCACCGTCGAGTGAGACGACGTCGAGTGAGACGGCTGAGCCCCACGGTCCGCGGACCGTGGGGCTCAGCCGTGCGCGTGTCCTCAGCCGGCTGGCTGAGGCGGCGGGGTGAAGTGGTGGCCCCAGAACGCGCCGTCCGTGATCTCGTACACGGGGACGGGCTCCGGCACCTTCAGGCCGTTCCAGCCGAACTCGACGGCGTAGTTCTCCGGCGACCAGACGTAGAACGACACCATGCGGTCGTTGGTGTGCTTGCCGAGCGAGTGCATCATCGGCACCTCGTACTTGGCGGCCCGGTCGAGGGCACGCCCGACGTCGTCCAGGGTCGCGGCCTCGACCATGAAGTGCAGCAGCCGCCCGGGACCCGGCATCGGTGTGACACCGAGCGTGTGGTGGCGGGGGTTGCAGCCCATGAACCAGGTCGTGCCGGCGGGGGAGCGCATGGTGTTGCGCTCGATGAAGCCGAGCACGTTCACATAGAAGTCGAACGTGGTCCGCGCGTCCTCGGCGGAGACGATGGCGTGTCCGAAGCCCATGTCGCCGGTGACGAACTTCGAGACCAGCGGCGTGAGCACGGGCACATGGTCGAGGACCGTGCCGTAGAACAGCTCGACCGCGTTGCCGCCCGGGTCGTTGAACTTGACGAAGCCCGTGACCTTCCGCTGCGCCGCCTCGGCGTCGGTGCCGGCCGTCACCTTGATGCCGGCCTTCTCGACGTCCGCGACCAGGCGCGCCAGCTCCCGCTCGTCGAGAACCTCGAAGCCCAGCGCCGTCATTCCGTTCTGGGCCCCCGCGGAGACCACGATCCGGGCCGGGTAGTCGTCCATCCTGAAGGACAGCGACTCGGCATCGCCCTCGACGGGCATCAGGCCGAGGAAGTCGGCTCCGAACGCCTTCCACCTGTCGAGGTCGTTGGACTCCAGACGCAGGTACCCGAGTGAGCGAACACCCATCAGGCCCTCCCCTCACATTTGGTCAGGTCCGGGGCGGCCCGTCGGGCCCCCGGCAATCGGTATGTCCGTGACGGTAGACAGCCCGGCGCCCCCGCCGCCGGGAGCGTCCCACTGATCGGGAGACACGGGGCCGCACGCTCCGCCCGGGTGGGACGGTGCAGACATGACACTCACCTCCCTTTCGTACGAGGACACCCTGCGCGAACTGCGCACCGACGAGGGCACGCTGCGCTACCACGAGGCGGGTGACGGGCCCCCGCTGCTCCTGCTGCACGGGTCGGGGCCGGGTGTGACCGGCTGGCGCAACTACCGGGGCAACCTGCCCGTGCTCGCCCGGCAATTCCGCTGCCTGGCGCTGGAGTTCCCCGGCTTCGGGGTGAGCGACCCGACCGCCGAGAACCCGATGGCGGCAGGACCCAAGGCGGTGCTGCGCTTCCTCGACGGCCTCGGCCTCGACCGCGTCGACGTCATCGGCAACTCCATGGGCGGGTTCGTCGCCGTGGGACTGGCCGTCGCCCACAAGGACCTGTTCCGGCGGGTGGTGACCATCGGCGGCGTGGGCCGCAACATCCTCTCCCCGGCGCCCAGCGAGGGGCTGAACCTGCTCGTGGAGTTCGCCGAGAACCCCACCCGGGACAACCTCCTGCAGTGGCTGCGCGCGATGGTCCACGACCCGGCCCTGCTCACCGAGGAACTGATCGAGGAGCGCTGGGCGAGCGCCACCGAGCCGGAGACACTGGAGGCGTCCCGCCGGATCTACGGCCGTCAGGCGATGGCCGCGATCACGGCCGCCCAGGCCCATTCCGACCAGCCGATCTGGGCCGCCCTCCACAAGATCACCGCGCCCACCCTGCTCACCTGGGGCCGCGACGACCGGGTCACCCCTCTGGAGAACGCCCTGCTGCCGATGCGCACCATCCCCAAGGCGGAACTGCACGTGCTGCCCGACTGCGGGCACTGGGCGATGATCGAGCAGAAGGCGGCCTGGGAGAGCGCCGTGCTGGCCTTCCTGACCCGCCCCGAGTCCACCTGAGTGCACCCGACGACCTGGGGGACGACGACGTGGCGAGACCCGCAGAAGTACGGCAACCTGCTGCCCCGATGTCGAGGGGCCAAGCCGCCCGCCGGGTCCGTATCCTGCGCGTGGCCTCCGAACTCGGCGCGCGCGAAGGCCTCGCCAGCGTGCAGATGCACGATGTGGCCAAGGAGGCCGGCGTCGCGATCGCCACGCTGTACCGCTACTTCCCGTCCAAGCCCTATCTGTTCCTGGCGGTCCTCGAATGGCACATCGAGCAGTTCCTCGGGGGCCGGGAGGGTGGTCGCGAGGGCGGCCGTGAGGGTGCCGCCACCGTCGACGAGCCGGTGGACCCCGCGGCCGAGGTGGCGCACACGCTCATCGCACTGAGTGCGAAGCTGCTCGACAGCCCCCTGCTGGCCTCCGCGGTGGCGCTGTCGTCGTTCACCGAGTACGCGAGCGTCGTCCCGGCCCGCATCGACGTCGTCCGCAGCGCCCTGGGACAGAGGATCCTGCGCCTGCTCGGGGGCCGTGCGGACCCGGAGACCGCCCGCAGCAGGGTGCGGCTGCTCGTCTACGGCTGGTGGGGTCTGTTCGTGGCCATGCTGACCGAGGAGATCTCCACCGAGCAGGGGGAGGCGGACCTGCGCCTGGCCGCGCGGCTGATCGCCGCGGCCTGAACGCGCATCTGTGCCCGGGACGCTCGTGGCGTCCCGGGCACAGCCGTGAGGTCAGTCCTCCGCGCCGGCGATGTCCAGGACCGCGAGGTAGGCGAAGGCCATGCTGGAACCGATCGGGGTCCCCGCGCCGGGATAGACCCGCCCCGACATCGCGGCCGCGGTGTTGCCGCTCGCGTAGAGCCCGGCGATCGGCCGGCCGTCCGGGCGCAGCACGCGCGCGTGTTCGTCGGTCTTCAGGCCGCCCTTGGTGCCGATGTCGGCCGGGACGACGGTCGCGGCGTAGAACGGCGGGGTGTCGATCGGCAGCAGCAGCGGGTTGGGCCAGTCGGGCGTGGGCTTCGCGGGGAAGTTCTGCCGGGGGTCGGCGGCGAAGGGGACGATGTGGTGGAACATCTGGTCCCACACGGTCTCACCGCGGTGGAACATCTCGTCGACCCCGGTCTGCGCGTACCCGTTGAACTCCTTGACGGTCCGGCTCAGCGCGTCGAACGGGACACCGATCAGCCGTGCCAGTTCCTCCAGCGTGTCGGCCTTCTTCAGCGCGCCCGACTCCAGCCATTCGGGGCGCACCGGCTCGTCGGGCGGCCCGCCGAAGCTGTCCCGGTCCACCTGGCGCTGGTCGAGGATCCAGTGGGCAGGGATGTGACTGACACCGGTGGTGGCGTGCAGGCGCAGGATCTCGTGTCCGGCCTGGTCGTACGGCCGCGTCTCGTTGACGAAGCGCTCGCCCGCGCCGTTGACCCAGATCCCGCCCCGGGTGCCCGTGTGGAAGACGGGCAGCCCGTCCGGCTGGACGAGCCCCGGCACCAGCCACGCCTCGTCGAGCAGGTCGGTGGCCGCGCCCACGGCGATGCCCGCGCGCAGGGCGTCACCCGTGTTGGCCAGGACGCCGTTGGACCACTCCCCGGTGAGCGGGGACTGGTGCCGCTCGCGCAGCTCGCGGTCGTGCTCGAAGCCGCCGGCCGCGAGGAGCACGCCCCGTGAGGCCCGGATCCGGACCGGCTCACCTTCGCTGACGGCCTCGATCCCGACCACCCTGCCGTCCTCGACGAGCAGGCACTCCAGCGCGGTGTTCAGCCGCAGGGTGCCGTTGCCCGTCTCCAGGAACGCGGCCAGCGCCCTGCCGATCAGCGCACGGCCGCCGGAGACGACCGGGCCCTCGTCGAAACCCCACCGCTCGGTGGGCAGCGAGCTGCGGACGAGCCCGGCGTGCTCCTTGATCTCCACCAGTTCGAGGGGCGGCGGGAACACGCTGTGCCCGGTGGGCGAGGCTCCCGGGCTCGACGTGAAGTAGTCGGGAACCGGACCGTGCACGAACGACCGGAACCAGGGGTTCTGTTCGAGCTCGTCGATCAGCCGGGCCCCGGCCGCCAGATACGCGTCCTGGAGCGCCTCCCGCGAAGGGTCGCAGACGACGTCGCGCAGATACGCCCGGGCGTCCTCCACGTCGTCCCCGAGGCCGGCCCGGCGCAGCGGAGCGGAGCCCGGAAACCACAGGCCCGCGCCGGAGTACGCCGTCGTGCCGCCCACGCGGTCGGTCTTCTCGACGACGAGCGTGCGCAGACCGCGTGCCGCAGCGACATAGGCCCCGACCAGACCTCCGCCCGACCCTACGACGATCACGTCGTAGGCATCCTCATTGACGCTCACCATGACCTCCTCATGCATGCCGGCGGTTCGCCCGAGGACGGTAACGAGCCGCCTGCGCCGTGCTGTTCGGCCATCTCGCTCAGCGAGACCGCCCGCGGCCCGCTTCCCAGTCCCGGTGAGCGGAACCTTCCCCACGGCCCAGGGCGACGGCCGCCCAGGCTGGAGACAGGCACGAGTTGAGGATGGGAATGACAGACGTTTGGGAACCGAAGGCCGCCGCGGACCGTGCGGCCGCCGTGGCCGAGGCAGCCGCGCGACTCGCGGGCGCGGCCCGGGACGGAAAGCCGTGCGCACCCGTGCGCGACCTGCTCGGCACGCGGGACATCGGCCTCGCGTACGCCGTTCAGCAGCGTGTCGTCGGCGACCGCATCGCCGCCGGGGCACGGGTCGTCGGCCGCAAGATCGGGCTGACGTCCGAGTCGGTGCAGCGACAGGTCGGGGTCGACCGGCCCGACTTCGGGGTCCTGCTGGACGACATGGACGTCACCGATCTGCCGGCCGTCCCCAGTGACCGGCTGCTCCAGCCGAGGGTGGAGGCGGAGATCGCGTTCCTGCTCGCCGCCGATCTGGACGACGCCGACCTCGACCTCGAGCGGGTCAGGTCGGCGGTCGGACACGCGGTGGCCGCGCTGGAGATCGTGGACAGCAGAGTGGCCGACTGGGACATCGCGATCACGGACACGGTCGCCGACAACGCGTCCAGCGGCCTGTTCGTCCTCGGCCGGCAGCGGGTCGGGCTGTCGGAGTTCGAACCCCGGGACGTGACCATGCGGTTGTACGCCGACGGCGTGCTCGCGTCCGAGGGCGACGGCGCGGCCTGTCTGGGCGACCCCCTCGCCGCGCTGCTGTGGCTGGCTCGCACCGCCCGGGAGTTCGGCGATCCGCTGCGCGCCGGACAGGTCGTGCTCTCCGGAGCCCTCGGACCGCTCGTCCCCACCCCGCCGGGCACCGAGGTACGGGCCGAGATGTCGGGCCTGGGCCCGGTGACGGCGACCTTCTCGCCCAAGGACCCGGAGAAGGCCAACGACCCGGAGAAGGCCAAGGATCCCGACGACTCCGACGAAATCAAGGAGCACGGATGACGAAGACCAAGGTGGCCGTTATCGGCTCCGGCAACATCGGCACCGACCTGATGATCAAGGTGCTGCGGCTGTCCGACACCCTGGAGATGGCCGCGCTGGTGGGCATCGACCCGGACTCGGACGGCCTGGCACGCGCCGCCCGCCTGAAGGTGCCCGTCACACACGAGGGCGTGGACGGTCTGATCCGCATGCCCGGCTTCGACGACATCGAGATCGTCTTCGACGCCACCTCCGCGAAGGCCCATGTCGAGAACGCCAAGAAGCTCGCGCCCTACGGCAAGCGCCTGGTCGACCTCACCCCGGCGGCCATCGGTCCGTACGTCGTGCCACCGGTGAACCTGGACGAGCAACTGGACGCGGCCGACAACGCTGTGGACAACGGTGTCGGCAACCTCAACATGGTCACCTGCGGCGGCCAGGCGACCATCCCGATCGTCCACGCGGTCAGCCGTGTCACCCCGGTGCCCTACGCCGAGATCGTCGCGTCGATCGCCTCGAAGTCGGCCGGACCCGGCACCCGGGCCAACATCGACGAGTTCACCGAGACCACGGCGGGCGCCATCGAGAAGGTGGGCGGCGCCCGCCGGGGCAAGGCGATCATCGTCCTGAACCCGGCCGAACCGCCGCTGATCATGCGGGACACGGTGTACTGCCTGATCGGCGACGCGGATCACGACGCGATCCGCACCTCCGTGACGGAGATGGTGGCCGCGGTCGCCGAGTACGTGCCCGGCTACCGGCTGAAGCAGCAGGTCCAGTTCACCCCGGTCCCCGTGGGCGATCCGATCCACACCCTCCTGCCCGAGGGCACCTCCGAGCGGCCCACCACCAAGGTCTCCGTCTTCCTCGAAGTGGAGGGCGCCGCGCACTACCTGCCCGCCTACGCCGGCAACCTCGACATCATGACCTCGGCCGCCCTGCGGGTCGCCGAGCGCATCGCCCGGCGACTGACCACCGAGGTGACCCAGTGACCGCCACCCGCAGGCTCTACATGCAGGACGTCACCCTCCGGGACGGCATGCACGCCATCCGGCACCGGATCACGCCCGAGTTCGTGGGCCGGATCTCCGCCGCCCTCGACCGGGCGGGCGTGGACGCGATCGAGGTCGCCCACGGCGACGGTCTGGCCGGCGGCAGCCTCAACTACGGGCCCGGCAGCAACACCGACTGGGAGTGGATCGAGGCAGCCGCCGACGCCATCGACCGTGCCGTCCTCACCTCCCTGCTGCTGCCCGGCATCGGCACCATCGCCGAACTCGAGCGGGCCTACTCCCTCGGAGTCCGCTCGGTGCGCATCGCCACCCACTGCACCGAGGCGGACGTCGCGGCCCAGCACATCCACACCGCCCGTGACCTCGGCATGGACGTCTCCGGCTTCCTGATGATGAGTCACATGGCGCCCCCGGACGTCCTGGCCGGGCAGGCCAAGCTGATGGAGTCCTACGGTGCCCACTGCGTGTATGTCACCGACTCCGGCGGCCGGCTCACCATGGACGGGGTCCGCGACCGCATCCGCGCCTACCGGGACGTACTCGACCCGGACACCCAGATCGGCATCCACGCGCACGAGAACCTCTCCCTCTCGGTGGCCAACTCCGTGGTCGCGGTGGAGGAGGGGGTGACCCGGGTGGACGCGTCCCTCGCGGGACAGGGCGCGGGAGCGGGCAACTGCCCGATCGAACCCTTCGTGGCCGTCGCCAACCTCTACGGCTGGAAGCACGACTGCGACCTCTACGCCCTCCAGGACGCCGCCGAGGACCTGGTGCGCCCGCTGCAGGACCGCCCGGTACGCGTCGACCGGGAAACCCTCACCCTCGGTTACGCCGGCGCCTACTCCAGCTTCCTGCGCCACGCCGAGGCCGCGGCGGAACAGTACGGGCTCGACGCCCGCACCATCCTGGAGGAGGTCGGCAGGCGCGGACTGGTCGGCGGCCAGGAGGACATGATCGTGGACATCGCCCTGGACCTCACGCACGGCTGAGGCCGACAGGACGTACCGCTCCCCGGAAGATCTCTTCCGGGGAGCGGTACGTTTTTGCGCCCCTCCCAAGAATAGACCGATCGCCCCAATAAGTCGGTGCACGACTCTTTCTCTGCGGCCCGGAGCGTTGGTACGTTGACGACGGCGCCGAACTAGAATTGATTTCAGTTTGAGCAGAGAGGCACCGACGATGACGTCTGCCCTTCGCCTGAGTCCGCGATCGTCCGAGGTCGAGGGGCAGGCACTGCCTCCGTCGATGATGGAGCGCGTGACGCTGATCATGGACCTTTTCGAACGTCCGCAGACCCATTTGACACTTGAAACGGTCTCCCGTCGGACGCAACTGCCCCGCTCGACCACCCATCGGATACTGGACCAGTTGGTCCGTCTGGATTGGCTGCGCCATACCGTGGCCGGATACACCCTGGGAAGGCGGGCGCTCGGCCTCGGCGGACGGGAGATCGGCCACAGCGCGCTGCGGGCCGCCGCCGCGCCGCACCTTCTGGAACTGGCCGTCCGCACCAGGATGGTCGTCCACCTGGCGGTGCTGGACGGGCCGGAGGTCTACTACCTGGACAAGGTGGGAGGCCGGGCCGCGGTGGACATCCCGTCGAGGGTCGGGGGCCGGGCCGTCGCGCACTGCACCGGACTCGGCAAGGCCATGCTGGCCTGGCTGAGCCCCGAGGAGATCGACGCCCGGTACGCGCAGCCGATCGAGTGCCGCACCCGGCACAGCATCGGCAGCCTCGACCAGCTGCACCGGGAACTCGGCATGGTGCGCCGCCGCAACGGACTGGCGATCGACCGCGGGGAGTGCTTCCCCGACCTCGGCTGCGTCGGCCTCGCCCTGCGCGGACCGGACGGGCCGGTCGGGGCCATATCCGTGGTCGGGGACGGCCGCTCCTCGCTGGAACTGGTGGCCCCGGTGGTGGTCGACACGGTACGGGCCGTGTCCGAGGAACTCTTCGAGTCCGCGCGGCAGGATCGGGTCATTCTCCACTGACCTGCGTCGGAACGACTCCGCCCAGCCGGTCGGTGAGGGCCCGGGCCGTCTCGGTGACCTGCCTGCCGATCTCCGCGAGACGGTCGTGGGTCACGCGGGAGGCCGGGCCGGAGATGCTCACCGCCGTCACGACGGCCCCGCTGTGGTTGAACGCGGGTGCGGCCACGCAGCGGATGTCGCGTTCGTTCTCCACGTCGTCGACGGCGTAGCCGCGTTCACGGATGCGGGCGAGCTCGGCGTGCAGTTGCTCGGGTGAGGTGATGGTGGCCGGGGTGCGTGCGGGCATGCCGGCCACCATCACCTTGTCCAGGACGTCGTCCGCGGCGTGCGCCAGGAACGCCTTGCCGGTGGCCGTGCAGTAGGCCGGCTGGCGCCCGCCGATGCGGGAGTGCATGCGTACGGCCTGGGGGCTCTCGACCTTGTCGATGTAGACGATCTCGGGAGGGTCGAAGCTGACCAGGTGCACGGCTTCGCGCACCTCATGGGCGAGCGCGTGCAGCAGCGGCGATGCCGTGCGCCGGATGTCGAGCCGCTCCAGGTAGAGCTGCCCGAGCAGCGCGTTCTGCGGCCCCAGCCGGTAATGGCCGCTCTCCGGATCCTGGTCCACGAGTCGGTTGTCCCGCAGCGGGCCGACGAGCCGCAGCACGGTGCTCTTGCTCATCTGCAGACCGTCCGCCAGGTGGGTGAGCGAGGTCCCCTGTGGATGGCTGTCGTCCTCGGCCAGGTACATCAGGATGCTCAGCGCGCGCCGCAGGGACGACGAGGCGTTGCGCCGGGCCTCGGGGGCGTCAGTAGTCACCCGGGGACCGTACCGTACTGCATTGCAAAACGGAATGTTACATATTGAAATCCGCCGTTGACTGCTGTGGTGCCCCGGGCTAGCTTCTCCGCAACGCAGCGCAATGCGAAACGATGTTCTGCACTGCAAAACTCCCTCCGGCCGCTCAGGCCCACCCTCAAACCCTCCCGGAAGGGAATGCATGTGATGAGACTTCGTCACGGTACCCGCTCTCTGATGGCGATTTGTATCGGTGTGACCGCCGTCGCATCGCTCGCCGCCTGCAGCTCCAGCAGCGGTACCTCGGCTGCGAACCAGCAGTCGTCGACGCTCCAGGAAGTCATCAGGCGCGGCACCCTCAACGTCGCCAGCTGCCTGACGTTCCCGCCGTTCGGCTCGATGGACAAGAACAACAAGCCGCAGGGCTTCGACGTCGACGTCGCCACCGCCATGGCCACCGCGCTCGGCGTCAAGGTCAAGATCGTCGACACCACGTCCGCCAACCGCATTCCCAACCTGCAGACCAAGAAGGTCGACGCGGTGGTCTGCAACTTCACGACCACGGCCGAGCGGGCGAAGCAGGTCGCCTTCAGCGACCCCTACATCGTCGCGGGCGAGGTGATGCTGGTGAAGAAGGCCAGCGGCATCTCCACCCTGAAGGACCTCTCGGGCAAGACGGTCGCGGTGACCAAGGGATCCACCAACGGCGACGCGGTCAAGGCCGGCAACCCCCAGGCGAAGATCCAGGAGTACGACACCTCCTCCGCCGCCGTGCTCGCCGTCAAGCAGGGTCAGGCCGACGCCATGGTCGAGGACTCCAACTTCCTCAACTTCCAGGCCAAGCAGGATCCCTCCCTCAAGGTCACCAAGGACTCCGTCGTACCGCTGGAGTACAACGGCATCGGCGTTCCGCTGGGCGACGCCACCTGGCTGCAGTGGGTCGACACATGGCTGCGCGAGTTCAACACCTCGGGGCAGGCCAACGCGCTCTACAAGAAGTGGTTCGGCGTGGACCGCGTCTTCCCGCTCAACCCGTCCTACTGAGTCCCGGCCGGGCGGCGGCCCCCCTGCCGCCGCCCTGTGGAGGAGTCCCATGTTCGTTGACTGGAGCTATGCCCTCCGGGACTGGCCCACCTATCTCGACGCGGCCTGGCTGTCCCTGAAGCTGTCGCTCGAGGCCTTCGCGCTCGCGTTCGTCCTCGGTCTGCTCGGCGCGCTCGCCCGCCGATCCCGCTCCGTGGTGCTGCGCGCGCCCGCCGCTGCCTACGTCGAGGTCATCCGCAACACGCCCGTGCTGCTGCAGATGTTCGTCGCCTACTTCGCGCTGCCGTCGGCCGGCCTTCGGCTGAGCCCGGTGCAGGCGGGAGTGCTCGCCCTCGGCGTGAACGTCGGCGCGTACCTCACCGAGATCTTCCGCGCCGGCATCCAGGCCGTGCCGCGCGGCCAGCGCGAAGCCGCCCGGGTGCTGGCCCTGAGCCCGGTGCGCACCTTCCTGTACGTGGTGCTCCCGCAGGCCCTGCGCAACGTCTACCCCGCCGTGGTGAACCAACTGGTCCAGATCATCCTGGGCTCGTCGCTGCTGTCCGCCATCTCCGTCCCCGAGCTGACCGGCACAGCGATGGTCATCAACTCCCGCAGTCTGCTGACCGTGCAGGTCTTCGGCATCGCCGCGGTGCTCTACCTGGTCCTCACCAACGCGGTCGTCCTCGTGGCCGGGCTCGTCGGACGCGTCGCGTTCAAACCTCCGCTGCGCCCCTCCGCGCGGCCTCGCCCGCTGGACGCCGTACGCCGTCTGCTGCCGGCCCGTCCCACGGGTCCCGTCCGGAAGGAGGCCTGATGGACTGGCCGGTCATCTGGTCCAACCGCGAGCTGTACATCTCCGGGCTGTGGGCCACCGTACTGCTGTCGATCGCGGCGATCGCCACCGGAACGCTCCTCGGACTGGCCGTCGCGGCCATCCGCACCAGCCGCATCCCGGTCCTCGCCCAGCTCGCCCGGGGCTACCTGGAGGTCTTCCGCGGCACACCGCTGCTCATCCAGATGCTCTTCCTCTACTTCGGCGCGGCCTACCTGGGCCTGATGGGCATCACCGTCTTCGGCGCGGCCCTGCTCGCCCTCACCCTCTACCAGGGCGCCTACATCGCGGAGATCTTCCGGGCCGGCATCGAGGCGGTGCCCCGCGGCCAGTGGGAGGCGGCGCGGGTGCTGGGCCTGCCCCGCGCCCGGACGTTCCTGAGCGTCATCCTCCCCCAGACCCGGGCGATCGTCCTTCCCCCGCTGGTCGGCCAGTACCTCTCCCTGATCAAGGACACCTCGATCGCCGTGGTGATCGGCTACGTCGAACTGGTCCGCCAGGGACAGGCCGTCATCGACCGGGTGGGAGACCCGGCCACGTCCTACGCCGCCGTCGCCGCCCTGTACTTCCTCATCTGCTACCCGCTGTCGCTGCTCGTGCGGCACATGGAGCGAAAGGCTGTCACCGCATGATGATCACCGACCCCGCCGCCCAGCAGAAGGCGGTGACCACCTCACGGATCGCCCTGTCCGGCGTGCACAAGCGCTTCGGCGAACTCGAGGTCCTCAAGGGCGTCGACATCGACGTGGAGCCGGGCGAGGTCGTCGTCCTCATCGGCGCCAGCGGCTCCGGCAAGAGCACCCTGCTGCGGATCATGTGCGACCTGGAGCGCGCGGACAGCGGCGAGGTGTGGGTGGGCGGTGTCCCCCTGCACGACCGCAAGCGCGCCCCCGAGATCTTCGGGCACGTCGGGATGGTCTTCCAGCAGTTCAACCTCTTCCCCCACAAGACCGCGCTGGGCAACGTCACCCTCGCCCTGCTGAAGGTCAGGAAGCTCTCGCGCGCGCAGGCCGAGGAGCGTGGCCGGGCCGCCCTGACCCGGGTCGGGCTCGCCGACAAGGCCGACGCCTACCCCGCACAGCTCTCCGGTGGACAGCAGCAGCGCGTCGCCATCGCCCGGGCGCTCGCCATGGACCCCGCGATCATGTTCTTCGACGAACCGACCTCCGCCCTCGACCCCGAACTCGTCGGCGAGGTCACCGGCGTCATGCGTTCCCTCGCCGAGGACGGCATGACGATGGTCGTCGTCACCCACGAGATGCGCTTCGCCAAGGACACCGCCGACCGCGTCGTGTTCATGGACGGCGGTGTCGTCCTCGAACAGGGCTCGCCCGAGCAGGTCTTCGGCAGTCCGGCCGAACAGCGCACCCAGCAGTTCCTGCACCGCGTCCTCGACACCTGAGGGGCCTTCCTTCCGTCCTGACCCAGCTGTGCCGAAAACCCGCGGAAGGAACCCCCGTGCGCATCCCGCCTCCATCTCCGCGCGCGCCGTCCGGCTCCGGACCCCGGGCCGACGTGGTGTGCGTCGGAGAGACCATGGCCGTACTCAGCCCCCCGGACGCCCGGCCCCTCGTGCACCAGAGAGCACTGGCGCTGAGCGTGGGCGGAGCGGAGTCCAACGTGGCCTGTGCCCTGGTCGCCCTGGGGCACAGCGCCGGCTGGCTGGGCAGGGTGGGCGACGATCCGCTCGGACGGCGCGTCCTGGAGGACCTCACCTCCCGCGGCGTCGACGTCTCCGCCGTCGAGACGGACCCGGGGCGGCCGACCGGCGTCTACTTCAAGGACACCGGACCCGACGGCACCGGCACCTACTACTACCGCCGGGACTCCGCCGCCACCGCCATGAACCCCGGCCTGGCGAGCCTTCCGATGCTCCACCGGGCCCGCGTGCTGCACCTGTCCGGCATCACCGCGGCACTGTCGGACAGCTGCGCGGACCTGGTCACCCACCTCGTCACCCGGCGGGCCGTCCCCGGGCCGGTCATCTCCTTCGACGTCAACCACCGCCCGGCCCTGTGGCGGCACCGCCCGGCCGACGCCGCCCCCGTGCTGAGGGACCTCGCCCGCGGCGCCGACCTCGTGTTCGTCGGACGCGACGAGGCCGAGACCCTCTGGGGCACCCGCACGGCGCGCGAGGTCCGCGACTTCCTCGGGCCCGGCCCGGTACTGGTCGTCAAGGACGCCGGGCACGGAGCGACGGTGTACGGCACCGGCGGCGAGGAGACCTTCGTCCCCACGCCGGCCACCCGTGTCGTCGAACGCGTCGGAGCCGGTGACGCCTTCGCCGCCGGCTACCTCGCGGCACTCCTGGAAGGCCGCACCCCCGCGAGCGGACTGCGCCTGGGCCACCTGGCGGCCGCCGCGACACTCGGTACCCGGGAGGACGTCCCCACCGTCCTGACCCGCGACACCCTCGACCGCCACCTGGCCCTCGACGACGCGGCCTGGTCGGCGCTGCACCTGACCTGACATAGCGTCAGGAAGGGCTCCGCGGGAGGAGTCACCTGTGAAGCGGCGGAGTCAGCCGGACTGCGCGATGGAATCCAGCTGCTCCGGCGCCGGACGCAGGCTCCACAGGTCGCCCCCGGGCGGTTCCTCCAGCAGCGCAACCGCCTTGCGCGCCCGGGTGTCTCCGGCATCGGCGGCCGCGTGGACGATGTCGGTCGCCGCGTACCGGTGGAATTCGAGTTCCGGATGCGGCCAGGCGGCGGATGCCGTCGCGGCGGGCAGTAGATAGTCAACCGCCTTGAACAGGCTCTGCCCGTCCGGACCCCGGTACGTCCACAGATTCACGCCGACGTGCCGGCCGATGGCCGCGAGCCGGGTGTGGGCGACCAGGGAGAAGGTCGAGTAGTGCCAACTCCTGGTCCGCGTCAGTTCCTGGGGCTGGCTGCCGTCGGACGCGACCTGCGGTGCGATGCGCCTGCTCCGGGCGTCCAGGACCGTTCGGCGGGCCAGCTCCCGGTCGCCGGTCGCGTAGGCGAGGCCGGCGAGCTGCATGTCGAAGAAGACGCCGTGGTTGTTGGTGGCGGCGCCCTCCTCCTTGCCGAAGTCGCTGTTCCTGAGCCAGCCGAGGAAGTCGGAGTTCCACTTCGCCATGCCGGTGCGGTCCGTCCTGGTCCAGCCCGGGGCGCCGGTGTCCAGCAGGGCGAGTGCGTCGAGGACGCTGGTGAAGGACTGCGAGAAGTCGATGATGCCGATGGCGCGACCGTCGAACTTGCAGGGAATGAACTGCGCGTGGTCGAGGTTCGGGTTCATCCTCGTGGCCGGGTCGAGGAACCAGGTGCGCAGTACCTGCCCGGCCTTCTCGGCGTACCGCTTCTTTCCGGTGTAGTACCAGGCGAGGGAGAGATCGTACGCGGCGTCGAAGGTCTTCTCGACGTCCTGGCGGTCGGTGCCGGAGTCGACCTCGGGGTTGCGCTCGCCGTCGCGCTGCACGTACGGGCAGCCCCAGGGGTTGTCGGTGGTCGGGGACTGGGAGGGCCACCAGTACGGGGCCTGGCTGAGGTAGTCGTGGACGTCGCCGCCCGGCGCGGGCCTGGGCTTGTCGACGACCGTCCAGGGTCCCTGGCCCAGCCACCGGTCGGCGCGGTCCGTCAACACCGCGACGGACCGGCGCAGTCGGGGGTCGCCGCGATCAAGACGGAGCTTGGTCTGCTGGAGACGGAAGCCGTCCAGTACGGCGGTGTGCGCCACCCTGGGCGCGGGATGTGGCGCCGGCTGCGCCGAGGCGGTGGGGAGGGCACCGGCGGTGAACGCGGCCAGGGCCACCAGGAGGACGTTCAGGCGTGCTCGTGCGCTCATCAGTCCACTCCGTTCGTGCAGGTGAACGTACGGTTCGGTGATTCGTGTCCCGGGTGATTCGGGTCCTCGGCGGCTCGGTCCGAGGACAGACGCGGGAGAGATGTGGCTTCCGGCGCGTGGCGGACTAGGCGCCGGGCGCGCGCCTCAGCTCGCGCTGCGCCGCGTGCAGGTTCGACGGCCGTACCGCGCGCCGGCTGCCGTACAGCTCCAGGCGCGTGTGCAGGTCACCCGTGAAGTCGGGGCCGTCGATCTGGTCGAACTCCCTGACCGTGTTGACGCCGACGGTGGCGGAGTACGGCGCCAGGGCATCGATCTTGACCAGCCCGGCCCGGTCGTTGGTGACGCGGATGTTCCAGTGCGTGAAGCGGGCGCCGAAGAGCGGGCCGGCACTCGCGTCACCACCGTGGCGGCCGTTGTTGTTCACGGTGATGTCGGTGCGGACATTGGCGAAGGGCAGGCCGCGGTGGCTGTCGAAGGTGCCCGTCCGCATGTCACCGCGCGACCAGACGTTGTACGAGGACAGTCCCTCTACGTTGATGCCGTGCAGTTGGGTGTTCGGGGGCGCGGGGCTGGTGCGCTCCTCGATCGTGAAGTCCTCGATGAGGTTGTCGTGCGACCCCTCGCGGCAGAAGTAGGGGTGATGGGAGCCGCGGCCGGTGACACGTGTACGGAGCAGGGTGCACGCGGATGCGGACACGAGGCCGAAGCCGTTGTCGACGTGGCGGACCGTCACGTCGTCCACCCAGCAGTCGTAGGCGCACTGGAGGACGACGCCGTTGTACCCCTTGTCCAGCAGATGCGGCTGCTGCGGTGTCTCCGTCGCCTCCAGGGTCAGGCCCTCGACCCCCGAGCCCGTCAACTCCCGTATATGCGTGGTCAGTCGAGGGCTCCACTCCGGGCGTACGTCGAGCGGGAGCGGGCGTTCGAGGGTGACCTTGCGACCGCGGATCCGCGCGATGCGGACGGGCCATTCGTAGGGGACGTACGACGTCAGTTTCGTCTTGTCGCCCCAGGGATAGCTCTCCGGTCCGGGGCCGCCGCCGCACATGTGCTCCAGGAGTGAGTGCTCCGCGTCGTCGGCGAGGCGGAGGAGGACCAGGGCGCCCGGGCGCAGCGACGAAGCGTCCGTCACCGTTATCGTCCATGAGCCCTGCCGCGCCGGGACGATCGCCGTGAGCGGGCGCCACTCGTCGCGTCTGTTGCCCGTCCAGCCCTCGAAGGGCCATGCCTTGGCCCTGATCGCGGAGACGAGCGAAGCCCAACGGGCCCTCGGGGCCAGCCAGATCAGCCCGCCCGCCCATGACCAGCCCGACTTGTCGCCGCCGTAGCGGGAGCCGTACGCGCCGATCAGTTCGGTGAGGTTCTTCGTCGCGTACAGCGTCGTACGGCCGCTGCCGGCGCCCTTGAGGGTCACGTTCGAGTGGTCCACACGGATCACGTCGTCGATCCGGAACGTGCCGGGCGGGATGGTGACCGTGCCACCGCCGGCCCGGCCGGCTGCGGCGATGGCACGGTTGATCGCGGGGGCGGAGTCGGTCCTGCCGTCCGCCACGGCGCCGAAGTCGCGTACGTCGGCGACGGCGGGGCGGCGGGGGAGGCGGACCGCCCCGGCGCGGCAGCCGGCTCGGCCGATGTACGGGATCTGCGGGTGGGTGAAGGGCGAGTGCCTGAACTCCCGCCAGAGGAGTGGGGTGTTGGCCGTCGCGGTCGCCGAGTCGGCTGCCGAGGCGGTACCGGAGCCGGCCGCTACGACGACGGCGCTCCCCAGCAGGGCCCGTCTGGTCATGCCCATGTCATTCCGGTCACCCATGGCGGCCGTGTGCGCGTCTCTCATACTCGCTCCGTCTTCCCATGCGTCTTTTCATGGATGTGAACGAAGTTCAGAGGTGCGTTGAGTTCGGTGAGCATGCCACGGCACTCAGGAGTGCGAAAGGGGTCGTGCAGCGCTTACTTGATCTGGATCTCCAGGGAGGGGCCGACACCGTCGATTCAGATGAGTGAACTGGCTGCCAGATGATGAGACGCCTGGGGCCAGGGCGGACCCCTGGTGCTGGAGTGCCCGCCAACTGCTGCGGCACCCGCCCGAGGACGGGTGCCGCAGCAGTTGGCGGGCAGTGGTCGGTCGTCAGCCGGCTGCCGCCCACGGGCCGAGGGCGAACCCGCCGCCCTCCCGTCGGACTTCCACGGCACCCGCACCACCGAAGTGCGCGGGGACCAGCAACTCACGTTCGTCGGCCGCCCGCCCGAGAATCCGAAGGCGGCTGGCCGCCGCCTGTTCAGGGGCCTGGCAGGCGGCGCTGTTGCAGGAGGCGTGGAGGACCTGCACCGGGCTGTGCAGCAGATCTCCCGCGAAGACCGCCCGGTCGCTCCCGGACGCGAGTCTCAGCACGGACGAGCCGGGGGTGTGGCCGGGCGCCGACTCCAGGGTGAGGTGGTCGTCGATGCGGTGGAGGCCGTCCCACAGCACGGCCTGTCCGGCCCGGTGGACGGGCGCGATGCACTCCTCGTAGATCAGACGGCTGTCCTCCTGGCGGCCGTTCTCGTACGCGTTGTCCGGACCGAAATGGAAGTCGTCGGCGGCCGGAACGAGGTACTGGGCGTTGGGGAACGTCGGGACCCACTCCCCGTCCGCGTCAACGGTGTTCCAGCCGACGTGGTCGACGTGGAGGTGGGTGTTGACGACGACGTCGACATCCTGCGGACGAACATCCGCCCTCGCCAGGAGGCCGAGGAAATCACCCTGCCAGTGGTGGAACGGCGGCGTGCCCGGTCGCTCGCGCCCGTTGCCCACTCCCGTGTCGATCAGGACGGTCCGCCCACCGCTGCGCAGCACCCAGGTCTGCAGCGTGAGCACCGTCCGGCCGCTGTCCGGCTCCCAGTGGTCCGGCGCCAGCCAGTCCTCGTTGTCCTTCCACACATCTGCGGGAACTTCAGGAACCAGGTCGGAGGCAGGCAGGAACGGCCCCTGCCACTCGACTACCCGGATGACCTCGACATCCCCCAGCACGATGCTCTGCACACTCTCGTTCGTCATGCGTTCGAGCCTAGGAAGGCCGGACGATCCTCTCAATGCCTGTCCTGCTCATGGAAATACGCATCCGTCTCATGCCATATACAAGAGATACCCTGCGGGGATGGATGTGGTCAGCGACGCGATCTCCGCCGTGCGCCTCGGGCACCCCTCGTCCAACCGGGTTCGGACGAGCGGGAGTTGGTGCGCGCGGCTGGACCCGTACGACGGCGCGGGCTTCCATGTCGTCCTGAAGGGCAGTTGCTGGCTGCTGCCCGACGGCGGCGCCCCGGTGTCCCTCGGTGTGGGTGACGCGGTGCTGCTGCCCCACGGCGCGGGCCATGTGATCGCCGATTCCCCGGTCGACGCGGCGGCGACGGCGAAGGCGGTGTCCTTCGAGCAGTGGTTTGCGCAGGCGGGACCGCGAGCCCGGCCGGGTCCTTGCGAGGCGGAGATGCTCTGTGGCAAGTACCGGCTCGACTGCAGCCGCCTGCACCCGCTCCTGGCGGAACTGCCCGAGGTCGTCCACCTTCCCAGCCGTGTGGGCAGCCACCTCGAACTCCGTGCCGCGATCGACCTGCTCGCCGGTGAGCTGGACGAGACACGGCCCGGCTCCGGGGTTGCGCTTCCGAACCTGCTCGACCTCCTCCTCGTCTACATGATCCGCTCCTGGATGAGCGACAACACCGGCGGAGCCTGGCCCAGCGCACTGGGCGACCCGGTGACCGCCGCCGCCCTGCGGGCGCTGCACGCTGACCCGGCCGCCCCGTGGACCAACGACCGCCTGGCCGCGGAGGCGGGCGTATCCCGTCCCACCCTGGCGCGCCGGTTCACCACCCTGGTCGGCCGCCCTCCGATGGCGTACCTCACCTGGTGGCGCGTGATCCGTGCCGCCACCCTGCTCCGAGACACCCCGGACACCCTGGCCGCCATCGCAGGCCGCGTCGGCTACGGCAGCCCGTACGCACTCTCACACGCCTTCGAGCGGGAGTTCGGTACGACACCGGGGCGGTACCGAGCGAAGGCCGCGGCCCGATCATCGGCCGCGTGTGCTGCGAAGCCGTCGCGGTGACAACGACAGCGGGCGGTCCGAGGGTTCGAGGCACGGTGACCTCACCTCACCGCAGCGTGGGAACCTCCCCGCCCTCGACGCGCGCCACCTCCACCCCCGGCAGACCCGCGCCCCACCGGCCGGCGATGTCCGCGAGCCGCTCCGCGGTGAGTGGTGTGCGCCCGAGCCCGATCGCGTACGACACTCCCTTGCCGGCCGCGGGGGCGGGGACCAGTACGCGCGGCCAGGCATGCGCGTCCTCCACCCCGGCCTCCTCCAGCGCGCCGAGCAGTGCTCGCATACGCCCGCGCACACGTCCGTTCAGCGCGTCGAAGTCCTCCGCCCGCCGAGGCAGGATCGTCACGAGGGCCCATGCGGCGTGCCGCCGGTGCAGGGGCGGCGGGGACAGCAGCTCGGGCCACGGACCGGTAGCCGACCCGGCATTGGCCTCCACGGTCTCCCAGGCGTGGTAGAACTCCTGGCTCAGCAGGTCCCGCCCGCCCGGGCCGACCTGTCCGGTGCAGGACCGCACGGGAGTGCTCGGCGTCATCACGGTCAGGGCCCCACGGGTCTCGTGGCCGCCCCCGGCGAGGGCCCCACGGGTCTCGTGGCCGTCTCCGGCGAGAGTCCCGCCGACATCGTGGCTGTCCCCGGCGAGAGTCCCGCCGACGTCGTGGCTGTCCCCGGCGAGGGTGGCGGGTTCTCTCCAGTCCCATGCGGCCCACGTGCCGAAGAACCGTCGTAGCAGCTCACCGGAGTCCGTGACGTCCGGTGACTCCAGGACCGTACGGGCGGCGAGCACCGCCCAGGCCACCCCGGGCAGCCCGCCGAACGGCGCCGCGTCCAGCCCGCGCGCCCTCGCCCACGCCTTCACGCCGCGCGCCAGCTCAGCGAACAGGGGCGCCCGACGCGCGCCGACGGCCGCCAGGACGGCGTCCGCGTCGGACACGGCACTCAGCGCGACCGACGCGGCCTCACCCAACTCCGCCCGCCGGGCCACCGCGTCGTGCGCGGGCACCGGCCCCGTGGCCACGACCACCAGGTCCACGTCGAGTCCCTCGACGTGGAATCGCAGACCCGGCACCCGCGCGCCGACGACCTCCCGCACCCGCTCGGCGCCCGGCAGCGCCGCCGCGACCCGGTCCCGTACCGCCGTGAGGTCCACCGTGCCGGGCAGTGCCGCGACGACATCCAGGTCGGACCCGTCGAGCGCGCAGCCCATGCGCCGCGACCCGGCGAGGTGGACGACCCCCTCGCCGAGCAGGTCCGTCAGGCGCCGCACGACCCGCTCGGCCGTCGCGTCGTCCGCGGCGGGCAGGACGCCCGCGCGGGCGGCGGGCGCGGCCCAGTCCTCCCGTCCCCGGTCGGGCCGTCCGACCGCCGGCTCGGGAAGCCACCGCAGCTCGCCGGTGCCGAGGGCGACGGTGGCACGCGGACGCATCGGTTCGTCCGCCCGCCGGGACAGCAGGACCAGCTCACCGACCCGCGCGGTCACGGGGGAGAGGCGGGCCGCGCAGTCGACGGCGACGGCGTGCGGGTCATCGGTCCGGCCGAGGCTCAGATGCGGGGTGAACCCGTCATGGCGTCCACGGCAGCGCGGGAAGCGCCGCACGAGCGCCTGCCACAGCTCCGCCCACGGCGTCTCGTCGGCAGCGGCGGGGTCCAGCCACACGGTGGCGTCCTGCCGGTGCCCGAAGCTGTGCAGTCCCTCCAGCCGGGCCGTGAACGGCGCGACCTGCCGTGCGGCCGTGGCGAGCAGCGGCGCCGCCCGCTCGAAGTCCGACTCGGGAACGAACCCGAACAGCAGATTGACGTGCGGCGGCCAGCGCCGGATCTGCACGTCGTGGTCCCGGCGCACCTCCTGAAGCGCCGGCCACAGCTCGCGCGGCGGAACCCACGCCAGCGCCGTACGCGGTGACGGCGCCACGTCGAGCATGTCGAGCACGTCGACGGGTGTGCCGATGCCGACGTGCAGGTCGGCGGCGACTCCGTAGTGGTCGGAGATGTACAAGCCGTCAGCGGCGGGTGTGTCGCCGAGCAGCGCGGCGCCCGTGACGCGCGGCCCGGCGCCGGGGCGGACGAGGACCCGGTCGAGGCGGGAGACACGGCCGGTCAGGGACGAGACGGCGGCCAGCGGATTGACGCGGGGGTCGAAGGTGGGGGAGTGGTCGTCGGGACCGTGCGTCTCGGTCCAGGCGTCGAGCATGCCGAGCGTGCGCGCCGGGCCCGGGCCGCCGTCGTTGAAGTCGCCGACCAGGACCAGACCGTCCGCCACGCCCGCCAGTCCCTCGGCGAGCCGGGTCAGTTCGGCCCCGCGCCGGGCCGGACCGTCCGTGGAGTGGTCGCTCGTCAGATGGGTGGCGGCCACGGTCAGCGGTCCGGACGCGGTGTCCACGACGACGGCGGTGACGGCCTTGTGGTGACCCAGGACATGCAGGGCCGCTTCCCGCACGGGGAGCCGGCTGAGCAGCAGCAGCCCGTAGTCGTCGACGTCCCTGCCGCGGGGGTCGGTGCCGATGGTGTAGGCGGCCCGGACCCACGCCGCGTCCAGCAGCATGGCCGCCAGCCCGGCCTCGACCTCCTGCAACGCGATGACGTCCGCGTCGGCGCGCTCCAGCGCCTCGAGCAGCAGGGGGCGGCGCCGGTCGGTGTCGATGCGGTGGCTGTCGTAGCGGTCCCACAGCGTGTTCCAGGTCAGCACCCGCACCCGGTCCCGCCCCGCCGCCGCCCGCGCGGTGGGCTCCGCGGGGGCCCATCGGCCGGTATCCGCGTCCCAGGCGTGCGGGGTGCGTGCCGTGAAGAAGGGCGCGCGCAGCCGCCGCGGCTCGCGCACCCGGCCGGCGCCGGAGGTGTCGATGCGGTCCACGCCCGTGGCGCGGTCCCACACGAGCTCGCCGTCCGCCTCCACGAACAGCACCCGGTGCCACGGGATCTCGCCGCCCGGCACGAACGCCGGCAGCGGCACCCGCTTGGGCGCGGCGCCGCGCTGGTTGACGCCGAACACGAACCGCGCGGGGTCGAACCGCGCGTCCCAGCGCACCCGGTGGTAGATCTCCTCGCTGGTACGCATCAGACGTCCTCCCCCTCCAGTGTGCCGTCGCGGTCCTGCACGGCCCCGTCCGCGCCCACGTACCAGGTGCGGTGCGCCTGTCCGGGATACGGCGGCACGAACCGGCGCAACTGGCCCGCCAGCACGTCCGCGGGCACCGGATGCTCACGCGTGGCGTTGCGCCGCAGAAGGTCGTCCTCGTCCGCGAGTACGACGGCGTGCGTGGTCAGCGCGTCGCGTCGCCGGGCCACGGCGTGCACCAGCGACCGCTGGTTCGGGTTGAGGGACGTGGCGTCCCACACCACCGTGCCACCGGCCGCGAGCGCCCGGTCCAGCCGCCGCAGGCCCTCCCGCAGCACCTCCCCGTTCGCCTTCTGGTCCGCCCGCGCGCCGCGCTCCTCGCGCAGGCCGTCCAGCGAGACGCGCGCCGAGACACCCTCCAGCCGCGCCGCGAAGCCGCTCTTCCCGCTGCCCGACGGCCCCACGAGGTGCACCAGCCGGGGAAAGTCCCCGCCACGCCACCGCCACGTGGCCGCGACGGCCTCCTCCACCGTGCGGACCCGCCCCCGGGCGTACGCCTCCCGCGCCTCCGCCCAGCAGCGGTCCCCGGCCTCCCCGCCGATCCCGTCCCGCCGAAGCGCCTCGCGCAGCCCGGCCCGCAGCGGTCCCAGCGGTGCCTCGCCGAGCAGCCCGGCCTCCTCCGCGTGCAGCGCGGACCACTCCACCTGCTCGCTCTCCCGCCCCTTCCCCGAGACCGCGACCGCGCTCGCGACGGCGTGCAGCACCCCCAGATCGGCCGCGAACGCCATCCGTACGAGCCCGGCCCGCCGCTCCGCGTCCGGATACGGCCGGTGCAACGCGGTGTGCAGTCCCACCAGATCGGCGACCCTCCGCGCGAGCGCCACGCCCAGCGGCCCGGCCGTCCGGGCCATCAGCCGCGCCCGTGGCGTACGGCGGCACAGCGCGGCGAGCACCCCCGCGAGCCGCGCGTCCCCACCACGCTCCAGGGCATCGAGACGTACACCGACATCGGCAGCCGCACTCGCGTCCTCGTCCGCGACGCCCAGGTGCCGGGCCAGCGCGTCCGCATCCGTGGCCGCCCCCGACCGCACGGCCCACAGGGCGGCCGCCGGGGCGAGCCCGTTCTCCACGACGGCCGCGTGCATCCAGTGCGTCCCCGTCGTCACATGCCCGGGCCGCACCCACTTGGCGATCCGCCCGGCGAACTCGTCGCGCGCGAAGCCCTCCACGGTCCGTACGACGTACCCCTCCCGCCGCCCGGTCTCCACCCGCAGCCTCCGCAGCGCCCGCTCGTCGAACACCCCCCGCCACAACACCGGCGGCACCGGCACCCCCAGGCCCCGCAGGAACGACACGGTCGCGTCCCAGCCCAGACACCGGCCGCGCTCGTCCCACACGGAGAATCCGTAGAAGTAGCTCTCCAGGGCGTCGTACGGGATCGAGTGCCGCGCGTACACGTTCTCCCCGCACACCCGCCACCCCGCCGGTATCCGCACCCCCACCCGCCCGTGCAGCGCCTTGACCCACGTCCGTGAGGGATGGTGCGCCGAGTCCACGGACCGCGCGTGCAGCCCGTCGGCGTAGAGGGTCGTGTTCTCCCCGTCGAGCTTCTCGGTGACGACGACCTCCCGCCCGACGAACCCACTCAGATCCCCGGCTCGCACATCGTCGGCGGAGGCACCCGGTGACCAGGGCAAATGGGGAGTTCGCGGGTAGGAGGTACGCATGCGGGCACTATAGGACCGGCTGAAACGAGTCCTCCAACGGATTACCTCCGGCCGCACCGACCGCCGCCCCGTTCGGCAGGTGGCATATGGCCAAACTTGCCGGTAAGCGCCGTATTGCCGCCGTGTAAAGGCACACGTGGTGCGGCCCGCCCCGATTACCGCACGTCGGCGACCACTTGACCGACTTTCGGACAACGATCATCGCAATGGTGACAACGCCCCCGGCGCCCTACAACGATGCCCGTATGACCAACTCGCCCATGAACGAACGCCGTTCACCATCACCTCTGGGTACGGGACCCCGACGCGGGTACCTGACCGCCGCGCTCACCGTCGGCCTTGCCGTGCTCTTGGTCGGCGCTCCGACCGCACGGCCGGCGTCGGCTTCGGCACCCGGTTCCGGATCACCCGCGCCCCGGCAGGTCGAGGCGGAGCCCAGACCCGGGGCGCTGGGCGTGCCGTTGTCGCGGACGCAGCGCGCACAACTGCTCGACCACGCCTCCGAGTCCGCCGCCGGCACGGCGCACGACCTCGGAATGGGCGGCAAGGACGGCCTGGTTCCCAAGGACGTCGCCAAGGACGCCGACGGCACCGTGCACACCCGCTACACCCGCACCTACGCCGGACTCCCCGTGATCGGGGCCGACCTGATCGTGCACGAGCGCGCCGGCGGACAGGGCGTCACGGGCACGACACCGCAGACGCTCCGGGTGCCCACGACCAAGGCGGCGGTGTCGTCGGCCGAGGCCAGGAGGACGGCGCTGGCGGCAGCCGACGAACAGCATTCCCTCACGTCCGAGCGCGCGGCCTCGTCGCGGCGGATCGTCTGGGCGGCGGACAACTCCCCGCGCATCGCCTGGGATAACGTTGTCACCGGGGTGCGTGAGGACGGCACGCCGAGCCGTCTGCATGTGATCACCGACGCCGTCACCGGCGCCCGGATCACCTCGTACGACGACATCCAGGCCGGCGAGGGCCACAGCCAGTACAGCGGAACGGTGCCGCTGGCCTCCACGCGCAAGGGCGACGTCTACGAACTCGCCGATCCCCAGCGCGGCAACCACCGCACCTACGATGTCACCGGCGGCGTCCGCACCCTGGTCACGGACGCCGACGACGTATGGGGCGACGGCGACCCGGCCACGCGGCAGACGGCAGCGGTCGACGCGGCCTACGGGGCCCAGCGCACCTGGGACTTCTACCACGACCGCTTCGGCCGCGCCGGCATAGCCGACGACGGCGTCGGGGCCGTCTCCAACGTGCACTACGGCACGGGGTACGCCAACGCGTTCTGGGACGACCTGTGCTTCTGCATGACGTACGGCGACGGCCTGGACGGCGAGCACCCGCTCACCGAACTGGACATCGCCGCACACGAGATGACCCACGGCGTCACCTCCGCCACCGCCGGCCTTGTCTACTCCGGCGAATCGGGCGGGCTCAACGAGGCCACCAGCGACATCATGGGCACCGCGGTGGAGTTCTTCGCGGGCGGTACCCAGGACCCGCCGGACTACCTCATCGGTGAACTGGCCGATGTCCGAGGCACCGGCAAACCCCTGCGCTACATGGACCAGCCGTCCAAGGACGCCTCCGCGAAGGGGACTTCACAGGACTACTGGACCGCCGGCACGAAGAAACTCGACCCGCACTTCAGCTCCGGGGTGGCCAACCACTTCTTCTACCTGCTGGCCGAGGGCAGCGGTGCCACGACCATCAACGGCGTGGCCTACGACAGCCCCACCTACGACGGCAAGCCCGTCGCCGCGCTGGGCCTGGCGAACGCCACCAACGTCTGGTACCGGGCACTGACCCGCTACATGACCAGCACCACCGACTACGCCGGCGCCCGCACCGCCACCCTTCAGGCGGCCGCCGACCTGTTCGGCCCCACCAGCGACGCCTACGAGGCGGTCGGCAACGCCTGGGCGGCGGTCAACGTCGGCCCGCGCTACCGCAACCACATCGCCGCCGACGCCCCCTCCACCCGCGACGCGGCGGTCGGCCAGCCGGTCAGCCGGCAGATCACCGCCACGTCCACCCGCCCCGGCGGGCTCACCTACGCGGCCACCGGACTGCCCGACGGCCTGACCCTCACCCCGGCCGACGGCCGTATCTCCGGAACACCCACGCGCGCCGGCACCTTCGCGGTCACCATCACCCTCACCAACTCCGCGGCGGAGAAGCTCGACCTGTCCTACGACTGGCAGGTCCTGGCCTCCGGCGACGACCACTTCGTCAACCCCGACCGCTTCGACATCCCCAACTGGCGGACGATCGAGTCACCCCTGCGTGTCACGGGCCGCACCGGCAACGCGCCCTCCGACCTCAAGGTCACCGTCGACCTGTACCACGCCTTCATCGGAGGCCAGATCATCGAACTCGTCGCCGAGGACGGCACCGTGATCATGGTCAAGGACTTCGTCTGGGACACCGGCACCGAACTGCACGACACCTTCACCGTCGACGCCTCCGCGCTGCCCGCCAACGGCGCGTGGAAGCTGCGCGTCACCGACAACACCCCGGGCATCTTCACCGTGGACCCGGGCTACCTCGACCGCTGGAGCCTGACCTTCTGACCACCTGACCCGCCCCGATTCCGCTGCGCCCCGGCCGCGAACCCGCGGCCGGGGCCGTCGTCAGACCGTGGCGTCGCGGATGCGTGAGAGCAGGGCGCGCAGCTGGGCGCGGTCGTCGGTGCCGAGGCCGGCCGTGGCCTCGGCGAGGGCGTCGCGGTCGGTCGTCTCGGCCTCGCGGTGGCACCGCACGCCCTTGTCGGTGAGGCGGAGCAGGAACGCGCGGCGGTCGTGCGGGTGCCGTACGCGCTCGACCAGACCGTCGCGTTCCAGGCTGTCGACGATGCTGGTCGTGGTCCGTGCCGACACACCGGTCTGTTCGCTCAGGTCCCGCATGCGCAGAGGCTCCGGCGCTCGCGCGAGCATCCGCAGCGCGCGCAGCCGGGCGACCGAGGCGCCGCCGGTCCGCAGCCGCGCCTCCACGAAGCGACGCAGTTGGTGCGTCGTCTCGTACAACTCGTCGACCAGGATGTCGCTGCTGCCCTGCACTGCCATGACCGCTCCCCGTTCCGCCGGAAACCCGATTCTATGAGCACCCACATACTGAGTATGCTCAGCATGTGTCGTCGTTCCCTCGCCGCTTCCCGCCGCCTCTCCGCCTCGTCCGCCCCGGCCAGCGCCTGGTCGTCCCCGTGCTGTGCGTCAGCGTGACGTTCATCGCCATCGTCGACGGCGCGATCACCACGGTGGCGCTGCCCTCGATCGCCCGCCAGTTCGACCTGACGACGGCCGCCCTCGACGGCGTGGTCGTGGTCTACCCGGTCTGCCTGGCCATGGCCATCCCCGCCTCCGCCTGGCTGGTCGAACGGCTCGGGGCCAAACGCGTCCTGCTCACCGCGCTCGCAGCGTTCCTCGGCTCGTCGCTGCTGTGCGGCACGGCGGCCGGTCTCGCCGAGCTGGTCGCCTACCGCGCGGTCCAGGGACTGTCCGCCGGTGTGCTCTTCCCCGCCTCCGCGGCGCTGCTCTTCGCCACCTTCAACTCCTCGGAGCAGGTGCGCATGTCCCGGTACATGATCATTCCCCAGCAGATAGCCCCGGCGGCGGCGCCGATTCTCGGCGGGCTGCTGGTGGACCACATGTCCTGGCGCTGGGTCTTCTACGTCAACCTGCCGGTGGGCGTCCCGGTCGTGGTGTTCGGCATGCTCTTCCTGGTGGAGCAGCGCGGTCGTCCGCCGGGCCGGTTCGACCTGACCGGCCTGTTGCTGAGCGCCGGCGGGCTGGGGGCCGCGATGTTCGGGATCTGCGAAGGCCCCAACCGTGGCTGGTCCTCCGTACCCGTGGTCACGGCCCTGGCCCTCGGCGCGATGCTGCTGGCCGCGGCCGTCGTCTTCGAACTGCGCACCGCCGAGCCGCTGCTGAAGCTCCGCCTCTTCGCGGACCGGCTCTTCCGCGACACCAACCTGATCAATCTCGTCGGCCTGGTCCCGATGCTCGGCGCCATGTACCTGGGCCCGCTCTTCCTCCAGGAGGCGCAGGGGCGTACCGCTCTGGAGTCGGGCACCAGCACCTTCCCCGAGGCGTTCGGTGTCCTGCTCACCGTCCAGGTCGCCGGAGTGCTCTACGCCCGCGTCGGTCCCCGGGTCATCGTCGGGTGCGGCCTGGCCGGCGTCGCCGTGGTCCTCCTGCTCCTCTCCACCTGCGACGAGAACACCGGCCTGTGGACCTTCCGGGCCTACATGCTGCTGCTCGGCATCGCCATGGGCGGGGTCTTCATGCCGACGACGGTTGCCTCGCTCGCGAACATCGACCGGCGCGACCTGGCCCAGGCGTCCACCCTCAACACGGTCGTACGCCAGACCGGAGGCGCACTCGCGCCGGCGGCGGTCACCACGGCCCTGGTCCTGGGCACCCCCGCGGCGGCCTCCGCCGATCCGCCCGTCGGCGCCTACCAGAACGCCTACCTGGCCCTCGCCGCCCTCGCGGCCGTGACCTCGGCCTTCGCCTTCACCCTCCCGGACGCGGCGGCCCGCGCGGCGGCCCGGGGCACCACCGCCTCCAGCAGCTCCACACCGCTGCGGACCGGACACGAGAACGTCGGCTGACGGCCGCCGACGAGCCGAGTCGGGCCGGCGGACGCACGGCGCTCAGGCCGGGTCGAGGCTGCCGCCTGCGAACAGGCGTGTGTACGGGGTGCTGGGGAGACCTCCGTCCATGGCGGTGCCGATGTCGTCGAGCGCGCCGTCGTGGACGGCCGGTACCCGCTGGGGCGGCACGGCGCGGACGTGGTCGATGAGCTGCCCTGCCGTGGACCAGGGGCCGTGGACGGGCAGCAGCAGGGTCTGCCGACTTCCTGCGGCTCGGCGGGTCAGGCGCGGGTGACCCTGTCCAGTCCCGCCCGGACCCGGGACGCCGCGCCGACCGCCACGGCGTCGTCGCCCAGCGCGGCGGGCAGGACCCGGACCGGGTGTCCGCTGACCGGGGGTTCGGCGGTCAGCGTGCGCCGGAGCGAAGGTTCCAGGAGCGCCCACGCCCGGCTGACGCCTCCGCCGATCACGAAGGTGGTGACGTCCAGCAGGCCTGCCGCGACGAGGATCGCGCGGGCGACGGCGGCGCCGGCCGCCTCGTACACGGCGAGCGCGTCGGCGTCGCCGAGGGCCGCCGCCTCGGCGACCCCGCGGGCGGTGAAACGGGCCCCGCTCCGCCCGGTCCGCTCGGCGTAGCGGGCGGCGATCGACCGGCCGGACGCCAGGGTCTCCAGATGGCCGTGGCCGCCGCAGGTGCAGCGCAGGCCGCCGAAGCCGGGCACGTGCCCGATCTCGCCGGCCGCGCCGTTCGGGCCGTCGTACAGGGCGCCGTCCAGCCACAGCGCACCGCCGACCCCGGTGCCGAGGGTCATCCCGAGCACATGCCGCTCGCCCGCGACCGCGCCCCGCGCGACCTCTCCGCGCAGGAACGCGTTGACGTCGTTGTCCAGGGACGCCGGTACGCCCAGCGCCTCCTCGACCGTCGCCGTCACCGGGAAACCCGCCCAGTCGCGGAAGGAGTCGCTGGCCACCAGGATCCGCCCGGCCCGTGCGTCCACGACGCCCGCCGCACCGACCCCGACGCCGAGCAGCCGGCAGGGTGTGCGGTCGAGGAGGCGGCGCAGGGCGTCGAGCGCGGCCCCGACCATCGCGGCCCCGCCCTCGGCCGCCGGCGTGGGCACGCCGAGCCGGTCGATCACGCCGAGGTCCGCCGCGCACAGCACCACCTGGGTGGTCGTCCCTCCGATGTCGACACCGGCGACGACCTCGACAGCCGCCGTCACGCGGTGGCCTCCAGCCCGAGCGAGGCCCGCCGCCGGCGTTGCAGGACGGGGTCAGGGACGGGTACGGCCGCGATGAGACGGCGGGTGTACTCCGTCCGCGGGCGCAGCAGCGTGGTCATGGTCGGCCCCTCCTCCTCGACGCTCCCGGACCGCATGACGACGACCCGCTGCGCGAACTCCTGTACGACGGCCAGGTCATGCGACACGAACAGGCAGGCGAAGCCCAGCTCGGCCTGCAACTCGGTGATCACCTCGAGCACCGTCCGCTGCACACTGACGTCCAGCGCGCTGGTCGGCTCGTCGGCCACCAGCAGCCGGGGTTCGAGGACCAGCGCCCGCGCGAGGCTCACGCGCTGCCGCTGTCCGCCGGACAGCTCACGCGGCCCGCGTGCCGCCAACTCCCTTGGCAGCCGCACGAGTTCCAGCACCTCGGCGACCCGCGCGCGCCGCTCACCGGCGGACATGCGCCGCCGGTGCACCCGCAGCGGCTCGGCCACGCACTCCGCGACACTCATCCGCGCGTCCAGCGAGGCCACCGGGTCCTGGAGCACCACGCCCACCCCGGACAGCAGTGAACGCCGCGCCCGGCCGCGCGTCCGGGCGAGATCGCTGCCGAAGAGCGCCACCGATCCCCGGTCCGGGCGGACGAGCCCCAGCGCGACCCGGGCCGCCGTGGACTTGCCGGAACCGGACTCGCCGACCAGGCCGACGGTCTCACCGGCCCGGACGGTGAGCGACACGTCCCCAAGTGCCGTGACGGTACGACGTCCGCGGCCGAACCGCACCGAGACGTCCCGGAGTTCGACCACCGTCGCCCCACCGGCCGGCTCCGCCTGGGCTCCCGTGTCCTTCGCCCGGACCTCGGCACCCTCCGGTTCGCTCACCGCCAGTCGCGGTACGGCGGCCAGCAGCCGCCTGGTGTACTCGTGTGACGGACGCAGCAGTACCTCCTCCACCGGCCCGGTCTCCACGACCCTCCCCTCCAGCATCACCGCGACCCGGTCGGCGAAGTCCGCGACCACGCCCATGTTGTGCGTGACCAGCAGAACACCGGTGCCCGAGTCGGCCGCGAGCGCGCGCAGCAGGTCCAGGATCTCGGCCTGCACGGTGACGTCGAGGGCGGTCGTCGGCTCGTCGGCGATGAGCAGGGCGGGCGAGTTGGCGATCGCCATGGCGATGACCACCCGCTGCCGCTGCCCGCCCGACAGCTGGAACGGAAACGCCGAGGCCCGGCGCTCCGGCTCCGGAATGCCGACCCTGCGCAGCAGTTCGACCGCGGCGCGGGCGGCCTCGGCGCGCGACACCGGACGGTGGTTGCGGACGACCTCCGCGATCTGCGCGCCGACCCGGGTCAGCGGATCCAGCGCGGTGGCCGGCTCCTGGAACACCATGGAGACCGTACGGCCGCGCAGGCCCGCCAGTTCCGCCTCACCGGCGCCGACGACCTGGGTGCCGTCCACCGAGATCCGCCCCGACACCCGGGCGCTGACCGGCAGCAACCCCATCGCGGCCAGCGCCACCGTCGACTTCCCGGAGCCCGACTCGCCGACCAGCGCCAGCGTCTCGCCCGGCCGGACGAACAGGGACACGTCGCGTACGGCCGCCACCTCGCCCGTGTCGGTGGAGAAGGTCACCCCGAGGTCCTCGATCTCCAGGACGGTCATCCGCGCCCCCTCACGTCGAAGGCGTCGCGCAGTCCGTCGCCGATCGCGTTGAACGCGCACACGACGAGGATGATCGCGAGGCCCGGCGGAACGATCAGCCACCAGCGCCCGGAGTACGCGGCCGTCAGACCGGCCGACAGCATGCCGCCCCAGTCGGTCGACGGCGGCTGGACGCCCAGGCCGAGATACGACACGTACGCCACGAGCAGGATCGCGTCGGCGACCTGGAACGTCGCGGCCACCACGATCGTCGACACCGAGTTGGGCAGGATGTGCCGCCCGATCGCCCGGCCGTGGCCGCCGCCGATGGCGCGCAGCGTCAGGACGTAGTCCCTGCTCTTCAGCGTGAGTGTCTCGGCCCGCACAAGGCGGGACGGAACCAGCCACGACACCAGGCCGAGGACGACGATCAGGCCGAGCGTGTCCGGGGTGGTGATCGCGGACACGACGAGCAGGATGAACAGCGCCGGGATGGCGATGCCCGCGTCGACGATCCGCATCATCACCGCGTCCACCCAGCCGCCGGCGTAACCCGCGACCGCGCCCCACAGCGTTCCGATGACGGTCGCGAGGATGCCGGAGGCGAGCCCGACGAGCAGCGAGACCTTCCCGCCGTACATGAGCCGCCCGAGTTCGTCGTGCCCGACGGCGTCCGTGCCCAGCAGATGCGCGCCGCCCGGCGCGAGGTTCACCTGGGTCAGGTCGGTGTGCGTCTGGTCCGTGGAGTGGATCAGCGGGCCGGCGAAACAGAACAGCAGGAAGAGCACGACCACCACGAGTCCGGCGACGGCCAGCCTGTTGCGGAGGAACCGGCGCAGGGGCAGGCGGTAGCCGGCCACCGGTTCGAGAACGGGAGCGTTCTGGAGTACGGCGGTCATGTCCGCTCCGTCCTCACTCGGGGGTCGACGATCCGCTGTACGACGTCGGCCAGCAGCGTGCCGATCACGGTCGCGACGGAGATGACGAGGACACAGCCGAGCAGCACCGGATAGTCGGAGGACTGCGCGGCGCTCCAGAACAGCAGCCCCATGCCCGGGTAGTTGAAGAGCTGCTCGACGACAAGGGCGCCGCCGAACAGCACGGGCACGTAGTAGCCCAGCATGGCGATCACGGGCGTGAGGGAGTTGCGGAAGACGTGCCGCCACAGGACCGCGCCCGGCCGGGAGCCGCCGGCCCGGGCGGTGCGCACGTAGTCCTCGTCGAGGTTCTCCAGGGTCGCGGCCCGCATGTACCGGCTGAACACGGCGATCATGGACGCGGCCCCGGTGACCACCGGCAGGACGAGCGCCGCCGGGTCCGCGAACACCTGGGCCAGCGTGTCGCCCTGGGGTGCCTGCGAGGGGAACCAGCGCAGGGTCTGGGTGAACAGCAGGATCAGCAGGAGGCCCAGGAAGTACACCGGTGTCGAGTACGCGACGAAGCTCAGCGTCGTGACGGCGTAGTCCACCGCCTTGTTGCGCCGCACCGCCTGCCACATCCCGAGCGGGATCGCCAGCGTCAGACCGACCAGCGCCGACAGCACGGTCAGTACCAGGGTCTTCGGCAGCCGCTGCTCGATGAGCCGGGAGACGGCCTCGTTGAGGGTGTACGAGGTGCCGAGATCACCCTGCAAGAGGGTGCGCAGGTAGTAGACGTACTGGACGGGCAGCGGCCGGTCGAGGCCCTGCTGGTGGTTGAACGCGGCGATCTGCTGGGCCGTGGCCTGCGGGCCGAGGATCCCGCGTGCGGGACCCCCGGGCAGGGCGTGCAGCAGGCAGAAGACCACGACCGTGACGATGAGGATCACGGCCACCGCCTGGAGGAGCCGCCGGGTCAGGTACAGCGCGGTGTCCATGCTCAGCTGGTCCACTTCCACTGCGCCGGGTGGAAGTTGGCGAGGGAGTCCTGGGAGAAGCCGCCCAGGCCGCTGCGGATGACGGAGATCTGGTAGACGGGCTCCGGCAGCCAGATCACCGGCAGGTCCTTGGCGAGGGCCGCGCTGTAGTCCTGGATCGCCTGGTTCGAACTCGACGTGGTGGACGCGGAGATGAGCGTGTCGACGCCCGCGTTGGAGTAACCGCCGAAGTTCGAGCCGCCCTTGGACTGGAAGAGCGAGTCGCCGGTCGGGAAGGCGTTGAAGTACCAGCTTCCCGCGGTGCCGAAGAAGGACAGCTGCCACTTGCAGATCGACTGGCTCGCCGTGCACGGCGGGGTCTGCGAGAGCACCGAGTTCACCGGCGCCGTCTTGATCGCGAACTTGATCCCGGTCTTCGAGAGCGAGGACTGGATCGCGCTCATCATGTTGTCGGTCACCGTCGAGCCGGACTGCGACAGCACCTGCATCTCGAACTTCGTGCCCTTGGCGATGCCTTCACCGCACTTCGCGGGCTCGGTGCAGGTCATGACGCCGCCCTGCTCGGTCCAGCCGTGGTCGGTGAGCAACTGGCGTGCGGCGTCCGTCGAGAACGGATACGGGTTGCTCTTCTGCACGGGCGAGAGGAAGTCCGAGGACTGCCCCTGCGGGATCGGTCCGAAGCCGGGCACGGCCGTCCCGTTGAAGACGACCTTCGCGAGGCTCGTCTGGTCGATCGACCGCTGGACCGCCTGGCGGGCGTAGAGCTGCTTGAACACGGCGCCCATGGCCGGGTTCTCGAAGTTGTACGGCATGTACGTGATCGCCCACCCGGACCACGGCTTCACCGCGTAGCCCTGGGACGTGAACTGCTCCTTCTGGTCGAGGTCGGTCGCCTCGATGTAGCCGTAGTCGACGCTTCCGGAGCGCAGCGCGTTCTTCTCCGCGTCGGCGGTGGTGAAGGGCAGCAGGTTCACCGTACCGATCCCCGGCTTCTCGCCGCCGTCGTACTTCTTGTTGGCGGTCAGGACCACCTTGCCGGCCGTCGAGAAGGACTTGACGGCGTACGGGCCGCTGATGGTCTTCCACAACGGGTTCGAGGCGTAGCCGGAGATGTTCTTCGCCGCGTCGTTGAGGTACGTCCAGTCCTTCTTGGCGTCGCCTTCCTTGTCCCAGACGTGCTGCGGCAGCGGGTTGATGAGGCTCAGTTCGTTGGCCAGCATCCACTGCGGGTTGTACGCCTTGTCGAAGGTGAGGGTGAAGTGGCGGTCGTCGACCGTCTTGAAGGACGTCCAGTTGTCGGGCGCCTTGCCGGGGTTGTAGCCCGCCCACTCGGTCTTGTTCGCCTTGATGAGGTCGAACCAGAACTTCACGTCGGCCGAGGTGACCGGCTTGCCGTCGCTCCAGTGCCGGTCGCCCAGGGTGATGGTCACGCTCTTGTTGTCGGCGGCGAAGTCGGCGGCGGTGGCGAGGGAACCGGCCTTGTTCCAGGCGATCTTGCCGGTCGAACCGTCGTAGGCGACGAGCGGTTCCCACAGGGTGTTCGCGATGGAGATGTTGTTGGTGTTCAGGTGCGCCGGGGTGCCGATCGGGAGGATCCAGTTCGGGGTGAAGTTCGCTGGCAGCGCGTAGTTGATGGAGTCACGGGACGCGGACGACGTGCCGCTCGTCCCGGAGCAGCCCGCGAGCAGCAGCGTGCCCGCGGACAGGGCGGCACCGGCGAGAAGTCTCGTGCGAGCAGGGGACATGGGTCACCTCGGGGGAGTGCTGGAAACCGGAGGCGGGTGGGAAAACCAGTCAACGACCGCTGTGTTGGGAGAAACAGACGCACCGCTGTAAAAAGCCTGTTACTGCCGTTCTGGAAAAAGCGCGGAGGGGCGGTCACGGGCATACGCTCGACGCCTCAGCCGCTGATACCGGAAGTTAGTTGGTTCATGGCCGAAAAAAGTCCGCCGCGCAGCAAACACACCTCCGGCGTCTCGTCGTTGGCCGAGCGCGTCCTCGAACTCCTAGCCTCCGGGCGGGCGTCGACGCGCACCGAGCTCGCCGGACTGCTCGCCGCCGCCCCGTCGACGATCTCGTTCACGGTGAGCCAGCTGCTCGCCCTCGGACTGGTCGCGGAGGAGGGCACGGTGACCTCCACCGGCGGCCGGCCGCGCAAGGTGCTGCGCCTCGGCGGCAGCGACGGCTTCGCGGTCGCGGCCGAACTCGGCGGCCGGCACGCCCATGTGGGCGTGGTGCTGCCCGGCGGCGGGCTCACCGACGTGTCCACCGTGCCGTTCGCGACGGACGAAGGACCCGAGGCCGCGCTGCCCGGACTGGCCCAGACCCTGGAGGGCCTCGCCGAGCACCACGGCCGGGCCCTGCTCAAGGGCGTCGGCCTGTCCCTTCCCGGCCCGGTCGACCTCGCCTCCGGCGTCGTCACGCTCCCGTCCCGGATGCCCGGCTGGAACCGTTTCCCCGTCCGCGCCTGGCTCGAGGACCGCTTCGGCGTCCCGGCGGCCATCGAGAACGACGCCAACTGCATGGCCGTCGGCGAGCACACCGTGCAGCCGCCCGAGCGCCGGCAGTCGATCATGGTGAAGACCGGTACGGCGATCGGGGCGGGCGTCATCGCCGACGGGCGGCTCTACCGGGGCGGCTCGGGCGCCGCCGGCGAGATCACCCACGTCCGGGTCGAGGCCGCCCACGACATCCCCTGTTCCTGCGGCAACACGGGCTGCCTGGAGACCGTCGCCTCGGGCGCGGCGCTCGTGCGGATCCTGCGCGAGCGGGGCCTGGCGGTGACCTCCACCGAGGACGTCGTACGACGCGCCTCCGACGCCGACCCCGAGGCCACCCGCGCGGTACGGCAGGCCGGACGCTACCTCGGCATGGTGCTGGCCGCGAACGTCAACTTCTTCAACCCGGACGCCGTGTACCTGGGCGGGATCCTCTCCACGCTGGAGCCCTTCGTCGCCGCCGTACGAAGCCAGCTGTACGAGGGCTGCCATCCGCTGGTGACCGAGCATCTGGCGATCGAGCGGGCGAGCCTGGGCGCCGACGCCGGGCTGGTCGGCGCGGGCCAGTTCGCGTTGCAGCGGGCGCTCGCGGAGGCGCTGCGCGCGGTCACCGGCGACCGCCACCATCCGTGACGACCTGTCAATGTGACGATCTGTCAATGTGCGGAGGAACCATGCCCGTTACCCGTCCCGTGATCGCCGTCGCCGGTCTCGGCATCGAGTCGTCCACGTTCTCCCCGGCCCGCACCGAGGCGCCCGCCTTCCACCCGCAGCGCGGCGCCGACGTCCTCGCCCGCTACCCGTTCCTGGCCCCCGGCCGGCCGCTGCGCACCGCCGCCGACTGGCACGGGACCCTGGTCGGCAAGGCTCTGCCCGGCGGCACGGTGACGGCCTCCGCGTACGCGGCGCTGTCCGCCGAACTGATCGACCGTCTCAAGGAGTCGGGGCCGGTGGACGGCCTCTGGTACGACATCCACGGCGCGATGACCGTCGAGGGCGTCGAGGACGCGGAGGCGGAACTGCTGGCCCGTATCCGCGAGACCGTCGGCCCGGACGTGATCGTCTCGGCCTCCATGGACCTGCACGGCAACGTCTCCCGCGCGCTGGTCCATCTGACCGACCTGATCACCTGCTACCGCACGGCCCCGCACGAGGACGTCACGCAGACCAAGGAGCGCGCCGCCCGCAACCTCGTCGAGCACCTGGCGAGCGGCGCGCCCCGTCCGGTCAAGGCGTGGATCCCGGTGCCGGTGCTGCTGGCCGGCGAGCAGACCTCGACCCGGATCGAGCCCGCGAGGAGCGTGTACGCGGCCGTCGAGGAGGTGGCGGCGGCCGACGGGGTGACGGACGCGGCGATCTGGGTCGGTTACGCGTGGGCGGACGAGCCGCGCAACCGGGCGGCCGTGGTCGTCACCGGCCCCGACGAGGCCGCCGTCACCACCGGCGCCGAGCGGCTGGCCCGCGGCTTCTGGGCCGCGCGGCACGACTTCGCCTTCGTCGCCCCGACCGGCACCCTCGACGACTGTCTCGACGCCGCACTCGCCGCCACGGCACGGCCGTACTTCGTCAGCGACACCGGTGACAATCCGACGGCCGGCGGCGCGGGCGACGTCACCTGGGGCCTTCGCCAGGTGCTGGCCCGCCCGGAGTTCCAGGACCCGTCCGGTCCGACCGTGCTGTACGCCTCCCTGCCGGGGCCGGCCGCGGTCGACACCGCCGTGCGGGCGGGCGTCGGCGCGACGGTCACCGTGACCGCGGGCGCGGAGGTCGACGACCGGCACTCCGGGCCGCTCACCATGACCGGCGTGGTTCACGCGGTCCGGCACGGCGACCGGGACGCGGAGACGGAGGCCGTCCTGCGGGTCGGGGGCGTGTACGTGATCCTGACCCGGCTGCGCAAGCCGTACCACCACGAACACGACTTCACCGACCTGGAGTTGAACCCGCGTACGGCCGACGTCGTCATCGTCAAGATCGGCTACCTGGAACCGGAGCTCTTCGCGATGGCCGCCGACTGGAAGATGGCGCTCACCCCGGGCGGCGTCGACCAGGACCTGCCGCGCCTCGGCCACCACCGCATCCGCCGCCCGATGTTCCCCTTCGACCCCGCCATGCCGGCCCCGGACCTCACGGCCCGCGTCATCCCTTCCCCGGACCGGCCGCTCGGCGCCCCGGAGGAGTGAAACAGGGAGAACTCCCGGCTCCAACCCTGCCGATTACCGTAGGTTGCCTAAGGAACGCACTCGGTTACCATGCGGAGGGTTGTCATGTCCGTAAGTCCGATCGAAGTCGGTCCGGAGGACGCGCGCTATGACGCGTTGCGCCGCGGGTTCAATCAGCGCTGGATCGCAGAACCCGACTACGTCGTCGTGGCCACGTCCACGGACGACGTGGTGGCGGCGCTCGCCAAGTTCCGCGCCGATCCGGCTCAATCCGACCGCCGGATCACGGTTCGCTCCGGGGGACACTGCTACGAGGGCTTCGTCTCCTCCGAGGATGTCGGCGTCATCATCGACGTCAGCCCGATGAACCGCGTGTACTTCGACCCCGAGATGGACGCGTACTGCATCGAGGCGGGAGCGACGAACTGGCACAGCACCACCCAGCTCTACCGGTCGACCGGCCTGGCCCTGCCCGGCGGTTCCTGCTACTCGGTCGGCCTCGGCGGCCACATCTCGGGCGGCGGGTACGGCCTGTTGTCCAGGCTGTTCGGTCTGACGGTGGACTATCTGTACGCCGTCGAGGTGGTCACCGTCGCCGACGGCGAGACCCCCGAGGTCACGGTGGCCTGCAAGGACTCCGAGGACGAGTCGCTGCGTGACCTGTGGTGGGCGCACACCGGAGGAGGCGGCGGGAACTTCGGTGTCATCACGCGGTACTGGTTCCGCGGACTTCAGGCCCCGCCGGCCCAGGTGTTGCTGAGGTCCGTCGCCTGGGACTGGGCGGACTTCAAGCAGCGTCCCGACCTGTTCAAGTCGCTCGTCCGCCGCTACGGGGAGTTCTTCGAACACGAGCACAGCGGCACGGGGCCGGACTTCATCCGTCACTACGGATACCGCGACATGTTCACCCTCCTCAAGCTCACCCACATGAGCAGCGGCAAGGTCGGCCTGACCATCCAGCTCGACGGCACCCGGACGGACTCGACAGCGCGCCTGGCCGCCTTCCTGAGCTGGATCACCGAGGGGTTCCGAACGGGCAGCGGCCACCACATCGCCGAGACGGCGCTGGACCGGCAGATCGGTGAACACCCCGCGCAGGAGACGCTGTTCATCCCGACCCGCCTGCCCTGGCTCACCGCCACCCAGACCCTGAACGGCTCCGGCCCCAACCGCTGCGGCAAGTACAAGTCCGCCTACATGACCACCGGGTTCACCGACCACCAGATCGACGCGATCCACCGCCACCTCACCGACGCCGAGTTCACGAACCCCGACGCGCTCGTCCAGGTCGACTCCTACGGAGGGGCGGTCAACGACGTGAAGGCGGACGACACCGCCGTGCCGCAGCGTTCCTCGATTCTCAAGCTCCAGTACCAGGTCTACTGGACCTGGGGCGAGGACATCGACAAGGACGGCGCCTACGACTACCGGGACGCCGAGCTGGACCCGGAGATCGCCGGCCCGAACCTGCGCTGGATCCGCGCCCTCTACCAGGACGTGTACCGGCCAACCGGTGGCGTACCGGCGGTGCCGGACCCGGCCGTCGACTCACTCCGGTCGGTGAACACGGACGGCTGTTACATCAACTACCCCGACACCGACCTGGACGACCCGGAACTCAACATCTCCGGCCAGTCGTCGCACCAGCTCTACTACAAGGGCAACTACCAGCGCCTGCAGCGGACGAAGGAGCTGTGGGACCCGCACGACGTCTTCCGCCACAAGCAGTCGGTCCACCCGCCGAAGACACCGTAGCTACGGAGCGGTGGCGTCGACCGGTTCCGGTTCCTTCGCCGGTGTGCGAGCGGGGTGCTTCGGTCCTCGGACGAGGATGTGGAGAAGGAGGGCGGCCATGACGGCGACTCCGGCCCACATGGCGTGCTGCCAGCCGTCGACGAACGACTCCTGGGCGGCGCGGATCAGTGCCTGCCCATGGGGGCCGGCCCGGTCGGCGGCGTCGAGGGCGTTGGCGACGCCCGCACGCGCGGTGCCGGCGGGGTCGTGGGGCACGCCCGCGAGCCGGGAGTCGATGGCGTCGCGGTAGCCGGCGGACAGAAGCGCTCCGAGCAGGGCGACGCCGAGCGCGGTGCCGAATTCGCGGGTGACGTCGTTGAGCGCGGACGCGACACCCTGGCGCTCCTGCGGGAGGGCGCTGGTGATGGCCTCGGTGGAGGGTGTCATCGACAGGCCCATGCCGGTGCCCATCGCGAGCATGCCGGGAAGGACGGAGAGGTAGCCGCCGTCGACGGAGACGAGGGCGGCCATCAGTGCCAGACCGGCGCCGGCCAGGAGGATGCCCGTGGCCATGGTCGCTCGGGGACCGATCCGCGCGGCCAGCCGTGGGGCGAGTCCGGAAGCCGCCATCATCAGCACGGCCATGGGCATCAGCGCCAGCGTGGACAGCAGCCCCGACCAGCCGAGGACGGCCTGGAAGAACGGGAAGAGAACCACGAAGATCCCCGCCTGGACCCCGAAGACCGCCAGGAGCGTGATCGAGCCGCCTGCCAGAGCGGGCTCGCCGAACAGGCGCACGTCCAGGAGGGCCGCGTCCCGGCGGCGCAGTTCCCACGCCACGAAGCCGATGGCGGCGACGACACCGACGACCAGGCCGAGCAGGGTCGCGGGGGCGGTCCAACCCCGCTCGGGCCCTTCCTGGAGGACGAAGATGAGCCCGACCACCGCGACGACGGACGTCAGCGCGCCGACGGTGTCGAAGCCGTGCCCGGACGCCTCACGGGAGTCGGGGACGGCTCGCAGCACCATGACGAGGGCGACCAGAACGAGTGCGATGGGAAGGACGAACAGCCACCGCCAGTTCGCCACATCGACCAGGGCGGCCGAGAGGAACATGCCCAGGATGCCCCCACCGCCTGCCACACCGGTCCACACACCGATCGCCCGTCCCCGCGACGGCGAGGTCGGGCTGGGCGACGTCCTCCCATGAGTCCCATGCCTCCCACGAGTTCCGTGACTGCGAACCGACCCGGATCCGGCAACGCCGTCCCCGACGCGCGCCGGCGCCGCACGATGACGCAAGACGATGATGAGCTGGACAGCCTGGTACGCAAACGCATCCGTGCCCTGCGCGTGGCGCAGGGCTGGTCCCTGGAGGAGCTGGCCGCCCGCGCCCGGGTCAGCCAGTCCACGCTCAGCCGCATCGAGAACGGTCAACGCCGTCTGGCGCTGGACCAGCTCGTCACCCTCGCGCGCGCCCTGGACACCTCCTTCGACCAACTGGTCGAGACCGCCACGGACGACGTCGTCTCCCACCCGATGATCGACGCGACCCACGGGCTGATGCGGTGGCCCGTCAAGGCGGATCCCGGCATGACCGTCGTACGCCAGCGCATAACCGACCCACCGCCCGACAAGCCCTCACGCATGCGCGCCCATCCGGGCCGCGAATGGCTCGTCGTCCTCTTCGGCACCGCGATCCTGCTCCTGGGCAACCGGCGCCTGCGGATCGAGACCAACCAGGCGGCGGAGTTCCCCACGATGCTCCCGCACGCCATCGGCGCCGAGGGCGGACCGTGCGAGATCCTGGGCATCTTCGACCGCGACGCCCGCCGCGGCCATCCCGCGAGCGTGTGATCGCCCGCCCGGGTGATTCTCCGCTCGGCCGTATCCGCTGTCCGGGGCCGGACCGGCCCGTCCGCCCCCGTCGCCCTCACCCAGGGGGTACCTCGTCGGGACGGGCTGTCCCGCCGCAGCCCTGTACCCCGTACCCGAGGAGGCTCGCGCAGACATGTCGGACCCCGCGCGCATCGACGTACACCAACACCTGATCCCACCGGACTTCAGCCGTGCGACGGCCGAGCGAGCCGTGGCCCTCGGCTGGCCCGCTCCCGCGTGGGACGTCCAGGGAGCGATCGCGATGATGGACCGCAGGTCGATCGCCACGGGCCTTCTGTCGTTTCCCGCACCGCTCGCGGCCCCGGACGACCCCGCCGGAGCCCGTGACGGCGCCCGGAGCGTGAACGAGTACACCGCCGAAGTCGTCAAGGACCGGCCCGACCGCTTCGGTCACTTCGCGGCCCTCCCCCTGCCGGACATGGACGCGGCGCTCGCCGAGGCCGCCCACGCACTGGACGAGCTGAACGCCGACGGGCTGATGGTCCTGTCCAACGTGCACGGCCGTTACCTCGGCGACCCGGCGTTCGAGCCGCTCTGGGCCGAGCTGGACGCCCGTGCCGCCGTCGTCCTGGTCCACCCCACCGCGCCGCCGGTCGCGCCGATCCCCGGTCTGCCCAGCCCGCTGGTGGACTTCCCCTACGACACGGCCCGTACGGCTCTCCATCTGGCGCTGAACGGTGTGCCGGGACGGTACCCCCGGATCAAGATGGTCCTTCCCCACGCGGGTGGCTTCCTGCCGTACGCCGCCCACCGCTTCGCGGTCGCCGCCCGGCTTCACCCCGAGTCCACCCCCGAGGGCGTGCTGAGCGAGCTTCGGCGTTTCTACTTCGACACGGCCATCTCCGCCGGCCCGGCCGCCCTGCCCTCACTGCTCGCCTTCGCCGCCCCCGGACACGTCCTGTACGGCAGCGACTTCCCCATGCTTCCCGAGGAGTGGGCCACCGGCTTCGACAGCGGCCTTGACGACTACCCGCACTGGGAACCCGGGCAGCTCCACGCCGTCAACCGAGGCAACGCCGAACTCCTCGTCCCCCGGCTTGCCCTGCCCTGACCGGGCTCAGGCGGCGGACCAGTCGCGCAGTTGGCGGGCGATGCGGGCGACGCCGAGCGATCCGGCGGCGGCGTCGCGTACGAGTGCGACGGCTGCCTTGGGCGCGTAGTCGAGTTCGTGTGCGTTGAGGATCAGATAGGCCTCGGTCGCGTGCCAGGCGAAGGCCTCGCCCGAGTGTTCGAGGCACGGAAGTTTCGCCAGGGTCTGCAGCAGCGCGGCGGCCTTGAGAGGTACGGACCCGTAGATGTCGCGCTCCATCGCCCTGGCATTGACCCGGGCCACCGCGGCGTAGAGCGGCCCGTAGTCGTCGACCTGGGGATCACCCTCCAGCAGTTCGGCGGCATGCAGCAGAAATGTCACGTCGAGCGGATGGAACGGCTCCGGCTGGGTCACGCGGCGTGGCCTCGCTCCTGATGGCCGAGTTCCCGCTGTGCCTCCTGCTCGGCCGCCCGCTGCTCGCCGCTGGGGTCCACACTGCTGGGCTCAGCGGCGAAGGCCGCGCCACTGCGGGCCATGGACGCCCTGAAGCCCTCGAGGAAGCGCTGCTCCACCGCGGTCGCCCGGTCGTAGGCGGCGGAGAGGATGTACTCCTGCATGCTGACGCCCGCCTGCTTCGCGGCTGCCGCGATGGCCGCCCGCTGCTGAGGGTCGGGAAAGCGGAGATTCATTGCCTTGGGGTCCGACATGGCACCCACGGTACCAGTGGTACCACGGCCTGTCCCGGAAACGTCACTGCCCTCCGTGGAGTTCACGCGTCCGCCGCCCCCAGCACCAGCACCTGGATCGCCAGTACGGCGGCACCCCGCGCCCAGTCGTGGAAGTCGGAGACCTTGGTCTCCAGGTCGACCGGTGCGGCCAGGGGATGCCGGTTGCGGCGGATGGTCTCCTCCACGGTGCCGCCTGCCACGTCCATCAGGCCGACCCCCTCCCCGGCGAGCAGGATCTTCTGGGGCATGGCGAAGTTGGCGATCTGGGCCACGAGGGTGCCGAGGGCGCGGGCGGCCTCGTCGACGACGCGGGCCGGCATGGGGTCACCCGTGGCGGCGAGCGCGAGGATCTCCTCGTAGCCCAGGTCGCGGCCCGTGGCGGCGTGGATCTGGTAGCGGATGCTGGAAACGGTCAGCAGCGAGACGGCGCTGCCGCGTTGGCCCTCGGGTGTGAGGGGGCCGTGGGGATCGAGGATCCACTGGCGGCCGAAACCGCGGTCCTCCTCGGCGGTGGGGACCCGCTTGCCGCCGAGGACGAGCCCGTACCCGATGCCCGCGCCGATGGTGAGCACGACGAAGCGGTCGAGTCCTCGTCCGGCGCCGAACCAGGTCTCGGCCTCGACGAGGGCGGCGACGTCGTTCTCGACGACCACCGGCAGCCCGGTGCGCTCCTCGACGTACTCGGCCAGGGGCACGTTCCGCCAGTGCAGGAAGGGGGACTCGTCGACCGTGGCGCGGTCGTGCACCAGCCCGCCCACGCCGATACCGATTCCGGCGAGGCGCGGATGGTCACGGGCCAGTTCGGCGGTCATCTCCGCGAGCAGGCCGGCTACTTCGGCGGGGTCGTGGGTGGTGAGGGGGCGGTCGTGACGGGCGACGATGTCACTCCTGAGGGTGGTGACGACGCCGTAGACCATCTCCTCGGTGATCTTGAAACCGAGGAAGGAGCGGGAGTCGGCCACCACGTCCAGCGGCTGCGAGGGGCGGCCCTGGCGCGCCTCCGTCGAGGTTCCCGACTCGGGGACCTCCACGAGCAGGCCCGATTCGATCAGCGGCTTGGTCAGCCGGGTGAGGCTGCCGGCCGACAGGTCCAGCCGGCGGGCGAGTTCCGTGCGCGACAGCGGCCCGTGGACGAGGACCTCGATCGCCACGGAGCGTTCGCCCGAGCTCAGCGGCAGCCAGCTGGCGGCACGTGCGGTCATGAGGTCGCTCCCCGATCATTTTTTTCGAAACGGAAACAACAAGGTCACTGTAGGTGGAGTGTGGACGGTCGGGAAACAATTTTGCGCGACTCTTGACGTACTGATTCTTTCGCATCGAAAGTAAAGGCCATCCGAGGACGAGCCGCTTCATCCGAGGGAGTCTGCCGATGACCGTCGCCACGAGGGCCAGGACCGAGAACCGGGGAGACGGACGTCTCGCCGCGGTGTTCATCGCACCGGCTCTGATCGGTTTCACGGTCTTCCTGCTCTGGCCCACGCTGCGGGGAATCTATCTCAGCTTCACCCGTTACAACCTGCTGACCCCGGCCGAGTGGGTGGGCCTGGACAACTATGTACGCATGGTCAACGACCCCATCTTCTGGGACTCGTTGAAGGTCACCGTCGAGTACGTCGTCATCAACATCGGCGTCCAGACGGTCGCGGCCCTGGCCATCGCCGTGCTGCTGCAGCGGCTGACCCGGTCGGCGCTGCTGCGCGGCATCGTGCTCACGCCGTACCTGATGTCCAACGTCGTGGCCGGTGTGGTCTGGCTGTGGATCCTGGACACCCAGCTCGGCATCGGCAACGAGATCGTCTCGGGGCTCGGTTTCGAAAAGATCCCCTTCCTGGCCGACGAGACCTGGGCGATCCCGACCATCGCGCTGATCAACGTCTGGCGGCACGTCGGCTACACCGCACTGCTGCTGTTCGCCGGTCTCCAGGCCATCCCGGACCACCTGTACGAGGCCGCCAGGGTGGACGGCGCCGGCGAGGGGCGGATGTTCTGGCGGATCACGCTGCCGCTGCTGAGACCGGTGCTCGCGGTCGTGCTGATCATGACCGTGATCGGTTCGTTCCAGGTGTTCGACACCGTCGCCGTGACCACGGCCGGCGGACCGGCCAACGCCACCAACGTGCTCCAGTTCTACATCTACGGCGCCGCCTTCGGCCGTTTCCAGTTCGGCTACGCCTCGGCGATGTCCGTGGCCCTGCTGGTCGTGCTGAGCGCGATCACCTTCGTCCAGTACCGGCTCACCCGGGCCGGCCAGACCGACCTCGGCTGACGGAAGGGAGCGACCGACATGGCTGCCGTGGCAATGACGACAACCGTACGGCCCGCCAGGCGCCGGCCCTCCGTGGGCCGGATCGCGGCCTGGGTGGTGATGGCCGCGATTCTGCTGATCACCCTGCTGCCGTTCTACTGGATCCTGCGCACCGCGCTGTCCACCAACCCCGCACTCGCCGCCGACCCCGCCGACCCCCTGCCCGTCGGCCTGACGGCCGGCGGCTTCGAACGCGCCCTGGGGCTGCAGTCCACCAAGGAGGCCATCGCCCAGGGCGGTTCGGGCGGCGGGCTGAGGTTCTGGCGCTATCTGCTCAACTCCGTGATCGTCTCGACCCTGGTCACCGGCTGCCAGATCTTCTTCTCCGCCATGGCCGCGTACGCCTTCGCACGGCTGCGGTGGCGCGGCCGGGACAAGGTGTTCGGGCTGTTCCTGGCCGGGCTGATGGTGCCCGCGATCTTCACCCTGCTGCCGAACTTCGTACTCATCAAGCAACTCGGCCTGGTGGACACGCTGTTGGGCATCGCCCTGCCGACGATGTTCATGACGCCGTTCGCGGTGTTCTTCCTGCGGCAGTTCTTCATGAACATCCCGAGCGAGGTCGAGGAGGCCGCCCTGCTCGACGGCGCCGGAAAGGTGCGGATTTTCTTCCGGGTGCTGCTGCCGATGGCGTCGGCGCCGATCATGACGCTGACCGTCCTGACGTACATCACGTCCTGGAACGACTACTTCTGGCCCCTGATGGTCTCCTACAGCGACAGCTCCCGCGTCCTCACGGTGGCGCTCGCGATCTTCCGGGCGCAGACCCCGGCGAGCGGCACCGACTGGTCGGGCCTGATGGCGGCCACGCTCATCGCCGCGCTGCCGATGCTCGTGCTGTTCGGCTTCTTCGCCCGCCGCATCGTCGGCTCCATCAGCTTCACCGGCATCAAGTAAGGGGACGCACATGCGAGTTCGTATGCGTACGGTCGTGGCACTGACCGGCGCGCTGACCTTGTCCCTGGTGAGCGGATGCGCCAAGGGCGGCGGGGCCGGGTCCTCGTCCCACACGGTGACGTACTGGCTGTGGGACGCCAACCAGCAGCCCGCCTACCAGGCGTGCGCCAAGGGATTCGAAAAGGCGAACCCCGGACTGCACGTCAAGATCACCCAGTTGGGCTGGGACGACTACTGGACCAAGCTCACCGCGGGTTTCATCGCCGGCACCGAGCCGGACGTGTTCACCGACCACATCCAGAAGTTCGGCCAGTTCGCCGACCTGAAGGTGCTCGAGCCGCTGGACGGCCTGGGTATCGATCCGGCCGCCTACCAGAAGGGCCTCGCCGACAACTGGATCGGCCAGGACGGTCACCGCTACGGCGCCCCCAAGGACTGGGACACCGTCGCCCTCTTCTACAACGAGAAGCTCGCGAAGGCCGCCGGCCTCACCGCCGGGCAGCTGGGCGACCTGTCCTGGAACCCGCAGGACGGCGGCACCTTCGAGAAGGCCGTCGCCCACCTCACCGTCGACCGGAACGGCAAACGGGGCGACGAGCCCGGCTTCGACAAGAACCACGTCAAGACGTACGGCCTCGCCAGCAACGGCGGCGGTGACGGCGACGGCCAGACCCAGTGGAGCAGCTTCGCCGCCTCGGCCGGCTGGACCTACACCGACAAGAAGCGGTGGGGCACCGAGTACCAGTACGACAGCAAGACCTTCCAGTCGGTGATCAACTGGTACTTCGGGCTGGCGAAGAAGGGCTACATGGCGCCCTTCACCGCCTACAACATCCAGTCCAGCCCGGGCAACGCCCAGGTGGCGGCGGGCACGGCGGCGGCCACCTTCGACGGCGCCTGGATGATCTCGACGTACGCCGGATTCAAGGGCATGAAGATCGCCACCGCGGTCACTCCCAAGGGGCCCACCGGCAAGCGCGCCACGATGATGAACGGCCTCGCCGACTCCGTCACCAAGAACGCCCGCAACAAGCCGGGCGCCCTCAAGTGGGTGAAATACCTGTCGTCGGACGAGTGCCAGAAGACGGTGGGCGGCTACGGCGCCGTCTTCCCCGCCACCCCAGGCGGCACGAACGCCGCGGTGGCGGCGTACAAGAAGAAGGGCATCGACGTCACGGCCTTCACCAGGCCCGTCGCCGACCCGAAGGACTTCGCGACCTTCTCCTATCCGATCACCAACTACGCGGCCGACGTGTACGCGTTGATGCACCCGGCCATGCAGGACATCTACGGCAACGGCAAGTCCGTCGGCAGCCTCGACCGGACCAACAGCCAGATCAACCTGATCCTCGACCAGTGAAGGGCACGCCTCACATGACGTTCTCGCTCGGCATCGTCGGCGCCGGCCAGTTCTCCGGCCAGTTCGCCACGCTGTTCCAGGCCCACCCCGGCGTCGGCGACGTCCACGTCACCGACCTGCTGCCCGAACGGGCCGAACAACTGGCCGCCGCGCACCGGCTGGCGGGCACCTTCCCCTCGTACGAGGCCATGCTGGAGTCCCCGGACGTCGACGCGGTCGCGATCTTCACCCAGCGCTGGACCCACGGCCCCCTGGTCCTCCAGGGACTCGAGGCGGGCAAGCACGTGTACTCCGCGGTCCCCATGGCGATCACCGCGGAGGAGATCGCGGCGATCGTCGACGCGGTCAAGGCGACCGGACTGACGTACATGATGGGGGAGACCAGCCAGTACAACCCGGCCACGGTCTACGCCCGCAACCAGATCGCCAAGGGCGCGTTCGGACGGCTCTTCCACGCCGAGGGCGACTACGTCCACGACATGGATCTGGGGTTCTACGAGGCGTATCAGTACAGCGGTGGCGAGAACTGGAAGGCGACCGCCAGTTATCCGCCGCTGCTGTACCCGACGCACTCGGTGGGCGGGGTGCTGGGTGCCTGGCAGACGCACGCGGTGAGCGTGTCGGCGATCGGGGTGGTCGACGACCGGGGCGACGGTGTCTTCGACAGGTCGGTCAGCCAGTTCGACAACGACTTCTCCAACGCCACCGCGCTGTTCGAAGTGGCGGGCGGAGGGTCGTTCCGTACGAACGAGTTCCGGCGGGTCGGCTACCCCTCGCACATTCGGGAGTCGCGTTTCCGGTTCTTCGGGACGGAGGGGAGCGTGGAGCAACTCGCCACGGTCGCCCTGTGGCAGGACAAGAACGGGGTCGAGGACATCAGCGAACTCCTCGAACCCAAGCCCACCATGTCCCCCGACGACCCTTCCCTCCAGCACATCGCGCCGGAACTGCGCGCCGCCTTCACCTCGGGCTCGGCACTCGTGCACGACCGGTCACGGCTGCCGCGGGAGTTCGACAACCTGCACAACGGGCACGAGGGCAGTCACCACTTCCTGGTGGACGACTTCGTGACGGCGGTCAACACCCGTACCCTGCCGTCGGTGAACGCGTGGGTCGCCGCCCGCTACACCCTGCCGGGCATCGTCGCCCACGAGTCGGCGCGGTGGGGCGGGGTACGGCTGGAGATCCCGGACCACGGAGACGCCCCGGACGCCTGACGCTCCGGCGCGGCCAGTTCGGGATCACGACCTGCCCACGGTCAGATCCGAGCCCGTCAGCCGTACCCGGATGCCGTCCTTCTCCACGCGGACGTACCGCAGCCGCACGTCCCCGTGCTTCGGTTCGGGCAGTTCGAAGGCCAGGGACAGCCGGTCGGCGAGGACCGGTCGGGTGAGCTTGGACAGGGCGTCGAGGAGGCCGGGGTCGAGGCCCAGGCCGCGGAGCACCTCGGGGTTGTCCAGGGCCAGGTCGATGAGGTTGAGGCCCTGCGCCTGGCGGGCGAAGCGCGGGGAGCCGGTCAGCTCGGCGAGCTTGCCGTCGTCGCCCAGGGCCTCGCGCCCGGCCGCCTCGGACACCCCCAGTCGCCGCACGACGGCCGGGACCGACAGCAGCGCCTTCGCCTTACGGGTCTCCCGGGCGAGGCCGGCGGACGCCTTCGGTGTCAGGTGCAGGCCGTCCGAGGCGCCCGTGCCGGGGCGGTACGTAGCCAGGTCCCCGATGTCCAGGCGTATGCCGCCGATCTCCGTGCCGATGCCCCGCTCGCCCTGCCGCTGGATCGTGGCCTCGGCGCGCAGCCGCAGATCGTGCCCGGCGACCGGAAGGGTGCCGCGGGCCCGGACCTGGTCACGGCCGTCACCGGTGAACATCACCTGGGACGCGCCGAGTTCGCGGTTGAGGTCGGCGAAGGACAGCAGGACGTCGCCGTCGAACCGGGGCACACGGGCGCCGCGCACGGAGGTGAGCCCGTCGGCGTCCAGCCGTATGTCATGGGCCGTGGCCGACACCTTCGCCAGTGACACCCGGTCGGCCGCCACGTCCGGCACGGTCACCCGCACCGAGTCCAGCCGCTGGTCGGCGAGTTGGGTGAGGAAGGGGAAGCCGCCGATCTCCACCTCGGGCGCCGCGGCCAGACTCAGCTGGTCCTTGAGGGTGTCGGCGGTCCGGTGCTCGGCGTACAGCAGTGCCCAGCGGTCGGCGAGGGCGGCGAAGGCGGCGAGGACGACCAGGCCCGCCACCGCCTTCACCGCGAGCGGGAGCCCGGCGAAACGGCCCCGCCGACGCCGGCCGCCGCGGCGGTGGACGGGCGGGGTCCACTCGGGTTCCGGCTTCCGCTCGGCCCATTGCCCGGCGCCGCCGCCCTCGACGGGGAAATCGTCCAGAGGGCCGTCGTCGAGGTCGGCGAGTTCCTCGTAGGGGTTGCGGGGTGCTGCGGAGGGGTCGTGGGGACGGTGACGCGGATCCATGCGGTGGGGGGTGCGCATCGACTCATCCGAACATGCGCACCACCCCGGCCCGCAACCTGAGGCCCGGGCATGAGACTTAGTTCACGATCACGGCGTCCGTCAGATGTCGAACTCGTGGTCCCGGGTCTCCGGCAGGGCCAGCAGGCACAGGAGGCTCAGCAGGCAGAGTCCGCCGGTGTAGAAGCCGAGGACGAGCGGTGACTCCCAGCGGCTGTTCAGCCAGGTGGCGACGAGCGGGGCGAAACCGCCGCCGAGGGTGTTGGCCAGGATGAAGGCCGTGGAGGCGCCGGTGTAGCGCAGCCGGGCCGGGAAGAGTTCGGGCAGGAAGGCCGCCACCGGGGAGAACATCAGCGCGAGCAGCATGAGCCCGACCGTGTAGGCCCCGGTGATCACCCAGGCGTCGCGCGAACTCAGTGAGGCGTACATGGGCACCGCCCAGACCACGCAGCCGACTGCTCCGGTCAGCATCACCGGGCGGCGGCCGATCCGGTCGGCCAGCCTGGCGGCCGGGAGGGTGAGGGCGATTCCGGCCGCCGAGCCGACGCTCGCGGCGGTCAGCATCGTGTTCTGCGGGATGCCGAGTTCCTTCGGTCCGTACGACAGGCTGTAGACGATGGTCAGGTAGTAGACGGCCGAGCCGCCCAGTGCCGCGCCGATGCCGAGGAACAGCCGGCCGGGGTGCAGGGCGAGCAGCGTGCCGAGCGGGAAGCGGGCCGAGGGGGTCTCGGGCCGTGCGGGTGCCCGGGTGAACACCGGTGACTCGGCGACGGTCGTACGCACCCACAGGCCGACGACGACGAGGACGGTGCTGAGCAGGAACGGGATCCGCCAGGCCCACTCGGTGAAGGCGTCCCGGCCGAGGATGTTCAGCGTGGGCAGGATGACCGCGCTGGACAGCAGGAAGCCGAGCGAGGGACCGGCCTGCGGGATGGACGCGTACAGCGCGCGGCGTCCGGGCGGCGCGTGCTCCGCGGCGAGCAGCACCGCACCGCCCCACTCGCCGCCCATGCTCACGCCCTGCAGCAGACGGAGCGTCACCAGCAGTACGGGGGCGAGGAGTCCGGCGGTCTCGTACGTCGGGAGCAGTCCGACGCCGACCGTCGCCACACCCATGAGCATCAGGGAGAGGACCAGAGCCCGCCGTCTGCCCAGCCGGTCGCCGATCGTCCCGAACAGGACGACGCCGAGGGGGCGGGCGAGGAAGGCCGCCGCGAACGTGAGGAACGCGGCCAGCGAGGAGATCGTGGCGTTGCCGGAGGGGAAGAAGGCGGGGCCGAGGACCAGCGCGCTGGCGGTGCCGTACACCGCGAAGTCGTAGTACTCGATCGTCGTGCCGACCAGGCTCGCGGCCGCGACCCGCGACGCCGGCGGTGATGCCGACACGGGCGCTCCGGCGCCGATCGGATCGGAAACGATCTTATGGGCGGTATTGGCCGGTAATTCAGGCATGGGTAGTCACTTCCGATACGTGGGGGAGGGGGCGGCCTTGCGGGTAGCGCCAGTCGGAGTGCCCCCGGCACCCTAATCTCGGAAATCCCGGAATTCAATTCCAGTGGAAAAAACTTCTCGCCGAAAATACGCCCATTTACACGTGGCATCGCAGTAAAGCGGCTCATTGTGCATGGAAGCAACCGGAACAGCATGCGTGGACGGCGTCAACCCGTGGTACCTGTCAGGGAGCTATCAACTAGCTATGCGAATCGGGGTATGAATATTCAACAGGGGTCACGCCTTGCCAACGGTCGATAACTCGCGGAATGCTGATCGCGGGGTAACTTGAAACTTCTACGACCATCGTTTTTCGGACATGGCGACCGCATCAGGCTGCTTTGGTTCGACATTCCTGAATGCGGTCTCCAGGCTGGGAAGGCACATTACCCATGCTGAAAACCGGCAAGTTATTACGCCTGAGAAGACTTTCACTCGCGGGGGACGGCCGACATCTGTTCGTGCCGCTGGACCACAGTGTTTCGGACGGCCCCATCGTCCCCGCCGACAAGTGGGACGACCTGTTGCGCGCGCTGGTGGACGGCGGTGCCGACGGGATCATCGTGCACAAGGGACGGGCCCGCGCCTTCGCTCCGGACGTCCTCAAGCGCTGTGCGCTGGTGGTGCACCTGAGCGCCAGTACCGCCTGCGCCGGCGATGTCAACGCCAAGGTGCTGGTCGCCGACGTCGAGGAGGCGCTGCGGCTCGGCGCGGACGCGGTGAGCGTCCACGTGAACATCGGCTCGGACACCGAGGCCCAGCAGCTCGCCGATCTGGGAGCGGTGGCCCGTTCCTGTGAGGCCTGGGGCATGCCGCTGATCGCGATGGTCTACCCTCGCGGTCCGCGGATCGAGGACCCGCGCGACCCGGCGCTCCTCGCCCATCTGGCCAATGTCGCCGCGGACCTGGGCGCGGACATGGTGAAGACCTCCGTCGCGCTGCCGCTGGAGCGGATGGCCGAGGTGGTGGCGGGCAGCCCCATTCCCGTGCTCGCGGCCGGCGGTCCGCCGGACGGCTCCGACCTCGTCGAGTACGGCACCGCCGTGATGGCCGCCGGCTGCAGTGGGCTGGCCATCGGCCGCCGGATCTTCTCGGCCGCCTCCCCCTACGCACTGGTGTCCCAGCTCTCCGCGGTCGTGCACGGCGAGAACGGCATCGCCGCCGATATGAGCATGACCGCCACAACCCCCCACTACTCGACGATCGTGGCAGGTGTCGCATGAGGTTCGCGTGGATCGATCTCCGTGAAGTACCCCGGCCGCAGCTCCAGGCGGTGGTGGACGCCGCCGTCCACGCCCGGATGGCCGGGGTGGTCTCCGCCGACGCGGAACTCCTCGGCACGCTGCCCCCGACCGTCACCCGGGTCCTGGTCGCGGAGGGCACCGCCACGACCGTCCCTGGCAGGAAGCCGGGCGACAGGAGCGACAAGGGTGACAAGGTCGACAAGGAGAGCAAGGAGGCGAAGGACGGCAAGGAGCCGAAGGCCCCCGGCATCGACCTCCTGCTGCGGAAGTTCACGACCCAGGAAGAGCTGGACGCCCTCGCCGCGGACAACCGCCCCGCCGGCCCCGGCACACCCGTCGCCGGCTACATCGGCGTACGGGACGACCGCACCCTGCGGCTGTCGTGCTCGGGCGCCATGGCGCTGCCCTACACCGTCATCCACTTCGCCGACCCGACCAAGATCCCGCTGGAGATCGTGCTCGCCGCCGCCGAGTCCGCCGAGGGCAAGCTGGTGACCGTCGTCGACGGTCTTGAGGAGGCCGCGATCGTCTTCGACGTGCTGGAACGCGGCTCGGACGGCATCCTGTTCACACCCCGCAGCGCCGACGACGTGTTCGCGCTGGCCCGGCTGTTGGAGGCCACCACACCGCAACTCGAGCTGTCGACGCTGACCGTGGAGAGCATCCGGCACGTGGGACTCGGCGACCGGGTCTGCGTGGACACCTGCTCCCACTTCGAGGAGGACGAGGGCATCCTCGTCGGCTCGTACTCCTCCGGGTTCGTGCTGTGCTGCAGTGAGACCCACCCGCTGCCGTACATGCCCACCAGGCCGTTCAGGGTCAACGCCGGTGCCCTGCACTCGTACACGCTCGGACCCGACAACCGCACCAACTACCTGAGCGAGGTGGGCTCCGGCAGCGCCCTGCTGGCGGTCGGCGCCGACGGGCGTACCCGGCGGGTGGTGGTCGGCCGGGCCAAACTCGAATCCCGGCCGCTCCTGGAGATCCGCACCCACGCCGAGGACGGCCGGCTGGTCAGCCTGACCGTGCAGGACGACTGGCACGTACGGGTGCTCGGGCCGGGCGGGAAGGTCCTCAACGTCACCGAACTGCAGAAGGGCGACGAACTCCTCGGCTATCTGGCCACGGACAAGCGCCATGTGGGCCTGCCCATCGGCGAGTTCTGCAAGGAGGTCTGAGCATGAGATCCCTGGTCCTGAGCCTTCTCGACGCGCAGGACGACGACCGTCTCCCCTATCTGATACACCGACAGGAGACGGTCAACCGGGGCGAGTTACGGGAGCGGGTGGACAAACAGGCCGCCGTCTTCGCCGGATACGGCATCGGCCCGGGCAGCACGGTGGGGCTGCGGACACCGCCCAGCTTCACCCAGGCCGAGGTGCTGCTGGCGTTGTGGCGGCTCGGCGCCCAGGCGCTGCTCTTCGACTTCCGGCTCAAACCGGCGGAGGTCGCGGGGCTGTGCGCCGTCTGCCGGCCGCAGTTCATGGTGAGCGCGGGTACCAACGTCCAGGCGACGTTCGGCTTCCGGTCCGAGTACGAGGTCGTCACCGAGCGGCGGGGCGGCGGCCGCCCTGCCACCACCGACCACGGGCTTGTCCAGTTCAGTTCGGGCTCCACCGGGCGGCCGAAGGTGATCGGCAGGACCGCCCGGTCGCTGGCCGCGGAGGTCGACCGGTTCGCCCTGATACCCGGCATGCCGGGAACGGGCGACCGGCTGCTGCTGCTCAGCTCGACGGCGCACAGCTTCGGCCTGGTCGCCGGGCTGCTGCACTCCCTCGCGGCCGGCGCCTGTGTGGTCTTCGCTCCCCGGATCTCCGCCCGCGACATCCTGCGGACCGCGGTGGAGCACCGGATCACCGCCCTGTTCGGCGTGCCGATGCACTACGAACTCCTCGCCGCGGCCGTCGATCCCCCCGCGCTGCCCGACCTGCGGGTCGCGGTCTCGGGCGGCGAGCTGATGCCCCCGCAGACCGCGGCGCGGTTCGCCGAACGCTACGGGGTTCCGGTCGGCGAGTCCTACGGGACCACGGAGACCGGCGTGGTCGCCATGCACACCGACGGCAGTCTGCGGCCCGCGGTGGGCCGCCCCGCTCCGGGAGTGGTGCTGCGCGCGCACCGGGGCGAACTGGACGTCGCCGTCGAGGAGTCGCCGTACCTCTACGATTCCGGCGGCACCCAGTACGCGGACGGCTGGCTGCACACCCGGGACCGCGCCACGGTCGACGGCTCCGGGACGGTGCTGGTGCGGGGCCGCGCCGACTCCCTCGTCGTGATCGGCGGCCTCAAGGTGGACCTCACCGAGGTGGAGAACGTGCTGCGCGAGCACCCGGCGGTCGAGCAGGCGGTCCTGGTCCACGAGGGCGTCACCGAGGCGTACGTCGTGCCGGCCGCCGGGGCCGGGCAGCCGTCCGCGGCGGAACTGCTGCGCTGGTGCCGGGAACGCCTGGCCGACCACAAACTGCCGCGGGTGATCCGGCTGCTGGAGTCCCTGCCCCGCACGTCCAACGGGAAGCTGCTGCGCCAGGCGGCGGCTCTACAGGCGGCGGCGGGCGGCGCGTAGTTCCGCTCCTCACTCCTTCCGACCCTTCACGTGGAGACAACGATCATGAGCACGTCGACCCTGGAAGACGAGATCCGCGAGTTCGTCCTGACCGCGGTCATAGACGAGATGAACATCCTGACGAGCCGCGACGGCATCACGGACGAGAGCCCGGTGACCGTCGGCGGGCTGGACGTGGACTCACTGAGCCTGATCGAGCTGACGCTGCGGCTGGAATCACGGTTCGGCGTGGAGATACCGGACACCGACATCGAGCCCCTGGCGTCCCTGACCCTCGGCGGGCTCGTCGCCGAGGTCGTCCGACGCGGTGCGAAGGCATGAGCACGAGCACCTTCACCACCGACACCGTACGGGAACTGCTGGCGGACCGGAACATCTTCCCCGGGCTGCCCGACGACCTCGAAGAGGACGCCGAACTCGTCCTGGACTCGCTCGGGTTGGTGTGGCTCCTGCATGTGCTGGAGGAGCGCTACGGCCTGGTCGTGGAGCCCAGCGACGAGGACATCGCGGGACTGACCTCGCTCCGGCGGCTCACCGACTACCTGCGCGCCGTCGGCCTGGACCCCACCGAAGGGAGCGACCGCGATGAGCGGTGAGGTCACGGTGACCGGATTCGGCGTACGCACCGCGTTCGGCACCGGCGCCGAAGCCCTTCGGCGCGGTGTCTTCGCGGGAGTTCCCGCTTTCGCGCCCACCACGAGGTTCGACACCGGCCCGTACCGTACGCCGATGGCCGCCGCCGCACCCGACGGCCCCGACGCGGTCGAGGACTGGGCACTGCGCCACGCGCTCGCCGAATGCGGTACCCAGGCCCTCGACATGGCGGGCCTGCGCCCGGGCACGGAGGCGGCGGTCCTGCTCGGCATCGCCGGTGACCACACCGCCGTCACGCGGTACTGGCGAGGCGCTGAGAAGACCCCGGCGGCAGCGCGGCGCACCGCCGACGCCGTACCCGCGCGGCTCGCCGAACTGCTCGCCGCGCAACTCGGGTCGACCGGGCCGCGGCTGACCTTCACCAACGCCTGTGTCGCCTCCGCCGCCGCGATCGTCCACGCCTGCCGGCTGATCTCCTCCGGGCGCACCGACGTGGCGGTCTGCGCGGGCGGCTACCTGGTGGAGGAGGAGACGTTCGGGAAGTTCGACTCCGGGCGGGCGCTGTCCCGCGACGGCGTGGTACGCCCGTTCAGCGCCGACCGGAGCGGACTGCTGCTGGGCGACGGAGTGGCCGTCGTCGTCCTGGAGTCGGCCGAACACGCCCGGCGCCGGGGTGCCCGGCCGCTGGCGTCCGTGGTGGGGTGGGGCGCGGCGACGGACGCCCACCACATCGCCCAGCCGCACCCGGAGGGCGTCGGCCTCGCCCGCGCGGCGGCACAGGCGTCACGGCTCGCCGGCGACCCCGACGGTGCGGCCCTCGGCTATGTCAACGCCCACGGCACCGGCACCAAGTACAACGACGGGGCCGAGACCCGCGGCCTGCGGGCGGCCTTCCCCGAACGCGCGGAGTCGATACCGGTCAGCTCCACCAAGAGCACCACCGGCCACCTCCTGGAGGCGGCGGGCGTCGTGGAGTTCGTGATCACGCTGCTGGCCCTGACGGACGGCGTCCTGCCGCCGACCGCCGGGTACACCACGGCGGATCCCGAGTGCGACCTCGACTACGTGCCGAACCGGCCGCGCGAGGCCGACCTGCGCCGCGCCCTCACCGTCAACGCCGCCTTCGGGGGCGCCAACACCGCACTCGTCCTGGAGCGGCCGTGACGACCAAGCCCCTGCTGCGCTCCGCCCTCGGCGTCCTCGCCACCGCCACCGCGACCCACGGCACCGGGCGGGACGACGACATACCGCTGCCGAGGCTGCCCGGCTTCGTGGAGTCCGCCTTCAGCCCGTTGGCGTACGAGGTGAGCCGCCGGTGCCTGACCGAGCACCCCGGCGACGGCTCACGCACCGCCGTCGCGCTGGCCGGTCTGATGGGCGACACCACCACCGCCGACCTGGCCAGCAGCCGCATGGTCTCCGGCAAGGTCCACAACCCGCTGCTGTTCATGCAGGCCACCCCCAACTCCGTACTGGGCCACACCAGCCGGGAGTTCGGGATCACCGGGCAGATGTTCAGCGTCTCCACCCTCGACGACCCGGTGACCGAGCTCCTGGCCATGGCGGATCTGCTGCTCGAGGACCCCGAACTGGACCGCGTCCTGGTGCTGGGCGTGGAGCTGGGCGGCGGCGAGCGGGTCACCGCCGTCCACCGGGAACTGACCGAGGGCAGCGGCCGTCCGGTGCCCGGCCTCCCCGCGGTCGCCGGACTGGCGGCGGCGGCCCTGCTCGGCCGGGCCGACGCGGGCGCGCCGGTGACCGTCGCCCCGGACGCCTCGTCCGCCTCGGGCAGGGTCCCCCCGCACGACGACGTACGGCGTCCCGGAAGCATCCAGGGCCTGTTCGAGCTGGCCGCCGTCCATCGGCGACTGCTGCGGGAAGGCGGCAGCCACCGCCTCACGCCCTCCGCCTTCCTCCTCACCGCCGACATCACCGCCGACATCACTGCCGACAGAAACGAGAGCGACTCCCATGCTCATCAGTAGGCAGGAGCGGGCGCGGATCTGCTCCGACACCGAACTGGGCGCAGGCAACGTCCTGGAGCGCCTGAAGGCGTACGGCCGTCCGCTCGACGAACCCGTACTGCGCACGGACGGCGGCTGGCGGGCACCGGACGGCAGCCGTCCCCAGGTACTGACGCTCGGCCGGCTGCACGAGGTGGTCGAGACCTACGCGGGCTGGTACGCCGCCCAGGGCGTGCGGCCCCGCGACCCGGTCGCCGTCCACTCCCACTCCAGCGCCGAGTTCGCGGTGAACTTCCTGGCGCTGACGTCCCTCGGCGCGATCCCGTCGTTCGTCAACGGCCATCTGGCCCCGGAGACGGCACGCGCCTACGTGAGCCGGCAGGGCGCGGTCGGCGCCTTCACGGACGAGAGCCACCGGGCGGTACTCGCCGACTCCGGCCTCGGTTTCCGCGTCACCGCCGAGGACATCCGGCCGGAGCACCGCGCGTCGCTGCCACCCGCCTACCCGTACCGGCACGACCCGAGTGACCCGGTGCTCATCTCGCACTCCTCCGGCACCACCGGCATGCCCAAGGGCGTACCGCACACCCACCGGACGCTGATGTACGCGCAGTTGCACCGGCTGCGCTACTCCACCGGGACCGACATGGAGCGCACCCTGGTGGGGCTGCCCGGCGCGCACAACGCCATGGTGGCGACCCTGCTCTACTGCCTGCTGCTGCGCACCGACATCATGCTGCTCTCCAGCCGGCGCGGCGCCGAAGTGCTCGACGCCGTCGAGGAGTTCCGGCCGACCACCGTGCTGGCCTTCGCCGGCACCTTCGGCGAGATGGCCGCCGAGGACCTGACGAAGCGTGACCTGTCCAGCGTGCAGGTGTGGTTCAACACCGGGGACGCGGCGCACGAGGCGCACATCCGCGCGCTCGTCCAGCACGGCGGCCACATCGAGGTCCGCCGCGACCTGAGCCACGTACGTGTGGACGGCTCGGTCTTCGTGGACGGGCTCGGCTCGTCGGAGGCCGGCTACTCCGTCTTCCACAACCGGCACACCAAGGACACCTCGGCCTACTCGCGCTGCGTCGGCAGGCCGATCAGCTTCGCCGAGGCCGCCGTGCTCGCCGAGGACGGCACCCCGCTGCCGCCGGGACGGACCGGCCGCCTCGGCCTGAAGTCGCCGACGCTCACGCCCGGTTACTGGAACGACTCGCTGACCTGGAACCGGATGCGGCTCGGCGGCTACTGGCTCACCGGGGACCTCGCCCACATGGACGAGGACGGCAACTTCTACCACCTCGACCGGGCGCCGGACGCCATCCGCACCCGCGCCGGCATCGTCTTCAGCACCCGCACCGAGGAACTCCTGCTGGCCGAACTGCCCGAGCTGGCCGACTGCACGGTCGTCGGCGTCGCCCCGGACGGCGTACGGGCGGACTGGGACGGCGACGGAGAGGCGGAGGCGTACGCACTGCTCCAACTCGCCGACACCGCCGACGACTCGGGGGAGACGGTGTGGACCGGGCGGGCCAACGCCGTGCTGGCGGCGGCCGGACTGCCGCCCGTGGCACGGGCGTTGCGAATGGAGCCGGACGAGGTCGCCAAGGGCGCCACCGGCAAGGTTCTCAAACGAGTGATGCGCGACAGGTTCGCCGCCAAGGAGCAGCACGCATGAGCACGAGTACGGGCACCGACGGCACTGAAGGCGTCAACCACCGCGCCCGGGCGGGGGAGGCGTACCGGCTGTGGTGGCAGCACGACGCCCACTGGTACCAGGGAGTGGCCGCGCGGTTCGGACAGCAGGCCGCCAACGAGATCAACGCCGAGGCGCTGCGCAAGGTCGCCCTGCACGTCGCGGAGCGCGTCGCCCGCCGATCCGGACCGCTCCCCGACAGCGGAGACACCGGCAAGGACCTGGAGGAGCTGCGCCGCCGCTACGACGAGTGCGGTGACCGGATGTTCCCGCCGGAACTGCGCAACGCCTCCACCGAGGTGGAGGCCGACGACACCATCGTGCTCACGCTGAAGCGGAACTTCGCCGTCACCATGGTGCGGATGGCCGGTGCGCTGGAGGGATACCGGTGCCCGTGCACCGACATCCACGCGGGCTGGTCCGAGGGGCTCGGCGTGACCCTGACGGAGAACCGGGCCGAGAGCTGTCTGCGCGACGGGGACAAGGCGTGCCGCCTGCTGATGCGGGTCGCCACTCCGGTCGCCGCGGGCGGGGAGGGCTGAGCCGTGCGGATACTCGTCGCCGGGGCCACCGGAGTGGTCGGACACCCGCTGGTGGGCGCGCTGCGGGCACGCGGCCACCGGGTGAGCGCGTTGGTGCGGGAGGAGTCGCGGGCCCCGGACGCGGACGACATCGTGGTCGCCGACGCCCTCGACCGCGAGGCCGTGCTGTCGGCGGTCTCGGCGGCCCGGCCCGAGGTGGTCGTCCACCAGCTGTCGGCGTTGCGCCTGCTGCGCGACGACCCCGTGGAAGCCTTCGCGCAGACCGCCCGGCTGCGCACCGAGGGCACCGCCCACCTGGTCGAGGCGGCCCGGGCGGCCGGCGCCCGGCGGCTGGTCGCGCAGTCCATCGCCTTCGCCGCCGCACCGGAAGGACCGCCGGTCCTCGACGAGGACGCGCCGCTGCACGTGGATGCCCCGGACCTGGGCTGGGCCGCCACCGTTCGGGCCGTCGCCGAGCTGGAGCGGCTGGTCCTGGACGGCGGGCCGGACCTCGCGGGCGCGGTGCTGCGGTACGGCACGCTGTACGGCCCCGGGACCGCGTACGCCCGTGACGGCGGGACCGCGATGCGGGTACTGGCCGGGAAGTTCCCGCTGCCCGAGGGCGGCGCCGGAATCACGTCGTTCCTGCATGTGGAGGACGCCGTGGGGGCGGCCGTAGCGGCTGTCGAGTCCCAGGCCACCGGTGTCTTCCATGTGACGGACGACGAACCGGCCCCGGCCGCGCAGTGGCTGCCGCACTACGCCCGCGTGCTCGGCGGCCCGCCCCCGCGCACGGTTCCGGCGGCCCTCGCGCCCCGGCTGCTGGGCTGGTTCATGACGCATCAGCTCACCGCGGCACGCGGGGCCGCCAACGACCGGGCCCGTACGACGCTGGGCTGGAAGCCGCTGCGGCCGAGCTGGCGCGACGGGCTGGGCCGGGAATGACAGGACCCGGGGGCGCCCTCGCCATCTGTGTGATCGGCGCCGGTCCGCGCGGGCTCTCCGTCCTGGAGCGGATCTGCGCCAACGCCGAAGGCACCGGCCGACCGGTCGCCGTGCACCTCGTCGACCCGTATCCGCCCGGTCCGGGCGCGGTGTGGCGCACCGGTCAGCCGGACGGGCTGCTGATGAACACGGTCGCCTCCCAGGTGACCCTGTTCACCGACGACAGCGTGGAATGCGCGGGGCCGCCGGTGCCGGGACCGAGTCTGTACGACTGGGCGCGGACGCTTCCCGGGAGTCACCCGGACCGGGTCGTGGCCGAGGCGCGGCGGCTCGGCCCCGACACCTATCCGACCAGGGCGTTCCACGGCCACTACCTGGAATGGGTGTTCCGGCACCTGTTACGCACCGCTCCCGACGGGGTGACGGTCCACGTTCACCGGTCGACCGCGGTCGCGCTGGAGGACACCTCCGACGAGCGGCAGACGGTGACGCTGGAGGACGGCGCCCGGCTCACCGGGATGGACGCGGTGGTGCTGGCGCTCGGCCACGGAGAGCTCGCCCCCGACCAGGAGGAACGTGGCCTGGCCGACTTCGCCGAGCGGCACGTCCTGATCCACGTGGCGCCCGCCAACCCGGCCGACGCCCAACTGGACGGGATCACACCGGGCATGCCGGTCGCCCTGCGCGGCCTCGGGCTGAACTTCTTCGACCACCTGGCACTGCTCACCGAAGGCCGCGGCGGCACGTTCAAGGAGAGCGGGACCGGCCTCGCGTACCTCCCGAGCGGCAACGAGCCGGTGCTGTACGCCGGTTCACGGCGCGGAGTGCCGTACCACGCCCGGGGCGAGAACGAGAAGGGCGCGCTCGGCCGCCACCACCCCCGGTTCCTGACCCCTGAAGTCATCGCCGGGCTACGGCGGTTGGCGGACGGCGGGCGGCCCGTCACCTTCCGCGGCGAGGTCTGGCCGCTGATCGACCGTGAGGTGCGCACCGTCTACTACGAGACCTGGATCCGGGCCGCCCAAGGGACCTGGGCCGCAGAGGAGTTCGTACGGTCCACCCTGGCGGGCCGGTGCTCCGAGGCGGAGCTGCTCGATCGGTACGCGGTGCCGCCCGGCGAACGGTGGGACTGGCGGCGCGTTGAACGCCCGTACGGCGAGCGGAACTTCGCCGGTCGCGACGACTTCCGGCGCTGGCTGCTTGCGTATCTGCGGAGGGATCTCACCGAGGCCCGGCGCGGCAATGTGAGCGGGCCGCTGAAGGCCGCGCTGGACGCCCTGCGGGACCTGCGCAACGAGATCAGGCTGGTGGTCGACCACGGCGGGGTCTCCGGCGAGTCCTACCGCGGCGAACTCGACGGCTGGTACACGCCGTTGAACGCCTTCACCTCGATCGGCCCGCCGGCCTTCCGGATCGAGCAGCTGATCGCGCTCGTCGAGGCCGAGGTGCTGCACCTCGTCGGTCCGGGGACGCGGGTACGGCCCTCGACGCACGAGGGGCGCTTCCTCGTGGACGCGGAACGGGTGTCCGCACCGCCCGTGCGCGCCGACGCGCTGATCGAGGCCCGGCTGCCCGGCGTCGATCTGCGGCGCAGCGCCAACCCCCTGCTGCGCGCGCTGTACGCGGCCGGTGACTGCGTCCCGTACCGGCTGGACGGCCACGAGACCGGCGGCCTTGCCGTGACGGGCGGCCCGCCCCGGCTGGTGGACGCGGCGGGCCGGGCGCACCCGCGCCGGTTCGCGTTCGGCGTGCCGACGGAGGGGGTGCGCTGGGTCACCGCGGTCGGCGTCAGGCCCGGCGTCGGCTCGGTGACGCTGGAGGACTCGGACGCGATCGCGCGGGCGGCCCTGCGGCTCCCGGTGGGCGAAGAGCCCATGGAGGCCGCGTCCTTGACGGCACATCAAATATCCGGCACAGGGAGTCGATGAGTGTGAACGCGCTGTCCGTGGGCACCGACGCGGGCCTGCTCGCCCCCACCTGGGCGGACACGCCGGTCGCGGCCGAGGCGACCGACGAGGCCTGGCTGCAGGCCATGCTCGACGTCGAAGTGGCGCTCGCCAGGGCCCAGCACGCCGTCGGGCTGACCCCCGCCGCCGCCGTGGAGACGATCGCCGCGGCGGCCCGTGCGGACCGGCTGGACCCCGTCGCCCTCGCCCGTGCCGCCCGGGCCACGGCCAACCCGGTGGTCGCCCTGGTCACCGCCTTCACCGAGGTGGTCGCCGCCGAGGACCCGGCCGCGGCCGAGTACGTACACCGCGGGTCGACCAGCCAGGACATCCTCGACTCGGCGGCCATGCTGATCGCCCGCCGGGTGCTCGGCCTGATCGCAGCCGACCTGGACCGCGTCCGCGTCGCCCTCGCCACGCTGGCCGCCGCCCACCGCCACACCCTGCTGGCCGGGCGCACCCTGACCCAGCACGCGGTGCCCACCACCCTGGGCCTGAAGGCGGCGGGCTGGCTCCACCTGGTCGCCGACGCCCTGGCCCGGGTACGGGCGCTCGCCTCCGCCCTCCCCGCACAACTCGGCGGCGCGGCGGGCACCCTCGCGGCGTACCGCGAGTACGCGGCACTCGACGGGGGGAAGGACGAGGGCGGGGTGGAACTGCTGGGGCCGTTCGCGCAGGCCCTGGGACTGGCCGAACCGGTGCTCCCCTGGCACACCGCGCGCACCCCCGTCGCCGACCTGGGCGCGGTCCTCCAACTGGTCACCGGGGCACTCGGCAAGTTCGCGCTCGATGTGCAGACGCTCTCCCGCACCGAGATCGGCGAGCTGTCCGAGCCCGCGGCGGCCGGACGCGGGACCTCGTCGGCGATGCCGCAGAAACGGAACCCGGCGCTCGCCACACTGATCGTGTCCGCGGCCCGTCAGGTACCGGCACACGCCCTCGTCCTGGCCCAGTGCATGCTCGCCGAGGACGAGCGGCCAGCCGGGGCATGGCACGCCGAGTGGCAGCCGCTGCGGGAGGCGCTGCGCCTCGCGGGCGGAGCCGCGCACACCGCCGTGGAACTCGCGGAGGGGCTGGTCGTCCATCCGGAACAGATGCTCGCCAACATCGGACTGACCGGCGGCGCCATCGTCTCCGAACGGCTGACGGTGGCGCTCGCCCCGGCGTTCGGCAAGGCACGGGCGAAGAAACTGCTGACCGCCGCCGCGGCCGAAGCGGCCGACAGCGGACGTCCCCTCGACGAGGTGCTGCTCGGCCACCCCGAACTGTCCGCCCGGTTCACCCCCGCCCAGCTGGCGGAACTCCTCGATCCGGCCCGCTACACGGGAGCCGCCGACGCGCTGGTCGACCGGGCGCTGCGCAGATACGGGGACCGCCCCGTCACGGACCCCACGGCCGACGGGGGCGTCCGATGAGCGCCCCGAGCCGCACCGCGGCGACCGGGGGAAGGACGGCGCCCTCCCGGTCGTGGCCCGTCCTCGTGGTCGTCGTCTGCGCCCAGATGCTGATCTGGCTGGACACCTCGATCCTCAACGTCGCGGTCACCACACTGGCCGACCCGGCCGAGGGCCTGGGCGCGACCCCCGCCGAGCTGGAGTGGGTGGCGAGCGCCTACACCCTGGTCTTCGCCGGCACCCTCTTCGCGGGCGGCGCGCTCGCCGACCGCTTCGGCCCCCGGACCACGCTCCTCGCCGGACTGGCGCTGTTCGGCGCGGCGTCCGGGGCCGGCGCGTTCGCCGGGAACGCGGGATGGCTGATCGTGGCCCGCGTCCTCATGGGCGCCGGCAGCGCGCTGCTGATGCCGGCGACCCTGTCGGTCATCGTGCAGAGCACTCCGGCGGAGAAACGCACACGGGCCATCGCGATCTGGAGCTCGTCCAGCGGACTGGGCGTGGCCGTCGGCCCGGTCGTCGGCGGTGCGTTGCTCAGCCACTTCTGGTGGGGTTCGGTGTTCCTGGTCAACGTGCCGATCGTGGCCCTGTGTCTGGCCGGGGTGGTGGCCGTGGTGCCCGCGCTGAAAGGCCCCGGGCGCAGGGTGCTCGACCTGCCGGGCCTCGCGTGGTCGGTCCTCGGTCTCGGCGGTGTGGTCTACGGCATCATCGAACTCGGCAACGGACAGCGCTGGTACGGGGCACACGTCCTGCTGCCCCTCGTCGTGGGCGCCGCGCTGCTCGCGGTCTTCGTGGCCGGTCAGCGCAGGTCCCCGGCGCCCAGCCTGGACCTGCGGCTCTTCCGGCAGCCCGGGTTCACGGCCGGGAGCCTGGTGCTGCTGATCGCGTTCGGGGCGCTGGCCGGGCACCTGTTCTACGCGGCGTTCTACCTCCAGGGGCCCCGCGGGCTCTCACCCGCCGACGCCGGAACCGTGATGATCGCCGCCGCGGTGGGCATCGTCCTGGGCAGTCAGGCGTCCCCGGCGATGAGCAGGCTGCTCTCGGCCCGGTGGACGGTCGCGGCCGGGACCCTGGCCACGGCGGTCACGTACGTCGGCTATCTGTGGTTCGACACGGAGACACCGATCCCGGTCGTCGTCGCGCTGCTGTGGGTGCAGGGCTTCGGCATGGGCCTGGTCGGCACCCCCGTCACGGCCGTGATGATGAGCCGGGTCCCGCCGCAGCTCGCGGGTGCCGGGTCGGCCGTCAACAGCGTCACGCGGCAGGTGGGCGGGACGCTCGGGGTGGCGATGGCCGGCTCGATCCTCTCCGCGGTGTACCGGGACCGCATGGCGGACGCCGCGCTGCCGGGCGGTCCGCAGGGGCTCTCGCCGGACGCTCGGGAGCAGGCCACGGCCTCGGCCGAGGCGGCCCGCTCGCTGGCCGGCTCGCTGCGGCTGCCGGAACTGGCGGCCACGGCCGACCGCGCCTTCCTGGACTCGATGTACGCGGCCACGTTCTGGACCGCCGTACTGGCCTTCATCGGCTTCGGCGTGGCCGTCGTGGGGCTGCGCACACGGGAGACCGACAGTGAGAGTGGAGGGAACTGAAGTGGAAGGCACCGGGCAACGGCCCGCGCCCCGGTCGGTTTTCGTGACCGGGGGGAACAGGGGGATCGGGTTGGCCATTGCCCGCCGATTCGCCGCGGCGGGGGACCGGGTCGCGGTCACCTGTCGCGGTGCGGAGCCCCCCGCCGCCGAGGGACTCCTCGCCGTACGCTGCGATGTGACGGACAGTCAACAGGTGGACCAGGCCTTCAAGGAGGCCGAGGCGGCCCACGGTCCGGTCGGTGTCCTGGTCGCCAACGCGGGCGCCACCCACGACCGGCTGCTGCTGACGATGAGCGAGGCGGATTTCACCTCCGTCGTCGACACCAACCTCACCGGCGCCTTCCGGGTCGCCCGGCGAGCGATGCGCGGGATGCTCGGGCAGGGCTTCGGCCGTATCGTGCTGATCTCCTCCACGGCGGCTCTGCACGGCGCCGCCGGGCAGAGCAACTACGCGGCGGCGAAGGCGGGTCTGGTCGGTTTCGCCCGGTCGCTGACCCATGAACTCGGCCCCCGGGACATCACCTGCAACGTGGTGGCACCCGGTCTGACCGAGACGGACATGAGCCGCGCACTCACCGAGCGGCAGCGGCAGACCCTGCTCGGCCGGACCCCGGCCGGCCGCCTCGCCCACCCGGACGAGGTCGCCGACGCGGTGGCGTTCCTGGCCGGCGCCGGTTATGTGCGCGGCGCCGTGATCCCGGTCGACGGGGGTGCCGGACTGGGTCACTGAGCCCGGGGCGGCCTCACGCCTGCACGAGTACGGTGCACCAGACCTCGTTGTTGTCGCCGATGCCGCAGTCGGCGATCTCCCCGCTCCGGATCTTCGTCCAGACACCCTTCGTCCGCCAGTGCCAGGTACCGACCCGCGAGAACCGCTCGTGGTACCCGTGGGTGGCGAACGTGAAGGCGTCGACGTCCTTGCCGGTGCCGTTACCGCCCCGCGTTCCGTTGCCGAACGACTCCTGCTTGCACTTGGCGTGCTTGAACTCGCTGCCGGTGCCGCCGTCCCAGTTCCACACGTCGCAGTAGTGCGGGCCCTCGCCGAGACTCATCGTGTAGTGCATCGTCTGGCCGGTCCTGTTCTTCACCGCGCCGCACAGGGGACCCACGCACCCGTCCGCGGAGGCGGTCGTCGCCCCCGCGACGACCACCCCGGACGCCAGGAAGGCGGCGGCGACGACGGTGACAGCCGTCCGGTTCGCTCGGAACATCAATTTGCGCATGGCAGTTCCATTCTCTTCTTGCGTTCTTGTGTTGCGTCGGCTCGGGGTCAGCGTCGGGTTCCTCGTCGAAGGAGGCAAGCGCACAGGTGATTCCTGGGACGCCGGGATGAAGAACCCACTGTGAGCTGGGCGTTCTACCGCTCTCTGGGATGGAGGAGAGACGCCTGGCCCACCGTGAGCCGTGCGCCGGCGTCGGGTGGGCACCCCCTGAGAATCTCCGTTGCCCAGAGCGTGCCTGTGGGCGATCCTGACGTCATGAGGTGCTTCGCATGCGGCTGAGGCTGCGCCAGTTCAGGCCCCGGACCGGGCCGCACGAACATCGTGTCGTCCAGCCCTGGCAGCCCCTTCGCCATACCTCGCTGCGCGCCCCCGAACCCATCGGCCTGCTGCTCGGCGACCATGACGGGCTCAACCGGCTCGCGGGCCTGTTCTCCTTCGCCGCCTGTTCCCGGCACACGATCGTCCACGTACCGCTGCGCGAGAGCCTTCCTCCCGACGAGGGCGTCGGCGAGCTGGTCGACCTCGTGCTGGCCCATCACACGCTGGGCCTGCGCCCCAGCAGATGGCCCGAGGTGCGGCGCAAGCTGGTGAACGGTGCCGCGCTGACCGTCCGCACCGACGAGGCACGTACCGCCCGGGACGCCGCCTCCTGGCGAGAACGCCGGGACCGGGCCGATTTCCGGGACGAACTGCGGCACGCCACCCACGCCCGGACGTTCTTCCTGTTCGGCAGCCGGGACGTCTTCGCCGAGGCCGCCACGGGCTTCGCCTACGCGGCGGGCTGGGGCCCGCGCCAGAAGCGCGTCAGCGAGGGCCACTCGGCGTTGATGGATGCGCTCCCCGCACTGGTCCAGGCGCCTGGCGGCGGGCACCCCTTCGAGGTGATGATCTGCTTCAAGGCGTATCCGCCCTACGCCCACTTCCGGCGGCCGGGTCGCTGAAACCGGGCGAGGGCGTCACCGAACGCCCGCCGACGACGTCAGGTACGCCGCCCAGTGCCTTGCGGGGGAGGAGCATGTGCAGTTCCCCTTCAAGTCCGCACGGGTGTCCGGGACCTACAGCTGCCACCACCAGGCTTCGAGGTCGTGGTGGTCGGTGAACTCCACGGGGACGGCGTAGGGCGACCGCTGCGCGATGGGCAGGGCGTCGGTGCGGCGGACCACGGCGCGCAGGTCTTGCACGGCGGGCATGTCGGCGAGTTCGGCGACGTCGAAGGGACAGCCCGCGGGGCCGCCGAGGAGGGTTTCGCAGCCGAACGCGTACCACATGCCGATGAGTTCGTGGTCCCGCGCCTTCTCGGCGGCGACGGCGACCTCGCGGACCACGTCGATCAGCGGGGTGCGGCGGGGCGGGGCGGCGTCGGGACCGCGGAGTTCGCCGGCGGTGGCCATGCGCCGCCACAGCGCGGTGCCGGCGTCGCAGTAGAGGAACGGCGGATCGACGTAGCCGTCTTCGAGCCAGGAGCCGTAGCCGTCGAAGCCGGGGGCGTCCTCGTCGAACGTGCGCAGCTCGGTGAAGTCTGTCAGCGCGTCGAAACAGGCGGACCGCTCGGCGTAGTCGGGGTGAGGACACGGACCGAGTCCGCGACCAGGTCCTCGATCTCATGCATGGACATCGGGTTCACCGTCCTTCGAGCCGGGGCGCCGTCGTGCGGCCGGTCCCGGTCGGACGGTGACCTCGGCCGGAGTCAGCTCGGTGTGCTCCCCGGAGCACTCGACGACCACACGCACCGGAGACCCGCACGCGCCATGGCTGATGTCCAGCACGGGCCCCTCCGGGTCGGCGACATACGTCTCGCCCCACTGCCGCAGCGCCACGAGGACGGGCCACAGATCCCGGCCCCTGCGGGTCAGGCGGTACTCGTGCCGGGTCCGGCTGCCGCGTTCCTGATAGGGGACGGTCTTGAGGATCCCGGCCGCGACCAGCTTGCGGAGCCGGTCGGCGAGCACCGCGTCCGAGAGCCCGACATGGCGGCGGAGGTCGTCGAAACGGCGGACCCCGTTGAAGGCGTCCCGCAGGATCAGCAGCGTCCACTTCTCGCCGACGACGTCGAGGGTGCGCTGGACCGGGCAGTTCTCGGTGCTCATCTCGAGCCACTTCATGCCGTCATCGTAGAGAGGCCACCTGGCTTTGTCATTGACAGCCAGCTTCGGTGAGAGCTGGCTTCGCCGGGCAGAGTCAGGGGCGAGGGAGGAAGCACAGCCGCATGGAACGGTCTCGTACATACGACTGGGAGGATCCGGCCGTCTCGGTGAAGTTCCTCCGTCCGGTCACGGCCGACACGGGCAAGGTCCGCGCCGTCGGCGGCACATACATGCTGTTCCCGATGCCGGGCGCCTGACTCCCGGCCCGAAAGCTCCTCAGCTCTGCTGCCGCCGTTCGTCCATGTCCGCCACGAGGGCCTGGCGGCTGCGGCGGACGTGCTCGCGCATCACGCGTTCCGCCCCGTCGCCGTCCGGGCTGACGTCCGACGAACCGTCAGCCGTCGTGTCCTGACGGACCGTCCGGGCCGGGTTCCGCCTCTTCGGGGGCGGTGCCCGGCCCTTCGGCTTACGGGGAGCTTCCACGGCGGAAATCCCTCCGTAATGCCAAAGGGGTCTACTCGTATGCAACAGTGATTCACCGCAGTGGACACCCTGGGAGGGGCCCATGACGACCGACCCGGAAGCGGACGCCCCCGATCTCGCCGAGCTGGTCCGCGCCGATGGCATCGAGTTCGTGCTGGCCGTCTTCGTCGACCTGACCGGCAAGCCGTGCGCCAAGCTCGTCCCGGCCCAGGCCGTCGAGGAACTCCGTGACGCGGGCGTCGGTTTCGCCGGGTACGCGGCCGGCGCGCTCGGCCAGCAGCCCAGCGACCCCGACGTCATCGCCCGGCCGGACGCCTCCTCGTACACACCCGTCCCCTTCGTCAAGCCCGGTCTCGCGCTCGTCCACTGCGACCCGCACGTGGAGGGGGAACCCTGGCCGTACGCCCCGCGTGTCATCCTGCGCGGGCTGCTGGAGCGGGCCGCCGCGCAGGGGCTGTCCCTCTCCGTGGGCGCCGAGATCGAGTACTTCCTCGTCAACCGGGACGAGCACGGTGTGCTCAGCGTCGCCGACGCCCGGGACACCGCTGCCCAACCCTGTTACGACGCACGCGGGTTGACCCGGATGTACGACCACCTCACCGCGGTCTCCACCGCCATGAACTCCCTCGGCTGGGGCAACTACGCCAACGACCACGAGGACGGCAACGGCCAGTTCGAGCAGAACTTCCAGCACGCCGACGCCCTCACCACCGCCGACCGGGTCATCACCATGCGGTACCTGGTGTCGGTGCTGGCCGAACAGCGCGGTATGACCGCCACGTTCATGCCGAAGCCGTTCACCGACCGCACCGGCACCGGCATGCACCTGCACATGTCGCTCTGGCGTGGCGACGATCCCACGTTCCCCGACGCCACCGACGGGCGCGGCCTCGGCCTCTCCCCGCTCGCCTACTCCTTCGTCGCCGGGATCGTCGAGCACGCGCGTGCCCTCCAGGCCGTCATCGCGCCGACGGTCAACTCCTACAAGCGCACCGGCGCGGTGAACACCCGCTCGGGCGCCACCTGGTCACCCCGCGTCGCGGGGTACGGCGGCAACGACCGCACCCACTTCGTGCGCGTCCCCGACGGCAACCGCATCGAACTGCGCGGCGGAGACGGCGCCGCCAACCCCTACCTCGCCGCTGCCGCCGCCCTCGCCGCCGGCCTCGACGGCATCGAGCGCGGCCTCGACCCCGGCGAACCGGGCGCGGGAGGCAAGGGCCCCGAACTCCCGCCGACCCTGCTGCACGCCGTCGAGGCGCTTCAGGCGGACGACGTGATCAGCGGCGCCCTGGACGCCGTCGGCACCGGGGTGAGCCGGTACTTCGCCGCCCTCAAGCGCGAGGAGTTCTTCGACTGGCACGCCACGGTCGGCCCCTGGGAGCTCGACCGCTATCTGACCGCCTTCTGAGAGGACTTGGGATGTGCGGAATCGTGGGGCTCCATCTGCGTGAGCCGTCACTCGAACCACGGCTCGGCGAGCTGCTGAGCGCGATGCTGGGCCAGGTCGTCGAACGCGGACCGGACTCGGCGGGGGTCGCTGTCTACGGCGACCCGCGCCTGTCCCCGCCGGGCCGGGCCGTCGTCTCGCTGCTCGGGGTCACGCCGGCCGAGGCGGAGGCCGCGCTGCCCGGCGCCGTGGCCGTGGCTGCCGACGCCACCACGGTGGTGCACGCGGACCTTTCCATCGCCGCCCTGCTCGCAGCCGTCCCGGCGGTACTGCCGCACGCCACCGTCATCGGCTCCGGCACCGACATGGCCGTACTCAAGGGCACCGGAAATCCGGTGGAGTTGGCGGACGCCTTCGGGCTCGCCGGCGTCGTCGGCCACCAGGGCGTCGGTCACACCCGCATGGCCACCGAGTCCGCCGTGACCCCCGAGGGGGCCCACCCCTTCTCGGTCGGCCCCGGTCAATGCCTGGTGCACAACGGCTCCTTCGCCAACCACGCCACCATCCGCCGTGAACTGCGCGCCCGGGGCGTGGAGTTCGACAGCGAGAACGACTCCGAGGTCGGCGCCCGCTTCATCGCGCACCAGCTCTCCGAGGGCGCCGACCTGGAGAAGGCGCTGCGGCTGCTGTGCGAGCGGTTCGACGGGTTCTACACGCTGCTGGTGTCCACGAGCGACTCCTTCGCGGTCGTCCGCGACGCCATCGCCTGCAAGCCGGCCCTCGTCGCCGAGACCGACGCATGGGTCGCGATGGCCTCCGAGTACCGCGCCCTCGACGTCCTGCCCGGCGTCGAGAACGCCCGCATCTTCGAACCCGAGCCGGAAGAGGTGTACGTATGGCGACGCTGATCGACCTGGCCGAGACCCCGGTACGGGAGCTCAACCAGGCGCTGCACACGCCCTCGGCGGCGGCCTGGCGCATCCTCAATCCACGGGGCGCGCACGCCGTGGCCTGCGGCATCCGGGAGGATCTCGCCGTGGACGTCGAAGGACATGTCGGCTACTACTGCGCGGGCATGAACCAGCGCGCCACCGTCACCGTCCACGGAAACGCGGGTACCGGAGTCGCCGAGAACATGATGTCCGGCACGGTGCGCGTGCGCGGCAACGCGTCCCAGTCGGCCGGCGCCACCGCCCACGGGGGGCTTCTGGTCATCGACGGGGACGCGTCCGCCCGGTGCGGGATCTCCATGAAGGGCGTGGACATCGTCGTCGGCGGAAACGTGGGCCACATGAGCGCGTTCATGGGCCAGGCCGGACGGCTGGTCGTCTGCGGCGACGCGGGCGACGCGCTGGGGGACTCGCTGTACGAGGCCCGGATCTACGTCCGCGGGACGGTCAAGTCGCTCGGCGCGGACTGTGTGGAGAAGGAGATGCGGGGTGAACACCTCGCCGAGCTGGCGGAGTTGCTGAAGGCGGCCGAGCGGGACGAGGACCCCGCCGACTTCCGGCGCTACGGCTCCGCCCGGGAGCTGTACCACTTCAAGGTCGACAACACGGCTGCGTACTAGCTCCGCTGGGAGGCCGTGTTCATCTGCGGGCCGGATGTGGCCGGTCGCGCAGTTCCCCGCGCCCCCAAGGGGTGCTAGAGCCCGTCCCACTCGAGGAGTTGACGTTGGAAACCGCATCCCACGGCCTGCGTGAGTCGGCCACCTTCGACCGTGCCACCATCCACGCCATCCAGCGCGCCGCCGAGACCGGTATCTATGACATCCGGGGTTGGGGCGCCAAGCGTCGGCTTCCGCATTTCGACGACCTGTTGCTGCTCGGTGCCTCCATGTCCCGCTATCCGCTGGAGGGTTACCGCGAGCGCTGCGACACGGACGTCGTCCTTGGCTCCCGGCACGCGAAGCAGCCCCTGCGGCTCGCCACCCCCGTCACCATCGCCGGCATGAGCTTCGGCGCGCTGTCCGCCCAGGCCAAGGAGGCCCTCGGCCGTGGCGCCAGTGAGGTGGGCACCTCGACGACCACCGGCGACGGAGGCATGACCCCGGAGGAACGGGGCCACTCCAAGCACCTCGTCCACCAGTACCTGCCGTCCCGCTACGGAATGAACCCCGACGACCTGCGCGCCGCCGACGCCATCGAGGTCGTCCTCGGCCAGGGCGCCAAACCCGGCGGCGGAGGCATGCTGCTCGGCCGGAAGATCACCGAACGGGTCGCCGGCATGCGGACGCTGCCCGTCGGCGTCGACCAGCGCAGCGCCTGCCGCCACCCCGACTGGACCGGCCCCGACGACCTCGCCATCAAGATCCTCGAACTGCGCGAGATCACCGACTGGGAGAAGCCGGTCTATGTGAAGGTCGGCGCGACCCGGACGTACTACGACGTCAAGCTCGCCGTCCACGCCGGCGCCGACGTCGTGGTCGTCGACGGTATGCAGGGCGGTACGGCCGCCACCCAGGACGTCTTCATCGAGCACGTCGGCATCCCCACCCTGGCCGCCCTGCCCCAAGCCGTCCGGGCGCTGCAGGAGTTGGGCGTCCACCGCGAGGTCCAGCTCATCGTCTCCGGCGGCATCCGGGGCGGCGCCGACATGGCCAAGGCCCTCGCCCTGGGCGCGGACGCCGTCGCCATCGGCACGGCCGCCCTGATCGCCCTGGGCGACAACCACCCGAAGTACGACGCCGAGTACCGCGAACTCGGCTCCGCCGCAGGTTACTTCGACGACTACCAGGACGGCCGCGACCCCGCCGGTATCTCCACCCAGGACGAGGAACTCTCGGCCCGACTCGACCCGGTGGAGGCCGGTCGCCGACTCGCCAACTACCTCCGCGTGATGACCATGGAGGCCCAGACCCTCGCCCGCGCCTGCGGCAAGGCCCACCTCCTCCACCTGGAACCCGAGGACCTGGTCGCCCTCACCATCGAGTCCGCCGCCATGGCCCGGGTCCCCCTCGCCGGCACCGACTGGATCCCCGGGGCGTCGCGGTGATCGCCGTCGTCGGCGCCGGGCTCATGGGCGCCGCCACCGCCTGGCAGCTGGCCCGGCGGGGCCACGAGGTCACCCTGATCGAGGCCTACGACATCGGCCACCGGCACGGCAGTTCGCACGGCACCTCGCGCATCTTCCGACGCGCCTACGCCGACCCCCTCTACGTCGGCCTGACCGGCCGGGCCCGCGAGGAGTGGCGCGAGCTGGAGCACGACAGCTCGACTCCCCTGCTGCGCACCACCGGTGGCCTCGACCTGGGCGAAGGACGCGACCCGCAGGGGCTGGCCGCCGTACTGGGCGCGGCCGGAGTGCCGTACGAACTCCTCGGTGAGCGGGCCGCCGCCGAGCGCTGGCCGTACATCCGCTTCCCGGGCCCGGTGCTGTACCAACCGGACGCGGGGGTCATCGACGCCGACGAGACCGTCGCGGCCTGCGTGCGGCGGGCGATCGAGCATGGCGCGGACGCGTGGATCGGCGTACGCGTCATCGGCGTCGACGTACAGGAGAAGGTGCGCCTGCGCACGGACGACAGGCGTGAGCTCACCGCCGACACGGTGGTGATCGCGGCCGGGGCGTGGCTGCCCGAGCTCGAACTGCCCGTCGCGCTACCGCCGTTGACGGTCACCCAGCAGCAGGTCTTCCACTTCCGGCAGCGGGGGCCGTACGTCGCCTGGCCGATCCTGGTCTCCAAGGACGAGTCGATGGAGGTCTTCGGACTGCCGTCCGGCGGTGACGGCGGCCCGCGGCCCGCGGTCAAGGTCGCCGAACACGACCGCGGCACCCCGACCACGGCCGGCACCCGCAGCGGGATCGTCGACCCCGCCTCGCGCACCCGCGTGAGCGACCTCGTCCGCGACCGGCTCCCGGGGCTCGACCCCGTCCCGGTCGCCGAGACCACCTGCCTCTACACCACCACCCCCGACGAGGACTTCGTCCTGGACCGCCGCGGCCCCCTCGTCATCGCCTCCCCGTGCTCCGGACACGGCGCGAAGTTCGCGCCGCTCATCGGCTCGATGGCCGCCGACCTCGCCACCGGCCGCGCCGAGCCCCACCCCAGGTTCCGCCTGGACCGCACGGCATAGGATGCGCCGGTGACCGAGCACCCCACCCCCGCGGAGAGTTCCGGGACCTCCGAGGTTTCCGACGACAAGGCGCTGGAGCGCGTCATCGCGGTCCGGGCCCGCGAGTACCGGCAGGCGGCCGGGCTGTCGGTCGGCGAGATGGCGCAGCGCGTCGGCATCTCCAAGGCCATGCTGTCGAAGATCGAGAACGCCCAGACCGCGTGCAGTCTCACCACGCTCTCCCGGCTCGCGCGCGGTCTCGACGTCCCGGTCACCGCCCTGTTCCGCGGCATGGACGACGAACGCGAGGCGGTCTTCGTCCCCGCCGGGCACGGCGCCCGCATCGTCCGGCGGGGCACCCGCGTCGGCCACGAGTACGCCCAGCTCGGCTCACTCCGGGGCGCCCACAAGCGCATGGACGCCCTGCTGGTCACCCTCACCGAGTCCAGTGAGGTCTTCCCGCTCTTCCAGCACGCCGGCACGGAGATCATCTACCTGCTGGAGGGCGTCATGGTCTACGGCCACGGGAAATCCAGCTACACGTTGCGCCCCGGCGACGCCCTCCAGTTCGACGGCGAGGCCCCGCACGGCCCGGAACGGCTGGTCGAGCTACCGATCCGCTTCCTGACGGTGACGGCCTTCGGCGACAGCCCCCAGCACTGACAGTGCATCGCGCGCGGAGGCCGCGGATCACGCCGCGTGAGATCAGGTCACCGTGAATCCGTCGAAGGTGGCGATGCCCCGTGTGCCGGTCCAGCCGTTGGCCGCGGTCATGAAGACCCCGATGTCCTGTACGGCGGACACGCCTCCCGGTGTGGCCGTGCCCACCGTCGTCCAGGTGACGCCGTCGGTGCTGGCCTCCCCGGTGTACGAGGCGCCGGACCTGGTCAGCCGCAGCCGCACCGGCGCGGTGAAGGAGCCCGACAGCGCGATCGAGTCGAAACGGCCGTCACCGTCGGCGTCCCAGCTCAGCGCGCAGCCGTTGGACGGTGTGACCGCCAGGTTCACATAGCCCGCGCTCCCCTGAGCGCCCAGGTCGTCGCGGACGACGAGGCCCGCCCGTGCCCAGCCCCCGGTCGCGTCCTGGGACGTGACCGTGACCTCGGCCACCGTCCCGTCGCCGTACGCGCCCGCCCGGTACACCGCCCCGAACTCGTTGGTGCCGCCCCACAGGTCGGCCCCGGCGCCCTCGACGGCGATCTCGTCGCCGGCCCGCCCGAACACGGCGTCGTTGTAGGAGACCGTGCGGTACGGGTCGCCGACCCCGGCCGCGGCCACCAGCCGCAGCGGCGCGACCGCCTTGCCACCGCCCGTGTACGACGCCGCCGCGACGACCTGGCCGACCAGTTCCGTCGGCTCACCCGCCAGGGAGACCTCGAAGCGAGCGGCGAACGTCTCGCCGGACGCCACCGACGCCGTGCGCACCGGATCGAGCGGCTTCACCGCCATGCCCTCGGGGGCGGTGACGGAGAGGGTCACCCCGCGTGCCGCGGCGAACCCGTTCTTGTTGGTGAAGGTGACCGTCACCGTCGCCGGCGTGCCCTCGGCCACCGCGCCCCGGTCGGCCCCCGCGGTGAGCACCGCCTGATGGGGAGTGGCGGCGAGCAGGTCGCGCACCCGGCGGGCCAGGGCGTACGGGGAGCCGTGGGGCTCGGTCGGGTGCGTCTCGTGCGCGTGCGCCCAGCGGTCCTCCAGGGCGAACCAGTCGATCGTCGCCGGGTCCTTGCCGGCGGTCAGCGCGGCGAAGTACGTCTTCCAGCGGGTCCGGTACAGGCCGCCGACCAGCCCGGCCCACTCCCGGTTCGCGTAGTCGTGCAGGCCCTCGTCGCTGCTGGCGCGTCCGCCCCAGGTGGTGAGGAGGGAGCGGACGTCGTACTCCAGGCGGTCCTTCTCGGCCCGGTCGGCGCCCCAGGAGCGTGCGTCGGCCAGCCACCGGCCGAGCAGGTGCGGACCGGAGGACGCCAGCAGGTCGTCGAGGAGGTCCATCCAGTCCAGCCAGGTCCTGGTCAGCCTGCCGAACAGGGCCTTCTGCCCGGCGTCGTACGCGGCCTTGATCTGCGGCAGCAGGACCCGGCTGCGGTTGGACAGGACCTGCCGGGCCACGTCGACGACGTCGTACCGGTAGGCCGAGCTGTCCCTCAACTCCGCGCGAACCGCGAGGAGTTCGGTGAGGGCCGCGTCGAAGGCCGTGGTGTCGTAGCGGTCCTTCTCCGGGCCCCAGGCGGCGGCCTTGTCAGCCATCAGGTTCGGACGGGCGCCGAACAGGCCGTCGGGTGCCTCGCTCCAGGCGTCCGCGCGGGACATGTTGTACGCGGTGTCGCGGATCGTCTGCCAGGCCGCGGCGGCGTGCCGGTCGGGGCCGCCGTAGCGGGAGAGGGCGTACGCGGCGAACCAGTCGTCCAGGTCGATGACGCCGGGCGTCCAGGCCAGGTCGGTGAGGAGGGCCAGGGCGGGCGCGTTGTTGTCGGCGGCCTCCGGCATCGCGGCGATACCGGCGAGCGAACTGCCTTCCCTGTCACGCCACTTGGGGTACTGCTCCACCCAGTCCGGGGCGTTGGCGCCGATCGGGGTGTGGCCGCCGAAGTTCCAGATGCTGCCGAAGGCGTACGGGGTGCCGCCCCAGTCGCTCTCGCGGTCGGTGACGGTGGTGTAGCGGTCGGACAGACCGTCCACGATCAGCATCCGGCTCTTGTCGACGCCGTCGAGCAGCGCCCTGGACGGGTTGGTCTGCCAGCCGAGAATGGCCCAGACGGCTCCCGGGTGGGCCTTCTGCAGCGCCGCCTCGACGGCCCGCGCGGCCTCGCCCACCGGCACGTCACCGGGGTTGCCGCCCTCGTGCAGCAGGTCCATCTTGTACATCGTGCTCGCGCCGAACCGCTCCGTCTGGGCCCGGTAGAAGGCGGCGGCCACGTCGTCGAAGGCCGTGGTGCGCGGGTCGAGCCAGTCGGGGCGTTTGAAGGCGCCCCAGTTGCCCTGCGCCACCACCGCGGCGTCCCCGCCGTGCCGGGCGGGGAAGTCGTCCGGGACGCTGCCGTAGTAGCCCGGCAGGACCGGCGTCATGCCCAGGTCGCGTATCCGGTCGACGATCTTCTCGGCGAGCGCGGCACGTCGCTCGATGAGCTGCCGGGAGACGGGTCCGCCGAAGCCCGACATGTTCTGCAGCAGCCACCAGGGCTGGTGGGCGGGGGCCGGGATCCAGGCGCGCAGCGCGGCGTCGGAGTAGCCGAAACGGCGGAAGGTGTCGTAGTACACCGCGTCGCCGCCGGTGTAGACGAGGACCCGGTTGACTCCGTGCAGGGCCAGGACGTCCAGTTCGCGCTGCCAGGCGTCCCAGTCGCGGTAGGCGCCGGTGTAGCCCTCGTTGGTGTCGTTGAAGGCGAAGCGGTGCGGCACGTCGGCCGTTCCCGTGATCTCCTCGGCGGGCGCGGGGAGGGTGCGCGGCAGGCGCAACTGCTCGCCGGTCCAGGAGACGGAGGCGTACGCGGTCCGCCGCAGATAGGTGTGGAGGCCCGTGAGCAGCACGGCGGGGCTGGTGCCCTCCACCGTGATGTGCCCGGCCCGGCCGGTGACCCGGAAGCGGTCCGTGTCGTCGTCGACGGCCCGCAGGGTGAGCTGCCGGTGGTGGTCGGGAAGCAGACGCTTCAGCGCGGCTGCGGCGGGAGCGGTGTCGAACGGGACGCCGTCGGCCGCGTACGCGCCCTGCGGGCGGGTCAGCAGCGCGGCGCCGCCCAGCGCGACCGCACCCGTGAGGATCCGTCTGCGGGTGACACCTGTGATGCCGAGATCGCCTCGGTTGTCGAGCATGAACGTCCTTCCGGGAAAGCTCAGTTGACCGTCATGGCGAAGATGTGCAGGGCGGGGACGCCCGACTGGAGGCCGTCGCTGACCTTGGGCAGGACCAGGGAGCGCAGCTCCTTGCCGGCCGCCAGCTCGACGCCGAAGGTGAACAGGCTGACGGGGGTGTCGTCCCGGCCGGTGGTGATGTGGCGGTAGGGCAGCACCACCGCGGCGGAGGGGTGCGTCCCGTACCAGTCGGGGACGGCGACCGGGAACGCCTGCTCGGTGCCGTCGGTGTAGACGATTTTGCCGTCGCCCCTGCCCTCGCCCCAGGTGCTGGTGCCGAGGAAGGACAGCCGGGAACCGGAGCCGGACAGCAGCACGGTCTGGCCGGCGGAGACGACGTTGTCCTTGCTCCCGGGCCGGGTCTCCGGCCAGGTGAAGGGCACCCCGCCGTACGTGACCGTGGCCCCCGGAGTCAGCCCCACCGACGCCAGCGCCTCGGCCGACAGACTGGAGTTGGAGCCGTCGATGTTGGCGACGGTGAGGGCGTCGTCGGAGGCGATCCCCGCGTTGTCGAAGGCTCCGGGCAGTGAGCGGTACGGCAGCAGGACGGAGGAACTGGCCCGGGTGCAGTCGGAGCCGTGCCGGTGCACGTCGAAGAGGGCGTGCGCGGTGAACACGATCCGGCCCTCGGCGTCCTCAGCGAGCCGGGTCCGCCAGGTGCGGGTAACCGACCGTCCGGGCGCGAGGCTGCCCAGGCTGTCCGGTTCCGCCGTGTCGTCCACGGCCAGGTACAGCACGGTGCCGCGCAGCGAGATCCCGGTGCTGTTGGTGAGGGTGGCCGTCAGCGTCACTGCCTGGCCCGCGTCGGGGGCGGGCGGGGTGACCGTGAGCGAGACGGGCGGCGCGAGGAAGTCCTCCTCGGGGCGGTAGGCGTTCATGATTCCCCCACGGTGAAGTGGTCGAACACGGCCCGGACCGTCGTGCCGGGATAATTGAGGTTCACGGCGCTCGCCACCACGCCGACGTCCAGGGTGCCGCTCGCCGAGAACACGGTCGCGCTCGCGATCTCGTTCCAGGCGAGGCCGTTGGTGGTGGAGTACGCGGTGTAGGTGGTGCCGGAGCGGACCAGGCGCAGCCACGCGGGGTGGCTGGAAGCGCCGCCGCCGGCCCAGGTGTCGAGGTGTCCGTCGCCGTCGCTGTCGGTCATGAACTCCAGGCCGTACGACTTCGACATGGTGAGCACGGCGTAGCCGCCCCGCTCCGGCGCGGTCAGGTCGTTCGCGACGGCGATCCCGTACTTCGCGGACGGGTTGTCGCTGCCGGTGAGGCCGACCGTCTTGACCTGCACCACGCTCGACGCGGCTGCGGAGCCGGGAAGGAGGATGCCGCCCTTCTCGTCACGGCCGCCGGACAGGTCGCCGCCGCCCGCCCAGACCACCAACTGGCTGCCGTACTGGCCGAATTGGGCGTCGCCCGTGGTGGCGAACGTCCGGTACGGGTCCCGCACCCCGTTCGGCTCGTAGGGCACGCTGACGGTCTTCGCGGCCCGCGCACAGTCGGCGCTGCGGCCGTCCACGTCGAAGAGGACGTGCGCGGTGAACGCGACGTCCCCGGCGACGTCGGCCGGCATCGACGTGCGCCAGCTGCGGGTGACCCTGGCGCCGCGGCGCAGATCACCGAGCGGGACGGTGCGTGCGGCGGTCGCCCTGCCCGGGTCCACCAGGTACAGGACGGCGCCGCGCAGCGGGAACGGGCAGTCGTTGACGAGGACGGCGGTGGCGGTGACGGCGTCGCCGCCGGCCGGTGCGGAGGGTTCGGTGGTGACGGTGAGGGTGGGGCCGAGGGTGTCCGTACCCATGTGCTCATCGCTCCCAGTCGACGGTGAAGGTGTTGGCGAGTTCGCTGGGCAGCGTCTCCGGGACGCTGATGTGGACCTTGCCGTCGGAACGTGTCCATTTCAGCGGCCTGTCGTGGCCGAGCAGCCGGATCCGCGAGGTCGCGGAGAGGGGGATGTCCGCGGGCACGGAAAGGGTGCCGCTGGGGGCGCCCAGCACGATGATGTTGAACTTGCCCGGGCTGACGGTGTACCGGATGCCGAGCGGGCTGCCCTCCTCCTCGGCCCGCACCCAGGGCGTCGAGCCGTAGATCGCGGGCCCGTTGACGTTCAGCCAGGCGCCGATGTCCCGCAGCCGCCGCTGCATGACGTCCGGGATGGTGCCGTCCGGCTTCGGCCCGATGTTCAGCAGCAGGTTGCCGTTCTTGCTGGTCACGTCGGCGAGCAGATGGACGAGGAACTCGGAGGTCTTGTAGTCCTCCTCGACCTCGAACTTGTTGTAGCCCCAGGAGTAGCCCATCGTGATGCAGCACTCCCACTTCTGGGGGTCCATCGTGGGATTGGTGCGCTGTTCGTAGGTGGCGAAGTCGAAGTGCGTGTCGAAGCGGTCGTTGACCACGACACCCTTGGGCTTTCGGCGGTTCTTGGCCTGGTTGTAGTAGTGGGAGATGGGCTCCTCGCTGCGCCACGGCGGTTCACCGGTCGGCCGGAACCACTGGCCGTCCGCCCAGAGCAGCTCCGGGTCGTAGCGGTCCACGATCTCGTACAGCTGCTTCAGTTCGTAGTCCCCGATGTAGTCGTCGACCGGCCTGTAGCCGGTCATCGGGACCTCCTCACCGGTGTAGAAGTTCTTCATCGGCCGGCCGATCGCCGGATTGAAGAACTCGCCGAGCGAGTAGTACAGGCCGGGCCGCACCCTGCCGCGCTTGCGGGCGGCCGTCATCAGCTCGCCGACCAGGTCGCGCTTCGGGCCGTACTTCCCGGCATGACGGTCCGTCACCTCGCTGGGCCACAGGGCGAATCCGTCGTGGTGCTTGCTGGTCAGCGCGAAGTACTCGGCACCCGCCTGCTCGAACAGCCGCACCCAGGCGTCCGGGTCGTAGTTCTCGGCCGTGAACTGCGGGATGAAGTCGTCGTAGAGGAAGTCCTGGCCGTAGGTGTCGCGGTGGTACTTCCAGGTGGGATCGGTATTGAAGCTCTGATACCAGAGGTACCACTCGGCGGCCATCTGCCGGGCGGAGCCGGCGGGAACCGAGTAGACACCCCAGTGGACGAAGATGCCGAACTTCGCGTCCTTGTACCAGCGCGGTACGGGGTGGGTGTCGAGGGACGCCCTGGTGGGCGCGTAGTCGGGGATGCCGCCGCTGATCGCGTGGGCGGCGCCGGGTGGGGCCAGGAGCACTGCCGAGCCGAGTGCGGTGGCCGTGGTCAGGAAGCGTCTGCGGCTGACGTTCACAAGAACCTCTCAGTCGGTGGTGGAGAAGGAGTCGAAGACGGCTGTGGTGGTCTGGCCGGGGTAGTTGAGGTTGACGGCGCTCGCGACCATCCCCGCGTCGAGGCCGCCGTCCGCGGCGGACGGCACGGTCGCGGTCCCGATCCGCTGCCAGGCGGTGCCGTCGGTACTGGAGTACGCGGTGTAGGCGGTGCCGTCGCGGGTGATGCGGAGCCAGGCAGGGTGGTACGAGGAGCCGCCACCCGCCCAGGTGTCGAGGCGCCCGTCGCCGTCGCTGTCGGTCATGAACTCCACGCCGTACGACTTCGACATGGTGAGCACGGCGTAGCCGCCGTTCTCCGGGGCGGTCAGGTCGTTCGCGACGGCGATCCCGGCCTTGGCGGAGGGCCCGCTGCCGGTCTGGCCGACGAGCCGGGCGGTGAGGCTGCCCGAGGCGGGTACGGCATCCGGCACATGGATGGCGGCCTTCTCGTCCTTCCAGCCGGCCAGGTCCTGACCGCCGGCCCAGATCGCGAACTGGCCGTCGTTCTGGGCGTATTGGGCGTCGTCGGTGGTGGCGAACGTCCGGTACGGGGGCTGGACGGCGGACGGGACGGGGGTGACGTCGCCGGTCACGCTGTCGGTGTCGTGGCGCGTCCGGCCGCCCTGCCGGAAGGCGGTGCCCACGCCGATGTCGTACGGCCCCCATGCCGCGTCGACGGACGGGGTCACGCGCCAGGTGACGGTGTAACTCCCGCCGGAGGCAAGGGAGTCGGTACCCGTCTTCCCCTCCGCCTGGGCGGTCCAGCCGGCCGGCAGGCGCAGCCCGGTGGTGACCCGGGTGACCGCCTTGGGGCCGGTGTTGGTGACGGTCGCGGTGATCTCCGTGGTGCGGCCGGCCGGGAGGCTCGGGCGGTACGGGGTGAGCCGGACACGGGCCGAGGGGCAGTCGCGGGCCACCCCGAGGCCGACGAGGTCGACCGCGTCGGCGAACGCCTTCATGCCGGTGTCGTTGGGATGCAGATGGTCACCGGAGTCGAACGCGGCGGCGAGGCGCGTGGGGTCGTCCGGATCCCGTACCGCCCTGTCGAAGTCGGCGTAGCCGTCGAAGACGCCGCCGTCGCGTACGAAGGTGTTGACCTGCTGCCGGTCGGCCTCCTTGGCCTCGGTCCAGTAGTCACCCCAGCCCCGGTACGGGACCACGGTCGCGCCGATCACCCGCAGCCCGCGGGCGTGGGCCCGCCGCGCGATCTCCTTCATGCCGTCGATCACCTGGTCGCCGGTGGCGCCGCCCCAGCTGAGGTCGTTGACGCCCTCGAAGAGGATCACCGTCCGGGCGCCCGGCTGGGACAGCACATCGCGCTCCAGCCGCTGAAGTGCCGAGGGGTTGCCGTCGGTCCCGGCCGTGATGCGGTTCCCGCTGATGCCCTCGTTCAGCACTCCGGCGGGGGAGGTACAGGCCGACAGCCGGGCCGCCAGGTAGTCGGGCCAGCGCCGGTCGGCGTCCGAGGTGGAGGCGGCCCCGTCGGTGATGGAGTCTCCGAGCGCGACGACAGAGCCCCGCGTCGGCCCGCCCCGCACGTCGACGCCGGTGAGGAACGGGAAGGTGGTGTCGGTCGTGGTGAACGCGTCGCCACCGGTGTCCCCGGTGTGGTCGCCGCCGCCGTCCGGGGTCCAGTAGACGGTCTGCAGCCCCATCCAGTGCTGGCTGATGTGGGTGAGCCTGCCGGGGAAGTACAGGCTGACCACCAGGTCGCTTCGGGCGGCCACGGGAATCCGCACCCCGTCGCTCGCCGCCTGCCCCCCGGCCGGGATCGTCACGTCCTCCTTCCCGCCGAACGTCAGATCGCGCGGGCCGGACACGGACGAGCCGCTCGCGCGCCGCCCCACGGTCGCGTGTCCGATCGTCACCGGCTGGTCGGTGAACTCATTGGTCAACCGGATCCGGACGCTCGTCCCGCCCGCGCTGACGCGCACCGGGATCCGCACGGTCACTTCAGAGGTGCCCGGGTCGTACGACGCGTGCTGCGCGGTCGCCCAAGTCCCTGTCCAGCCTTGCTGCCGGGCCCCGGCTTCGGCGGGAGTCACCGGAAGCAGGGCCGCCAGGACGGCCGCCACGGCCGCCGCCAGGGCGGCGAATCCCCGGTGTCCGCGCAGCCGGCTGCGCGGGTGTCCCCGCAGGTGTCCACGTGGTCCGAGCACATGTCCTCCTCAAGAACAGCCGCGGCCGAGGCCGAGCGTGGTCAGGTCGATGGAGTCGGCGAACGCCTTCATCCCGGCGTCATTGGGATGCAGATGGTCACCGGAGTCGTACGCCGAGCTCAGCCGGCGCGGATCCGCCGGGTCCCGGACCGCCCGGTCGAAGTCGGCGTAGTCGTCGAAGACCCCGCCGGAGTCCCGGACGAACGCGTTGACCTGCTGTCGCCGCGCCTCCGTCTCCTCGGTCCAACCGCCCCAGGAGAAGTCCTGGTACGGGGTGATCGTGGCGCCGACGACCCGCATCCGGCGCTGGTGCGCCCGGTCGGCGATCTTGGTCATCCCGGCGATGATCTGCTCGGCACTCGCCCCGCCGAGATCGTTGATCCCCTCGAAGAGGATCAGGGTCCGTGCCCCCGGCTGGGAGAGCACGTCCCGGTCGAGCCGGTCCAGGGCCGAGGGGTTCGTCGCGGTCCCGGCCGTGATCCGGTTGCTGGTGATGCCCGCGTTGAGCACCCCTGCGCCGGGCCGGCAGGCGTTCAGCCGGGCGGAGAGCAGGTCGGGCCAGCGCTGGTTGGTGTCGGCCGTCGAGAAGGACCCGTCGGTGATCGAGTCGCCGAGCGCCACCACCGCCCCGGTCCTCGGCGCGGTCACATCGACACCGCTGAGGAACGGCCAGCTCGTGGTGGTCCAGGTGAAGGCGTCACCGGCGGTGTCGGCGGCGTGGTCGCCCGCCCCGTAGTCCGTCCAGTACACGGTCTGCTGCGCCCACCAGTGATCGGTGATGTGCGTGACCCGGCCGGGCAGATGGAGACTGACCACCAGGTCGGTCAGGGCCGGCACGGCCAGGCGGACCGGATCGCTGACCGCCTCGCCGCCCGCCGGGATCGTGACCTCGCGCTTCCCGCCGAACCGCACGTCGTATGGGCGTGCCACGGCGGAACCCCCGTCACGCAGGCCCACGGTCGCGTGCCCGATCGTCACCGGGTCGGTGGCGTAGGCGTTGGTCAGGCGGATGCGTACGGATGAACCGCCGACGCTGGTGTGCACCGGCATCCGCACCGTCACCTCGGACATCCCCGAGACCTCGTAGTGCTCGCCGGCCGCCGCCGCCCAGGTCCCCGTCCAGCCGCGCTGACCGGACAACTGACCTGCCTGGCTGGGCGCCACCGGCCCCGCGAGGACAGCCACGACCATGAGCATCAGCACAGCGAACCTGCCGCATATCGAACGCATCCCGCCCCCTACCGTTTTGCGCCGGTGCGCGCGAGTGCCTGGTACGCATTGGCGGCGCCCTTGGCCTCGAGGTTGACGAAAGCCGGGGTCACCCCGAGCGGAGCCGCGTATCCCTCGAGCGTCACGGGGCCGCGGACGACCTTGCCGTTGGTGACGTCACGCCACGTTCCGGTCGGCAGGAAGACGTCCCGGGTGGTGCCTTCGTCGAGCTTGGGTGCGGCCAGCACGGCCGGGCCGAGCATCCACTCGTCGGTGACCGTGTAACTCGCCTCGTCCTTCGGGAAGTCGAAGAACAGCGGCCGCATGATCGGATCGCCGGTCTTCAGGGTGCTCTGCACCTGCCCCCAGATGTAGGGGGCCAGCCGCTCGTGCGTCGCGATGGCCGACCGGTAGAGATCGACCGTCTCGCGGTCGTAGCCGACCCACTCGCCGGTCGTCGCGTCCCGTACGCCGGTCGGCGAGGTCGAGGCGTACATCAGCGGCATCAGGGACGCCGCCTGTGCCCAGCGGGCCAGGACCTGCTTCGTGGGCGGTGGGTAGCTGAGCGAGCCGCCGATCATGTCGGTCTCGACGAACGGGTAACCAATGGTGGAGACCGCCAGGTTGGCCGAGACCGCGGCGCGCAGCCCCGCGAAGGTCGTCGGCTTGTCGGCCGTGCGGGTGGCGAAGCCCTTGGCCTGCGCGGCGTTCCAGGCGACCCGGAGCCCGGCTCCCTGCTGGTCGAACTCGTCGGCCAGCTCGGTGCCGTACTTCACGTAGTCGGCGCGGGTGGCCCCCGCGAAGGGGGCGCAGCGGTCGTCGAAGAAGGCGGTGTCGAACTTGAACCCGGCGACCCCCAACTGGCTTGTCTGCGCCGTGAGATCGTCGGTGTACCACTGCCGCGCTGCCGGGTTCGCCAAGTCGATCAGCCCGGTCCGGCGGCCGTTCCACCAGGTGAACAGACAGGGTTTGGCCGGGTCGGACGGGTCCTTCAGCAGATACCCGTTGGCGACGGCTTCGGAGAAGTTGACTGCGGTCTCGGGCATGTACAGGCCCGTCCACATGCCGAGGTCGAAGCCGAGGCGGCCGAGTTGCCCGGACAGGGCGGGCACATCGGGGAAGCGTTCGCCGAAGTCGGCGGCGATCACGCTCTCCTCGATCTGCAGGGCGTGTCCGCCGAGCCCGGCGCCGGCCAGCGCGCGAGCCAAGGCGAGGACGTTCTCCTGGGTCTGTTCGCCGTAGAGCTGGGCCCAGGAGTTCCACAGTGGGGTGGCGTACTGCTCGTAGGAGGTGTCGGAGCGTTCGGGCTTGCCGACCAGCGCGATGTGGTCGCGGTACACCTCCGCGGGGGTTTCCTCGACGAACACCGTGGAGGCGGCGGGTCGGTCTCCGGTGACGGTGAACTCGCCGAGCCCGTTGCCGCCGGAGTTGATCCGCACGTCCATCGGGTCGTTGGTGTCCGCCCGCAGTCCGGTGGCGCTGGACGTGTACCAGAAGGGGGAGACCACCTGGTAGGAGGCCGGGCTGAACCCGGTGTCCACCAGCTGCCCGGAGTCCAGCGGCCACGGCTGGACGGTCTGGTCGCTGTTCTCGCCGTGTCCGTACCAGTGACCGGCGCTGCTGAGGTAGTACGCCGTGCTGAGCGCGTCGGCCCGGGCGCCCGACAGGGACCAGTTCATGACGTACCGGTCGGAGCGCAGGATGATCCGTAGATCTACGGTGACGCCCGGCAGGTCGGTGGCGGCGGTGACGCGCAAGGCGTTGCCGTCACGGGTGCTGCCGGTGACCTCCCGGACGATGTGCCAGTCGGCGCCGATCCGGAACCGGAACGCCCCGGGCGCGGTGGCCAGGACGGTCCGGCCCGCCCGCACGGTGGTGACGGCCAACCGGTCTGTTTCGACGCGCAGTTGGTAGGCGGGTGTCGCGAAGGTGATCGGCCCTGAGCCGGCGGCCGCTGGGGCCGTGCCGAGCAGCGGGGCGGCCAGGATCAGCGCCGCCGGGCCGCAGCGGACGGCTCGTCTCACCGTAGGCATCAGGCACCGCCGCCGCAGGTCAGTCTGGCGTCGGCCCAGTCGGCATGGTCGAGGGCGTTGCCGTCCCCGGCGTCCGAGACGACGAGTTCGAGGCGGCGCGCGCCTGCCACGTCGACGTCGATCTCCTTTGTCGCCGTGTCCCGGTCGACAGTGCCGCTCTCGTAGACGGGGGTTCCGTCGGCGAGGACGGTGTAGGCGACGGTGGCCGGGCCGTCGGTCCGGCCGTAGGTCTCCTGGTCCAGGCCCAGCGCGGCGTGGAAGGTGGTACAGGTGCCGCCGAGCCAGACCTGCACGCTGCTGGCGGCGTGGGTGCCGAGGCCCTTGTCGTAGACCGTGTCGTGGAGAGTGAGCGGCAGGCCGTCGCCCTCGGCGTTCTCGCCGACGGACTGGTCGCGTTCGACCGGCCCCCAGCCGTTGCTGCCGGCCTGGAACGGCAGATCGCTGACGTAGTGTTCGCCGGCCGCGAGGGGCGGTGGCTGCGCCGCCACCACCTGTTCCCCGGTCACCGAACCGGGCTTGCCGGCGCGGGTGAAGTCGGCGGTGACGCGGAGAACCGCGACCGTGCCGGTCTGCTGGTCGGCGGGCACGGTGACGGTCCACCGGGCTTTCGCCGAGGCACCGGGCCTGAGCGTGCCGAGCCGCACCGGGTCGGCCGGGGTCGCCGTCCAGCCGTCGGGCAGCTTCGGGCTCAGGGTGAGGTCGCGGAGCGTCTTGCCGTCGCCCGGTACGGCAGTGGTCGTCGTGACCTGGTAGCTGTTGCCCGGCTCGACGGTGTCGGGGGCGTCGACGGTCATCCGCGCCGGGGTGGCCGGGTCGGCATAGGTGGCGCGGTCGTAGGCCGGGGAGGTCACCTGGCCGACCCGCAGCGAGGAGGTGACATTGCCGAGCGTGGTGAGACCCACCTTCCCGAGGCCACCGCTCTTGGCGTCCTCGCTCCACGAGGCGATGGCGATGGTGTTCTTGCCGACGGCGCGCAGGATGCCGTTGGGTATGGGGAAGGTGTGCTGCGGACCGGTGTCGTTGACGTAGTTGCCCATCAGCCAGCCGTTGACATAGATGAGGGCGCGGTAGTTCCGGCCGGGGTCGTCGGTGATGGTGACGCCGACGGAGACGTCCTGGCCCTTGGGCAGCCGGGGGTTGAAGGTGGTGCGGTACCAGGCGATGCCGGGGGTGGTGTCCTTGGCCGGCAGCGTGGTGTCGTCCCAGGCGCGGTCCGGGTAGCCGGGCAGGGTCCAGCCCGAACGCTCCCCGTACAGACCGCCGTTGTTCATGTGCCCGCGTACCGTGTCGACGGGCTGTTCGCCACCCCGGGCACCCTGGATGCGCCAGGTGATCTGCGCGTCGGAGCCCGCGAGATACGCCGTGGTCAGGCCGCGGGGCTGCTTGTGGTCGTCGCTGTTCCAGGTGAAGTCCTCGTTGTGGCCCATGGTGCCGACGAGGACGGAGACCACGTTCTCCTTGCCCTTGCGCAGCAGCCCGTCAGCCAGGGGGAAGGTCTTGCGGCCGGTCTGACTCGTCCCGGCGAACTTCCCGTTGATCCACACCGAGTACGCGCCCACCGCGGCCGAGCCGGTGTCCGGGTTGGTGGCGTAGGCGGTCAGGGAGAGGGACTTCTCGGTGCCGGTGGCCTTGAAGCGGCCCCGGTACCAGACATAGCCGTAGTGGTAGCCGTACTCGTCCTGGTAGAGCACCGGCAGAGTTCCGGGCTCGGTCGGGTTGTTGCTGCTCAGCTTGTCGGCGTACGTCCAGGACGCGTCGTCGAAGTCCGGGTCGGCCTCCGGCGTTTCGGCGGACGTCTTCCAGTCGGTCAGCTCGGGGAGCTCGACGTCCTTCGGGCCGGGCACGCTGCCCAGCAGGCTGCCGGAGGAGGTCGGCTTCACCTTGAGGGGTGCGCCGTTCCAGGTGACCTTCCGTACGCCGGGCGGGGCGAAGACCTCCAGCGGGCCCGCCTTCTTCGCGTCGCCGGTGAGGGCGAGCGTCGACCCCCGGCCGGTGACGGACGCCGTACGGACCAGTTCGGTGCCCCGTTCCAGCACGGGACCGGCCGCCGTGTCCTGCCGCCAGAAGCCGGCGGCCTCGGCGTCGGTGCCGATGAGCAGCAGCAGGTCGGGGCGCCCGCCGCCCTGGACGAGGACCCGGGTGAGGCCGGAATGGGTGTAGTCGAGCTTCAGGTCGCCGCGCTCGGCGTCCCAGGTGGCGTCCGCCTTGCCGTCCAGCACCGTGACCTTGGGCTTGGCGGAGTAGCGGAGCATGGTCTGCCCGGGGTCGCCCTCGCCGCCGTACAGCACGGCCTGGGTGCGCTCTCCGGTCCGCGCGCTGGTCAGCAGCTCGCTGGTGGAGTAGACGAGGCGCTGGCCGCCGCCGAGGTCATGGCCGGCGACGAGGATCTTGCCGGTCTTGCCGTTGAGCCGTGCGGTCACCGGATAGGTGCCGTCCGGGGTCTTCCAGTCGAAGGTGGTGGTGGCGTCGGCGTCGGCCATCGGGTCGCCGTGCCGGAGGTAGAGGAACTGGGTTCCGTTGTCCGGGTTGGCGCGGGCCTCGATGTGCACGGCGGTGTTGGACGAGGCCGGGGCGTCGGCCGGATCGGTCGCGGTGAGCGGTCCTGTGGTGGTGTAGAAGAGGCCCTGCCGCTTCATCTCGTCGTAGTCGGCGCCGGTCTGCCGGGGCTCGCTGATCGGTGCGCCGTAGTCGTACGAGGTGTAGACCTGGCGCGGGTCGGCGAGCCAGCCCCAGTTGGTGCCGCCGTAGGTCATGTAGAGGTTCTCGATCGTCGTGCCCTGCATGACCTCGTGCTTGTTGACGATCTTCTGGTAGGCGGGGCCCATCTTCTCCGGGCACTTCTCGTAGCCGGTGTCGCCCCAGGTCTGGAACCAGCCGGTGCCCGCCTCGAAGATCGCCAGCGGAGCGTCGTCCTGCTGCCGTTTGAGGGCGGGCAGCCACCACTCGCCCTTGCAGAAGGAGTTGTACTGGTCCAGCTCGCCGACGAAGTCCAGGCCCTCACCGCCCGCGTACTGCGGCATCGGCTCGTTGCCGACGAGGGGCACGGTGATGCCGTCGGCCCGTACCTGCTTGCTCAGCTCGACGATGTAGTCGCGGCCCTGCGGGTCGTACAACTCGTTCTCCACCTGGTAGAGCAGCACCGGTCCGGTGCCGTTCGTGACCTGGCGGCGGGCGAGGATCCTGTCGATCTCCTCGAGCCACTCGCGGGCGGCGTCGAGGTATTCGGGGTCGGTGGAGCGGGCCTGTCCCTTCTGCGTCATCAGCCAGCCGGGGAAGCCGCCGCCGTCCGTCTCGGCGTTGATGTACGGGCCCGGCCGGGCGATGACATAGAGCCCGGCCTCCTCGGCCATGTCGAGGAGCTTGTCGACGTCACGGACACCGGTGAAGTCGTAGACGCCCTTCGCCGGGGAGTGGTAGCCCCAGTCGAAGTAGATCGAGACGGCGTTCATCCCGCTCGCCTTGATCTTCTGGAGCACGTCGCGCCACAGGTCGGGGCTGGGGAGCCGCCAGTAGTGGAACTCCCCGGACCAGACGAAGAGCCGCTCGCCGTCGACCTCGACGGAGTACTTGTCGTAACTGACCGTGTGGGGAGTGGGTTTGGCGGCATCCTGGACCGTGGCGTGGGCGGGTACCGCCACGGAGAGGACCGCGAGCAGTACGGCGGCCAGTGCGGTACGCAGGTGTCGAACTCGGGCGAGGTTCACGAGGTCCCTCCCGTACAGGTCAGCTTGGCGTCGGCCCAGTCGGCGTGGTCCGTGGAGACATCGCCGTCCCCGTCGACCAGCAGGTCGAGCCAGCGGGCGTCGGTCACGTCCACGTCGATGGCGGCGCCGCCGTCGGAGCCGCGCACCACCGGGGTCGTGGTGAGGGAGCGGCCGTCGGTGATCACCTGGAAGGAGACGCTGCCGCTGTCACCGACCTCGTCGTCCACCCCGGCGGTGGCGGTGAACCGGGTGCAGCCGCCGCCGAGGTAGACCCGGATCCGGCTGTTCGCGTGCACACCGAGACCCTTGGCGTAGGTGGTGCCGCCGATGCTCAGGGGACGTCCGTCGCCAGCCGCGGACTCCCCGTTGGAGGCGTCCTTCTCCACCGGACCCCAGCCGTTGACCGCCGTGACGAGGGTCAGGTCGCTCACATGGGCGTCAGCGGACAGCCCCGGCGGCGGCACCTGCACGGCCCGTACACCGGTGACGGTGCCCGGACGGCCGTGCTGGGTCAGCTTGGCGGTCGCGGACAGGACGGCGTAGTGGACCGGGTCGGCAGGCGGGGTGACGGTGTAGTCGGCGGTCACCGTGTCGCCGGGCCGGACGCGGTCGAAACGGGTGGTGTCGTCGGTGGTCGCGGTCCAGCCGGCCGGGACCTTCAGCGCCAGTTCGACGTTCCGGGCGGTCGGCGCGCCCTTCGGCACGCTGACGGTGACGGGGACCTCGGCGGCGGTGCCGGTGCTCAGGAACGGTTCGGCGTCGACGGTGACTCGGGCGCCGGCGTCCGGCATGGCGTACGTCCTGGCGTCGTACGAGGGCGCGGCCACCGCAGGGACCTTGATCCCGCCCGCCGAGGCGCCGAGGCCGACGAGCTTCGCCGAACCCGGGCCTGCACCGGCCTCGGTGGACCACACGGCCAGGGCGATGGTGTTGGTGCCCTGCTCGCGCAGGATGCCCTTGGGGATGACGAACCGTGTCTGGGGTCCGGTGTCCGGCAGATAGCGGCCGATCAGCCAGCCGTTGACGAAGATCTGGGCGCGGTAGCCGGTGCTGCCGCCGTCGGCTTCGGCCAGATCGAGTGCGAGCGCGTTGTCCTGGCCCTGCGGCAGGTCGAGCCGGGCGGAGGTGCGGTACCAGCGCACGCCGGGCCCGGTCTTCCCGGTCTGCTGAGAGAGGGTGGTGCTCTTCCAGCCGCCGTCGGGGTATCCCGGCAGCGACCAGCCGGCCCGCTCCCCGTACAGCCCGCCGTTGTTGTACGGGCCCCGGGCGGTGTCGACCGGGTCCTCACCGCCGCGGCTGCCCTGGATCTTCCAGGTGAGGGTGGAGGCCCCGCCGATCACCTCGGCACCGAGCAGACCGCGCGGCTCCTTGGAGTAGTCGTGGCCCCATTCCTCGTTGTGCCCCGCGTTCTCCACCAGCACGGAGAGGACGTTGTCCCCGCCGGCCTTGAGCGTGTCCGCCGGGATGTCGAAGGTGTGCGCGCCGTTGCCGGAGCTGCCGAGGTAGCGGCCGTTGAGCCAGACCCCGTACTGCCCGGTCGCACCGGTCTTGGCGTCGAGTGCGAGCGCGGTCGCGGTACCGGTGGTCCTGAACCGGCCGCGGTACCAGACGTTTCCGTGGTGGTAGCCGTACTCGTCCATCGCGAGGACCGGCAACGACCCGGCCAGATCGGGGTTGTTGGCGGTGAGGTGGTCGGCGGTGGTCCAGGTGGAGTCGTCAAAGCCGGGGGCGGCCTCCGGCGCCTCCTCCTGGTACTTCCATGTCGTCAGCGGGGGCAGCTCGACCGGGCGCGGCGCCTGGGTGACGGCGACCCTGCGACCGTTCCAGGTCACCTTCCTGGCGTCCGCGATGACCTCGATCTTCGCGGCCTCGGTGGAGTCGCCGGTCAACTTCAGGGTGCCATCCGCCTGTTCGGCGGTACGGACGAGCGACGGGCCGCGTACGAGAACCGGGCCCGCGGCGGTGTCCTGCCGCCACCAGTGGGCGGTCTCGGCGGTGTCGGCGATCAGCAACTCCATACCGTTCACCAGCACCCGGGCCAGGCCCTTGTGCGTGTAGTTCAAGCGCAGGTCGCCGCGTTCGGCGTCCCAGGCGGTGGTGACCTCGCCGTCGAGGACGGTTACCTCGGGCCGCTCGGAGTACCGCAGCACGGTCTCGCCGGTCTCGCCCGCCCGCCCGTACAGCAGTGCCACGTCCCGGTCGCCGATCCGGGCGTGCGTCATGATCTCCGAGGTGGAGTAGACGAGCCGCTGGGTGTCGCTCAAGTCGTATCCGGCTACGAGGAGTTTGGCGTCCCGGCCGTCGACGGTGATCGTTCCCCGCTGGGGTACGCGCGGGTAGTCGCCGTCCGCGCCCTTCAGCGACAGGGTGGTCTCGTCCTTGTCCTTCACTCTGGTGTCGGCGTGCCGGACGGTGAAGAACTGGGTGCCGTCGTCGGGGTTGACGCGCCGGTCGACGCGCAGGGCGTCGTCCGACGGCACGGGAGCCTCGGCCTTGTCGGTGCGCGCCAGCGAGGTGACGGAGTTGACCATGTACCCGAGGCGCTTGAACTCCTGATATTTCTCGGTCAGTTGGCGCGACTCGTTGATCGGGGCCCCGTAGTCGTACGACGTGTAGACCGCGTTGGGGTCGGCGAGCCAGCCCCAGTTGGTGCCGCCGTACGTCATGTAGAAGGACTGGCCGCTCACTCCGGCGGCGATGTTCATCTTGCTGAACACCCGGGTGAAGTCGGTGCCGGTGAGTTTCGCGCAGTCCTGGTATCCGGTGCCGCCCCAGGGGTCGAAGGCGCCGCCCTGAGCCTCCGGGATGATCAGTGGGGACTCGGGCTTCCACTCGTTGACGTACGAATAGTCGGGCAGGTTCTTCCAGGTGTCGGGGTCCTTGCAGTCGAAGCCCTGCGGGTAGGCGTCGAAGCCGTAGATGTCCGGGGCGCCCTTGCCGCTGACCCAGTTCTTGTTGGCGCCGCCGTCGTTGACGAAGGTCGGGACGTCGATGCCGTCCTCACGCGCCCAGTCGATGAGGGTCTGCATGTAGTCGGCGTCCTGCCGGCCGCCCTGGTACTCGTTCTCGACCTGGTAGAGGATCACCGACCCGGTGCCACGCGTGAGTTGGTGGCGCGCGATGATCGGGTTGATCCGGCTCATCCACTCCCGGGCCGCCTTCGTGTACTCCGGCTCGGAGGTGCGGTTCACGCCGGCCTGTGTCTTCCGCCAGGCGGGCATGCCGCCGCCGGAGACCTCCGCGTTGATGTACGGGCCCGGGCGGGCGATCACATAAAGGCCCGCGCGCTCGGCCTCGTCGAGCAGCCGCTCCACATCGCGGATGCCGGTGAAGTCGTACGAGCCCGGCTTGGCCGAGTGGTAGCCCCAGTCGAAGTAGAGCGAGACCGCGTTGAACCCGCCCGCCTTGATCTTCTGCAGTACATCGCGCCACGCGTCGGGGCTGGGCAGCCGGAAGTAGTGGAACTCGGCGCCCCAGAGGTACAGGGGCTTGCCGTCGACCTGCACGGAGTACTGGTCGTAGGTGACGGTGTGCGGGGCGCTGGGCTTGGCCTGGACCGGTACGGCGGTGGCCTGCGGACTGGTCAGGGGCATGACAGCAAGGGCCGCGGCGAGCAGCAGGGACTTCCACCTCACCCTCATGACGTCAGCCCCTTCACGACGGCTGCCCGCGCGGTCTCGATGTCGCCCACGTCCTTCGTCCGGCCGTCGAGGTTCCGGGTCGCGGTGGTGAGGGCCTCGGTCAGCGCGTCGCTGTCGGTGCCGCCGTCCTTCTTCCGCAGCTGGGCGACGAGTTCGTAGTCCTCGATGCCCTCCTTCAGCTGCTCCCAGCGGATGCTGGACATCGGGCCGTCCTTGCCCGGGTAGACCAGGTACTCGTCGCCCTGCGTGAAGATGTGCACCGGCTGCTTGAAGGGATCGCTGGTCCAGCTGTTGTACGACCAGCGCAGGAAACCGTCCAGGTGCCGCTGGGCGGAGATCCACGGCAGCATCCGCGACTCGACGGCGGGGGAGTACGACAGCGTGTTGGGGTGGGCCGGCGAGCCGTACACGTAGAAGGTGGTGATCTTGCCGGCCTTGCGCCGCTCCGCCGCCTTCTCCTTCGTCATCGCGTCGATGCCGCCCCAGTCGACGGACAGGTTGGACGCGACGCCCTCGGTGCTGATCGAACCGGCCACGGAGATACGGTCGTCGAAGGCCGGCGCGACCTCGTGGACGAAGTCCCTGACGACCGTCATGGTGTCGATGGGCCGCTCGTCGAAGGACAGCCAGGTGTTGTCCAGCCAGCCCTTCGCCTTCAGATGCTTCTCGAAGGCGGGAAGGAACGCTCCCCAGGCCTCCCGCCAGCGGTCCCCGCCCAGACCGACGTTCTCGTAGACGGTCTTGCCGGTGCTGGTGTCGGTGTAGGTGAGGTGCTCCTGGTCCTGGAACGCCAGCATCGAGAAGGCGCCGATGTCGGGCCCGAGACCGGCGCGTCTGGCGGTCCGGACGTACTGGTCCCAGCGGTCGAAGTCGAAGGAGAACGTCTTTCCGTTCCAGCTCCAGCCCACCATGCTGGTGTACGGCGTGGCGGTCTGCGACTCCCGGGTGCCCAGCGACCACTGGTGGTGCCACGGGTTGTCGACGATGGTGGTGTTGATGACCTTCTGGCCGCGGGAGGCCAGGTCGCGGTTGTACTTCTCGATCAGCTTCCAGTGCTGGTCGGACCAGAGCCTGACGCCGTGGTTCTTGGCGATCGTCTCCGGCTGGGCCCATACGTCGAGGAAGAAGTCGTAGTCCTTCGGGTCGGGCACGCTCGCGTCGGCGACCTCGATGGTCAGCGGATAGTTGGCCTGGGTGCGGCCGTCGGCGTTGACCTTGACCGTGCCGGTGTAGGTGCCGGGCCTGGCCTTCTCGGGGATGTGGAAGGTGAACCACAGCGGCTGCGCCGCGTACGCGGGCACGTCCACGGAGGACCGCTCCTCGAGCGCGTCGCCGACCACGTCGGGGTTGCGGTCGCCGGACACCTCCTTGCCGGAGCTGACCTGGTCGATGGTGGCGGACCAGTCGACCTCGCTCTTGGAACGCTGCACGGGCACGTACTTGACGAACCGGACCTGGGTGTCGGCACCCGACAGCTTCGCGCCGCCGGGGCCGGTGAGGTCGCCGATCACGGCGTTCACATCGTCGAGCTTCTGGCCGGAGGCGATCGCCAGCTGCGCCGAGACCTGCTCGTTGCGCACGGCGGAGAGCTTGAGCTCCTTGGTGTCCTTCCCCTGGACGGCGGTCATCGGGTAGCGCGGGACCCGCTCCTCCGCGGAGCCGGCGAAGGAGCCGGTGGGAACCCAGGTGATGGTGTCCCTGGTGCCCATGGCATCGGCGACCTTGACGGTCAGCCAGGTGGGGGTGGCCTTGGAATCGAGGTCGGTGCCGGTGGTACCGGTGACGGCGATCGCGGTGGTGCTCGCGGCCACGACCACGCCCGCGACGAAGCCGGCGACAGCTGAGGACGTACGTGCCATGGGGCTCGGTTCCCTCTCTTGGGATCAGTGGCGCCTGTGGTGTCAGGAGGTGACGGAGAATCCGCTGAAGACGGCTTCGATGTTCTCGCCGGGGTGGTTGGCGTTGGCCGCGCTGGCGACCATCCCGGCGTCACCGGTGCCGGTGGCCGACGGCACCTGGGCGGTGCCGACCTGGGACCAGGTCTCGCCGTCCTTGCTGGCGTACGCGGTGTAGGTGGCGCCGTCCCGGGTCAGCCTGAGATACGCCGGGTGGTAGGTCGAGCCACCGCCCGCCCAGGTGTCGAGCTTCCCGTCGCCGTCGCTGTCGGTCATGAACTCCACGCCGTACTGCTGGGTCATGACCAGCACCGCGTAACCGCCCTTTTCGGGTGCTGTCAGGTCGTTGGCGAGGGCGATGCCTGCCTTGCCGACCGGTGAGGCGCTGTCCTGCGAGACCAACTGGGCCCGCACGGTGGCCTGCTCGCCTGCCGCGTCGTCGCGGTAGATGACGCCCTTCTCGTCCTTCCAGCCGGACAGGTCCTGGCCGCCCGCCCAGATGGCGAACTGGTCGCCGCCCTGGGCGTACTGGGCGTCCCCGGAGGTGGTGTCGGTCGTCAGATAGGGCGCCTGCACACTGCCCGGGGCGGCCTTCACCCGCGCCTGCACGGTGTCGGACACCTTTGTCGCCCCGTTGTAGGTGGCGGTGCCGGTGAGGTCGTGGCTGCCCCAGCGGGCGTCGTCGGCCGGGGTCACCGTCCAGGTGGTGGTGAGGGCGGCGCCGTTCCTGAGGGACTTCGCGGTGGTCGGGCCGGTCGCCCTGGCAGTCCAGCCGTCGGGCAGGTCCAGTGCCGCCTTGGCGTTCCTGAGGGTCCGGGTGCCCCAGTTGGTCACCTCGGTGGTCACCTCGAACGGGGTGCCGGAGTCGGTGGCCGGGGCGTCCGGGGTGATCAGGACCGAGGCGGCCGGAGCGTCGTCGCGCTTGAGGGCCTTGATGGCCTTGGCCGCGCCCTTGGCCTTGAGGTTCACGAAGGCCGGGGTGACACCGAGCGGTGCCGCATACCCCTTGAGGGTCCTGGGGCCGCGGATCACGGTGCCCTGGTTCACGTCGTACCAGGTGCCCGGTGGCAGATGGACGGAGCGGGTGGCGCCGGTGCTCAGCTTGGGCGCGGCCAGCACGGCCGGGCCGAGCATCCACTCGTCGGTGACCGTGTAACTCGCCTCGTCCTTCGGGAAGTCGAAGAACAGCGGCCGCATGATCGGATCGCCGGTCTTGAGGGTGCTCTGCACCTGGTCCCAGATGTAGGGGGCGAGTTTCTCGTGCGTCTCGATCGCCTGCCGGTAGAGGTCGACCGTCTCCTGGTCGTAGTCCACCTTCTGCCCGGTGGTGGTGTCGTTGGTGTCGACCGGAGAGGTCGAGGCGTACATCAGCGGCATCAGCGAGGCGGACTGCGCCCATCGCACCAGCACGTCCTTCGACGGTGCCGGCTGGCCGCCGGAGCCGCCGATCATGTCGGACTCGACGAACGGGTAGCCGATGGTGGAGATGGCCAGGTTCTGGGTGGCGGAGGCGCGCAGGGAGTCCCAGCCGGTGCCCTTGTCGACCTGGCGGGTGACGAAGCCGGCCTCGTGGGCCGTCTGGTTCCAGTGCACCCGGATGCCGGCGCCCTGGAGGTCGAACTCGTCGGCGAGCTGCGTGCCGAGCTTCTGGTAGTCCGTGGCCTGGTGGCCCTCGCGCGGTGCGCACTTCTCGTCGAAGAAGCGGGTGTCGAACTTCAGCCCGTCGATGTCGTAGGTGTCCATCAGTGTCTTGAGGTTGCCCTCGTACCAGGCTTTGGCCTCGGGATTTGCCAGGTCGATGATCCCGGCCTGGCCGTTCCACCAGGTCACTTCACACGGCTTGGCCGTGTCCTTCGCGTCCATGAGCAGATAGCCGTGGTCGGCCGCGTACTGGTAGTTGTCGGAGTCCAGGTTGATCCACAGGGTGACCCAGATGCCGAAGTCGAACCCCATGTCGTGGATCTTCTGGGAGAGGCCCTTGGGATCGGGGAAGGTCTTGGGGTCCCAGGTCAGATTGCCGTAGTTCGACTCCCACTTGTCGTCGAGCTGGATGGTGTGCCCGTCCAGACCGTTGTCGTGGAGGTCGGTGGCGTAGTCGAGCAGTTTCTCCTGGTCGACCTTGGTGTAGAACTGCGCCCAGGAATTCCACAGCGGCTTGGCGTACTGCTCGTACGGGGCGTCGCTCTTGGCCGGTTTGCCGACGATTCCTATGTAGTCGCGGTAGACCGCGAGCGGAGTCGACTCGACGAACACGGTCGCCTTGTAGGTGTCGGGTGACTCGACGGTGAAGGTGCCGAGGCCGTCCTTGCCCTTGTTGAGCGCCACGTCCATGACGTTTCCGGTGTCGACGCGCAGACCCGTCGACTTGGAGGTGTACCAGAACGGGTCGATCATGTTGTACGACGCCGGGCCGAAGGTTTCGTGGTCGACCTCGCCGGCGTCGAGCGGCCAGGGCTGGTTGACGCCGGGACCGCCTTGCGGGGTCTCCGCCTCGCCGTGGCCGTACCAGTGGCCGGCCGAGGACAGGTCGTAGGCGAGGCCCAGTTTCTTCGGTCCGCCGCCGTGGACGTCCCAGTCGAGCTGGTAGCGGTCGGTGCCGGGGGTGATCCGGGCCTCCACGGTGGCGCCGTCCAGCGTGCTGTCGGCGGTGACGGTCAGGACGCCGTTCTTCCACGTCCAGCCGGTGACGCCGGTCGCGTGCTGCCAGGTGCCATCGGCCGCGGCGAAGCGCAGGGCGCCGGTGTCGCCGGAGGCGGTGGCGAGCACGGTCTTTCCGGCGCGGCGTGTGGTCAGGGCGAGTGCGTCGGTGGCCACGTCGAGGGTGTAGCCGGGGGCGCCCGCGGAGGCCGGCACGGAGACCGTGACGGTGTGCGCGGTGCGGTCCACCTTCGGCCCGCCGGTGGCGGCGGTGGTGGTGGGGCGGGGGGCGGCCGTCGCCGCTGCGGTGGAGCCGGTGACGGGCGCCATCAGCAGGGCGGCGGTCAGCGCGGCAGCGATTAACAGGCCGCCGGGACTGCTCAGTCGGGCGTGCACTCGGGTCCTCCTGTCGGACAGGACGGTGGATCGGGAGCGGCGGTGCGTGGTGCCTGGCAGGGCTGGGGCCTCTGCTCAATGCTGCATAGAGATGCAAGATTCATCAAGATTTCGCTCATGTTCTTGCGGCTATCGCCACCTGTCAACAGGCCGCGGTGCGACTCCGCCGACGCTCAGGTGCTCCTGAAGAGCCGCTGTGTCCCTGATGGCGGTCGCTCTCCGGCCCCGCTGACAGGCGTCAGCGGAGCCAGAAAGTGACCGTAAAGGAAAGGTAAAATCAGGTCAGGCGAGGATCACGGAACGGGTCAGATGGCGCGGATTGTCCGGGTCGAGGCCGCGTGCCGAGGCGAGGGCGGCGGCCAGCCGGTGCACCACGACGAGGTCGGACAGGGGGTCCCGGCCGAGTGCCACCAACTGTCCGCCGGTGCGTGCGATGTCGTCGGCGAGGCCGGGCGGCAGGGCGGCCGGGTCCCCGAACCACCAGGCCACACGGCCGGGTCCGGTGACACTGATCGGGCCGTGCCGGTACTCCATCACCGGATAGGCCTCCGTCCAGGCGCATGCCGCCTCGCGCATCTTCAGCGCCGCCTCCTGGGCGATCCCGTACGCCCAGCCCTGCCCCAGGAAGGTGAACTGCTCGGCTTCGAGCACCCCGGCCGGCAGCGGCTCGTCCAGCGCCGAGTGCCCCTGCTGCGGCAGATGTCCGAGGTCCTCGCCCAAGTGGGCCCGCAGGAGCACCAGTTCGGTGCTGGCGAACCGGGTCTGGACGACCGAGGTCTCGTCGGCGAAGCCGAGCGGGACGACGGCGTCCGCCAGCTCCGCCACCGGTGACCGCGGTACCGCGGTCACCGCGGTGGTGGGAGTGTGCCCGCGCAGCCGGCGCAGCAGCTCCAGCACCTCGGTCGTGGTGCCGGACCGGGTCAGCGCGACCACCCGGTCGTAGGTACGCCCGGCCGGCATCTCGGAGGCGGGGAAGGCGTCGGTCTCGCCGTGGCCGCCCGACTCCCGCAGTGCCGCGTACGCCTGGGCGATGAACCAGGACGTCCCGCAGCCGACGACGGCCACCCGCTCGCCGGGCCGGGGCAGCGAGGCGGAGGCGGGGCCGTCGGGCGTCCGGGCCAGTGCCACGGCCTGCCGCCAGCAGTCGGGCTGGGTGGCGATCTCGATCTCGGTCTGACTCATCGGGAGATCTCCCCTCTCGGGCGCACGGCGTGACCGATACGTGATGCGGCGGCCCTTGACACCGTGCGCGTTTCATTGAGCATCATGTCGTTCGTTGATTGATAGCACTTGGAATCGAGCATAAACAAGCAAGCGAGCACGCAAACAGGCGAGCACGCGCTTGACCAAGCACGCCATGCGTGCGGAGAGGTACTCCGTGAAACGGCACCTCGCGGGCCTCGCCGGGGGACTGGCCCTGGCACTGGCCCTCACCGGATGCGGCAAGGGCAGCTCCTCGGACAGCGGCGGATCCGACGGAAAGACGATCAGGTTCGTCGCGGCGAAGTACGACGACGACACCCAGGCCTACTGGACGGCGCTGATCAAGGACTTCGAAGCCGCCAACCCCGGCTACCGGGTGAATCTCGAAGTCGTCGACTGGGAGCAGATGGACTCCAAGGTCAAGACGTACGTCCAGACCAAGCAGGAACCCGACATCCTCAACTACAACAAGTTCTCCGACTTCGCCCGCGACGGTCTGGTCCACAAGGCGCAGGACGTCGTCTCCCCCGAGGTACTCTCCGACTTCCTCCCGCTGTTCCGGCAGAAGGCGCAGTACGAGGGAGCCCAGTACGGCCTGCCCTTCATCTCCAGCGCGCGCCTGTTCTTCTACAACAAGGACATCTTCGCCAAGGCGGGCATCGCCCGGCCGCCGTCCACCTGGGCCGAGGTCGAGGCCGACGCCAAGAAGATCAAGAAGGCCGGTTACATCGGCCTCGGGTTACCCCTGGGGGCCGAGGAGGCCCAGGCCGAGTTCCAGATCTGGGCGATGAACAACGGCGGCGGCTGGACCGACGCCTCGGGCGACTGGGCGATCGACCAGCAGGCCAACGTCGACACGCTCACCTTCCTGCGGAAACTGACGAAGGACAAGGTCACCCAGCCCAACCCGGAGGCCACCAACCGCAAGGACGTCTTCAACGAGTTCGCCCAGGGCAGGATCGGCATGCTCAACGGAGCGGTCTTCATGCGGAAGGGCTTCATCGACCCGGTGAACGCGAAGCTGAACTACGGCGTCGCGGCCCTGCCCAGCAAGGACGGCAGCGCCCACAAGACGCTCGGCGTGCAGGACTACCTCGTCGCGTTCAAGAAGGGCGACGGGTCGAACAAGCCGGCGGTGAAGAAGTTCCTCGACTTCTTCTACCAGAAGGAGAACGCCGCCGAGTTCGTCTCCACCGAGGGGTTCCTGTCGGTCACCAAGTCGGCCGGTGAGGCGCTGAGTTCCGACAGCGCGAACGCCGCCTACTACAAGCCGTTCGTCGACGCCCTCTCCGACGCGGAGTTCGCCCCCGCCGACGACCCCGCGTGGTCCGCGGTCGACGGCGCCGTGAAACAGCGCATCGGCACGGCGGTGGCGGGCGGCGACCCGGCGAAGGTCCTGGGCGAGATCCAGAAGACCGCGCAGAAGGGCGACTGACCACGGTGGCCGTACACGATGTCACCGTGAGCGCCGCCGGGGCCGAACGCCCGGCCCCGGCGGCGCCCGCGCCACCCTCGCCGCGCCGCGGTCGCGGGAGATGGCGCGCGCTGGAACCGCTGTTGTGGCTCGGTCCCGCGACCCTCCTCATCCTGGCCATGGTCGTCTGGCCGGTCGTCGAGATGATCCGTACGTCCCTGACCCGGGTGAGCTCCACCGGACAGTCCCAGGGGTTCGCCGGAGTCCGCAACTACACCGACCTGTTCGCCGAGGGCGACCTGCCCGGAGTGCTGCTGCGCACCCTCGTGTGGGTCGTCGGGGTCGTCACCGTCACGGTCGTGCTCTCTCTCGGCCTGGCCCAGCTGCTGAACTCCCGGTTCCCCGGGCGCCGGCTGGTGCGGTGGGCGCTGATCGTGCCCTGGGCCTCGTCCGTGCTGATGACGGCGCTCATCTGGCGCTGGATGCTCAACAACTTCTACGGCGTGGTCAACCGGCTGCTCATGGACCTCGGCGTGCTGGACGCGCCCGTCAACTGGCTGGCCGATCCCGGGCAGGCGCTTGTCGCGATGATGGGCGTGGCGGTGTTCGTCTCGCTGCCGTTCACCTCGTTCGTCCTGCTGGCCGGTCTGCAGAGCATCCCCGCCGAGGTGTACGAGGCGGCGCGGGTGGACGGCGCCGGTCCGCTCCGCGGCTACCTGGGCATCACCCTGCCGCTGCTGCGGCCCTCGCTGGTGGTCGCCGCGATCATCAACGTGATCAACGTGTTCAACTCGTTCCCCATCATCTGGGCCATGACGCGCGGCGGCCCCGGCTTCGCCACCGACACGACCACCACCTACCTGTACAAACTCGCCTTCGACAACCAGTCGGTGGGGGAGTCGGCCGCCATGGCCGTCGTCAACTTCGGGCTGGTCCTGGCCGTGGTGCTGGTCTATCTGCGCGTCGTCCGAGGACAGGAGGACACGGCGTGAGCAGCCCGCACAAAGCCGCGCCGCGCAGAAGGCCGGGGCCGATGAAGCTGCGCACCGTCCTGCTCACCGCCGCCGGATGGCTGGTGGCGCTGGCGTTCCTCGCGCCCTACGCGCACATGCTGCTGACGGCGCTCAAACCGACGCCCGAACTGATGGAGTCCCCGCCGTCCTATCTGCCCTCCCGGTGGGAGTGGTCGAACTTCACGGACATCTGGTCGCTCACCGACCCGCGCGTCGCGGACGCGCTGGTCTTCTCGCTGTACATCGCCGGGGCCGCGACGCTGCTCACCCTGGCCGTCGGGCTGCCCGCCGCGTACTACACCGCCCGGCACCGCTTCCGCGGGCGCGGCGCCTTCCTGCTGCTCGTACTCGTCACCCAGATGTTCGCGCCGACCGCGCTGCTGGTCGGCATCTACCGGGAGATGGTCAGCCTCGACCTGACCGACACCGCCGAGGGCCTCATCCTGGTGAACGCGGCGTTCAACCTGCCGTTCTGCGTGTGGATCCTCAACGCGTACTTCGCGAGCATCCCCAAGGAACTTGAGGAGGCTGCCTGGCTCGACGGCACCGGGCGGTTCGGCGCCCTCACCCGGGTCGTCCTGCCGCTCGCGATGCCCGGTGTGGTGACCGCGCTCGTCTACACCTTCATCGGCGCGTGGAACGAGTACGTGGTGGCGCTCACCATCACCTCGTCCAGCAACCGGATGACCCTGACCAGGGCAATTCCCGGCTTCGTCACCTCGTACCACGAGCAGTGGCAGTACCTGTTCGCCACTTCGCTGGTCGCGATCGTGCCCGTGGTGGTGCTGTTCGTCTTCGTGGAGCGCCACCTCGTCGCCGGCCTGACCGCGGGCGGCGTCCGGGGATGACGACGGGATCCGTGTCGCGGCCGGCAGGGGAGGCGTGGGGTGTGTCAGGCGCGGATGACCTCCACGCCGGCCGCCGTGAACGACTCGGTCAGTTCGTCGGAGGCGGCCTTGTCGGTCACCAGGACGTCGATGTCCTCCACCGGGCAGATGCGGGCGAAGGCACGCCGGTCCAGCTTGGAGGAGTCGGCGACCGCGACGACCTGCTGCGCCCGGCGGGCCAGCGCCCGGTTGATGCTGGCCTCGCCCTCGTGGTGGGCGGTCGCCCCATGGGCCACGTCGATGGCGTCCACCCCGATGAAGACCTGGTCCAGGGCGATCTCCGCGAGCAGTTCGGTGGCCAGCGGGCCGATCAGCTCATAGGACGCCGGCCGGGCCACCCCGCCGGTCACCACGAGCTTGACATGGCGCCGTACGACCAGCTCGTTGGCGATGTTCAGGGCGTTGGTCACCACGGTGACCGCCGTCTCCGCGCCGCCGGAACTCAGGTCGGCACGGGTGGCCAGCGCCCGCGCCACCTCGGTGGTCGTGGTGCCGCCGTTCAGCCCCACCACGGCGCCGGCCTTCACCAGCCCGGCAGCCGCGTGCGCGATCCGCTCCTTCTCCGGAGCCTTGCGCGCGGCCTTGTAGCGCAGCGGCAGGTCGTAGGCGATCGCGTTGATCACGGCTCCACCGTGCGTGCGGGTGACCATCTGCTGGCGGGCCAGCTCGTCGAGGTCGCGCCTGATCGTCGCGGCGGAGACGCCCAACTCCTCGGCAGCGGGCTCGACTTCGATCCGCCCGTCGCGCGTCAGCATCTCCAGCAGCGCGCTCCACCGGGCCTGCGGTGCCGCCATGTCTCACAACTTCCTGTCGGTGGTGTGCGCCACGATATGCGCACCTCCATGAAACCACAGCGCTTGATTGGGTGTTTTATGGTCTCCAAACGAGCAAGATCCTGCACGTTTCGCATGTCGTCCTTGCCGTCGGCGCACACCGCGATCGGAGGCCGTCCGTGCCGCTGACTCCCACCGCCGATGTGGTGAACTCCGCGCGCCGGGACGGACGGGCCGTCGGCGCGTTCAACGTGATCACCCTGGAGCACGCCGAGGCCGTGGTCACCGGGGCGGAAGCCGCGGGCTGCCCGGTCATCTGCCAGATCAGCGAGAACGCCGTGCGGTTCCACGGCAGCCGGCTCGCCCCGATAGCCCGCGCCACCGCCGCGCTCGCCGAAGCGGCGGCCGTCCCCGTGGCGCTGCACCTCGACCATGTCACCGACGAAGCGCTGCTGCGTCGGGCCGCCGACTGCGGCTTCGGATCCGTCATGGTCGACGCGTCCGCGCTGCCGCACGCCGAGAACGTCGCCGCCACGCGCGCCGCGGTGCGGTGGGCGCACGCCGAGGGGCTGTGGGTGGAGGCGGAACTGGGCGAGATCGGCGGCAAGGACGGAGTGCACGCACCCTCGGCACGTACGGATCCCGATCAGGCGCGCGACTTCGTGTCCGCCACCGGGGTCGACGCACTGGCCGTCGCGGTCGGCAGCTCCCACGCGATGACCACGCGCACCGCGCGGCTGGACCACGGCCTCATCGCCCGCCTCGCGGAGGCGGTCCCCGTGCCACTGGTCCTGCACGGCTCGACGGGCGTGCCCGACGCGGAGCTCCGGCGGGCGGTGGCGGCCGGCATGGTCAAGGTCAACATCGGTACGGCACTGAACGCCGCCTTCACCGGCGCGGTCCGCGACACACTCGCGGCGGCGCCCACGGCCGTCGATCCCCGGCCGGCCCTCACCGCGGCGCGCCGGGCGATGACCGACACGGTGACCTCGGCGCTGCGGACCCTGTCGGGCGGCGGGCACGCGAGGGGATGAGCCATGCCTCCGGTGTCAACGGGCGAACTTCCCGATCGCCGCCGCGGTGACCGGGGTGAAGAAGTTGACGAGGTTGCCGTCGGGGTCGCGGAACAGCAGTGACCGGTTGCCCCAGGGCATGGTGGTGGGCTCGTTGACGAAGTCGGTGACGAAGCCGGTCAGGTTCTCGTGCACGCGGTCCACGTCGTCGACCAGGAACTCGATGATCACGCTGTGGTTGTCGGCCGGGTGGGAGGAGCCCGGCGCGAACAGCGGGACGGTACGGGTACTGGCGATGGCGAGGGTGGCGCTGGGGGTCCTGAGTTCGGCGAAGTCCTCGGTGGACCAGGTCGCCGGCACCCCGGTGGCCTTCTCGTAGAACTCGACGAGGCGTGCGGCGTCGCCGGTGATGATCCGGATCGAGACGAAGTCCATGATGTTCTCCCTAAGTTCGTGGAGCCCTTGCACCTCGCACGTTAGAACGAATAGTGGACAGAATCGGTCCAGTATCCGCGTTAGGCTCGGAACATGTCCCGACCCACCGGCCGTGTGCTCACCCTCCTGGAACTGCTGCAGTCGGGCGGCACCCGGACGATGGGCGAACTCGCCGAGCGGCTCGGCGTCGACGCACGCACCGTGCGGCGGTACGTGGGCCAGCTGATCGACCTCGACGTGCCGGTCGAGGCAGTGCGCGGCCGTTTCGGCGGCTACCGCCTCGCACCCGGCTACCGCCTGCCTCCGCTCATGCTCGGCGACGACGAGGCGATCGCCGTGCTGCTCGGCCTTGTCGCGGGCCGCCGAGCGGGGTTGATGACGACGACGGCCACCGCGAGCGAGACGGCAGCGGCCAAAATCCGCCGGGTGCTGCCCGAGCGCCTCGCCCGCCGGGTCGACACCGTCCTGGAGTCCCTCGCCTTCACGGAACCGCCCGGCGAGTTCGCCACCCCCGACGCCGGGGTCCTGCTCACCATCGCCGATGCGGTACGCCACCGCCGACCGGTCTCGATCAGGTACACCGACCGCGACGGTCGGCGCAGCGCCCGCACGCTGCACCCGTACGGCGTTGTGGCCCATGCGGGCCGGTGGTACGTCACCGGCACGGACCCCGACATCAGGGAGGACCGGACCTTCCGACTCGACCGGATCACCGACGCCAGGGCCCTGCCCGGGTCGTTCGAGGCACACGCCGGACCGGACCCGGCGCAGCGTGTCCTGTCCGGGTTCGCCACGGCGGCATACCGGCATGAGGTGACCCTGCGGATCCACGGGACGGTCGAGCAGATCCGGGCCCGGCTTCCCGTCGGCGTCGCGAGCGTGGAGGAGCCCGCGTCCGCGCCAGACGCGGATCCCGCGACCGAGACGACCGAGGGCTGGCTGCTCGTCGAACTACGGGCGGAGCGGCTCGACTGGCTGCCGCCGGTGCTTGCCTCCCTCGACCGGCCGTTCGTCATCGAACGCCCCGACGAACTGCGCGACCTCGTGGTCGCGCTCGCCGACCGCCTCGCGAGCCACGCCCGCCAGGCCTGAGCCGTGCACACGCGGTGGGGCAGCGCTCCTCTACAGATCGAGGACCAGGCGCGGCCCGCGTGAACGGGAGACGCAGACCAGCATCGTGTCGCCCGCGGCCCGTTCGTCCTCGGTCAGCAGGGAGTCGCGGTGGTCGGGCGTACCGTCGAGGACGTCGGTCTCGCAGGTGCCGCACGTGCCCTCGCGGCAGGAGAAGTCGACCGCGACGCCGGCCGCCTCCACGGTTTCGAGCACCGAACGGCCCGGCGGCACGGTGAGGGTGAGCCCGGAACGGGCGAGCTCCAGTTCGAAGGCCTCGGCCGGGCCGGTCCCGGCCGTCCCCACCGGGGCGAACCGTTCGACGCCCAGCGTCCCCGGCGGCCAGCCCGCGCACTGCTCCTGAACCGCCCGCAGCAGGGGTTCGGGACCGCAGGCGTGCACCAGGGTGCCCTCTTCGGGCACGCCGAGGTGGGCGGCGAGGTCCAGCAGGCCGTACTCGTCCTGCGGACGGACGAGCACCCGGTCCCCGTGCGGGGCGAGGCGGTCCAGGAACGCCATGGAGGTCCGGGTGCGGCCGCCGTACAGCAGACGCCAGTCGGCCCCCGCGGCCTCGGCGGCCTCGACCATGGGAAGGACGGGCGTGATGCCGACGCCGCCGGCGATGAACAGATGGCGTGCGGCGGGCCGCAGCGGGAAGTTGTTCCGCGGCCCTCGGACCCGCACGGTGGCGCCCTCGCGCAGGTGGTCGTGGACGTACGCGGAGCCGCCCCGGCCCCCCGGCTCGCGCAGCACGGCGATCTGCCAGGCCCCGCGTTCGGCCGGGTGCCCGCACAGGGAGTACTGACGGATCAGGTCCCCGCCTTCCTCGCCGTCCAGGAGTACGTCGATATGGGCGCCCGGCGTCCAGGCGGGGAGCATCCCGCCGTCGGGGCGGCGCAGGGTGAGGGAGACGACTCCGTCGGCGGCGAGGGTGCGGGTCGCCACGGCAAGGGTCGTGTCGACCGTGGGCAGTTGGTCGTTCATGGTGATTCGGCTCCGGGTTTCAGGCCTGCGTCGGTACGTGCAGCAACAGCGCGTCGCCCTGGCCGCCGCCCCCGCACAGGGCCGCCGCTCCGCTGCCGCCTCCGCGCCGCCGCAACTCCGCCGCGAGGGTCAGCACCAGCCGGGCTCCGGTCATGCCGACCGGGTGCCCGAGCGCGATCGCTCCGCCGTTGACGTTCACCTTGTCCAGCGGGAGGTCCAGCTCCCGTACGGAAGCCAGGGCCACTCCGGCGAACGCCTCGTTGATCTCGAACAGGTCCAGGTCGGTGGCCTTCAGCCGGCCGTCCCGGGACAGGGCGTCACGGACCGCGCCGGCCGGCTGGACGAGCAGCGAGGGGTCGGGGCCCGCGACCGTACCGTAGGCGCCGATCTCGGCGAGCGGTGTCAGGCCCTCCCGCCGGGCGCGCTCCGCGCTCATCACGACGACGGCCGCGGCGCCGTCGGAGAGCTGTGACGAGTTGCCCGCGGTGATGGTGCCCGTGCCGGAGAAGGCCGGCTTCAGGCGCCCCAGGCTCTCGGCGGTGCTGCCCGGCCGTACGCCCTCGTCGGTGTCCACCACTGTCTCGCCCCGGCGTCCGGCCACGGTGACGGGGGCGATCTCCTCGGACAGCGCGCCCGACTCCTGGGCGCGGGCGGCCCGTTGATGGGACAGCGCGCTGTACTCGTCCTGTTCCTCCCGGGTCAGCGCGAACGGCTGCTGGTAGCGCTCGGTGGCCGCGCCCATGGAGACGCCGTCGAAGGCGCAGACGAGTGCGTCGCGGTCGAGGGCGTCCTCCGCCGCGGCCGAACCGTACTTCCAGCCGGTGCGTGATCCGCGCAGCAGGTGCGGGGCGCCGGACATGGACTCCATGCCGCCCGCGACGACCACCTCGTGACGGCCGGAGGCGATCATGAGGTCGGCCAGGGCGATGGCGTGCAGACCGGACGGACAGAGCTTGTTGACGGTGCTCGCGGGGACGGAGAACGGAATTCCCGCGCGGACCGCTGCCTGCCGGGCCGGGTTGGGGCCGGCCCCGGCCTGCACGACATGGCCCATGACGACGGCTTCCACGGCCGCCGGGTCCAGGTGGACGGTGGCCAGGGCCGCGCCGACGGCGTGGGCGCCGAGGTCGACCGCGGAGAGGGTGCTCAGGGCGCCCATCAGTTTGCCGATGGGCGTCCTGGCGCCGGCGACGATGACGGATCCGGGCATGACCGGGACCTCCTGGGGTGTGGGACGGGGTCAGGCGACCGCGTCGACGGCACGTTCGGCGATCATGTGGGCCGTCTCGTTCACCGAGTGCGCAACGATCCGGCCGCCGGGCATACGCCGCACCCGGCTGACGGACGTGTAGCCGGGGTGGAACCAGAACATCGAGGGCAGGCCGAGCACCGTCGCCAGGTAGGTGTTGGTGATGCCGCCGTGGCACACGGCCGCGACCCGCCCGCCGGGATGGGCGTCGAGGATGGTGTCCATGGCCCGCACGGCACGTGCGCGAAAGGCGTCCCAGTCCAGGTCGGGCACGAAGTCCTCGTAGCGTCCCTCGGCGAGCGCCGCCGCCCGGGGATCGGCCGCGCCGATCTGTTCCGGTGGCGTGTAGGGCTGGGACACGTCCGTGTCCCACTCGCGCAGGTCGTCGAGGACGGTGGCGGTCATACCGGTGAGCCGTTCCAGGGGCGCCACCGTCTCGCGGGCCCGCCGGAACGGGCTGACGTACAGGGCGTCGAGGTCCTCGGGTCCGAGCCAGGCGGCGAGGCGCTCGGCCTGGGCGGTGCCCTCCGGCGACAGCCCCGGGTCGAACACGCCCGCCACGGGGAGGCCGTGCCGGACGAGGAGGAGTTCGGTCATGGACGATCCTTCGTACAGAGGGGAGGGGGCGGGCCGGCTCAGCCGGCGATGGTCCGTTCCGAAGTCCAGTAGGGGCGGCGCATCGCGCGCTTGTCGAGCTTGCCCATCGCGTTGCGCAGCAGCTCGGGAACGAACTCGTACGACTTCGGGCACTTGTAGGCGGCGAGGTGCTCGCGGCAGAACCGGTCCAGCTCGCCGGCCGGCGGCTCGTCCCCCGCCACCACGACCAGCGCCCGCAGCGCCTCGCCGAAGTCAGGGTCGGGCACGCCGATCACCGCGAGCTCGGCGACCGCCGGGTGCTGCCGCAGGACCGCCTCGCTCTCGGCCGGGTACAGGTTCACGCCGCCGGAGACGACGACGTCCGCGGCCCGGTCGGTGATGAAGATGTAGCCGTTCTCGTCGACGTAGCCGATGTCGCCGAGTGTGAAGACGCCGGGGGAGAGATAGGCGGCCTTGGTCTTGTCCGGGTCCGCGTGGTAGCGGACGCCCTGGTCGTCGGGCGCCCGGAAGGCCAGCAACCCGCGTTCGCCGGAAGCCAGTTGACCGCCGTCGTCGTCCGTGACCAGGACCTCGAACGGGGGCCGGACGCGCCCGACCGAGCCCGGATGCGCCAGCCACTCGGTGCTGCTGATACGGGCCACGGTTCCCGCCTCGCTGGCGCCGTACGACTCGGTCAGCACCGGACCGAACCAGTCGATCATGGCTCGCTTCACATCCGGCGGACACGCGGAGCCGGTGTGGGAGACCTGCGCCAGGCTGGAGACGTCGTACCGGGTGCGGACCTCTTCCGGGAGGGCGAGCAGCCGTTGGAAGTGGGTGGGCACCATCACGGTGGAGGAGACCCGCCACTTCTGCACCCGGCAGAGGAACGTCTCCGCGTCGTATCTGCCGAGGACGACCACCGGCTGACCGGCCGCCAGGTGCCGCAGCGAGGTCAGCGGCGCGTTGTGCTGCAGGGGGCCGCACACCAGGTGCGGTCCCGGCGGGAATCCTGGCCGGGCGGACATCGCGGCGAGGTAGGCGCAACTGTCGGCGACCGGGCCGCTCACCCAGCGCACCTCGGTGCCGCGCGCCCGCCCGGTGGTGCCCGAGGTGTAGACGAGCGGAGGCCGGGCGGGCCGGTCCGTCGGGAGGGTGCGCCCGGCGGGCGCGGCGGCCAGCCACAGGTCCCAGTCGAAGGCGTGCCCGGCCTCCGGGGTTCCGTGCGTCACGACCGGCAGACCCAGTTCCCGGGCCGCGTCGAGGGCGGCACCCGCGCCGGCGGGTCCGGCGATGATCCCGGTCACGCCCGCGTCGATGATCTGGTCGACGAGCTCGCCCGAGGTAAGGCTGCGGGACGTGGCCACGGTCCCCACTCCGGCCCGCAGACCCGCCAGATGGGCCACCAGCGTCGGGATCGCGTTGTCACCGAGGACGGCGACCCTGTCGGCGGGGCCGGGCGCGAACTCCAGCAGCCGGGCCGCCGCCCGCGCCACCTGGTCGGCGAGGTCGGCCCAGGACAGCACGCCCAGGTCGTCCGCCAGGGCGACCTCATCGGGTGTCTCCTGGGCGCGACGATCGAGTGGCAGCAGCGACATGGCTCCTCCGGCGGCTCCTGGGTCCTCTCCCGATTCGCGGGGAGAGGGGATGCCGAGACTGTAGCGTTTATCAAGAAAGTACGGAACACTCTGGTCCCAGACGGAGGCATTCCCGCATGTTTCAGCGGTCAGGGACACACATCCCACTCCCCGTTACTGAATCTGTCGTCTGGTAAGTGCCCGAGGAGGAGCCATGTCCCAGCCCGATCCGGACGCATGGCGCACACAGGTCCGGCAGTGGCTGGCCACCGTGCTCGAACCGGCGCGCTCGCCGGAGTCCGCCGGAGAGGCCGCCGACCTCGCCGTGTTCCACAACCTCCCGCAGGACGAGGAACGCCTGCTGCTGGAGCGCTGCCGCGCCTACCAGCGGGCCCGCTTCGACGCCGGCTTCCAGGCGCTGACCCTTCCCGCGGACAAGGGCGGGGCGGGTCTGAGCGCCGCCCACGTGGCCGTCTTCGCCGAGGAGGAGTCCGCCTTCGAGGTGCCGCCGTCCACCGAGCTGATCAGCGTCACCGTGCGCCTGGTCGCGATGGCCGTCTCCCTGTTCGGAACGACAGAGCAACTCCGCGAGCACGCCCGCGCGTTCCTGCGCACCGACCTGCTGGCCTGCCAGCTCTTCAGTGAACCCGGCGCCGGGTCCGACCTCGCGGCCGTGCGCACCCGCGCCCGGCAGGACGGCGAAGAGTGGGTGATCGACGGCCAGAAGGTGTGGACCTCGGGCGCCCAGTTCGCCGACTACGGTCTGCTGCTCGCCCGCACCGACCCGGACGTCGTCAAACAGGCCGGCATCACCGCCTTCCTGGTCCCGATGGACGCCACCGGAGTGGAGGTGCGCCCCATCCGTCAGATGAGCGGCGGCGCCTCCTTCAACGAGGTCTTCCTCAGCGGCGTACGTGTCCCGGACCGGCTCCGGATCGGGCGGCCCGGCCAGGGCTGGGAGGTCGCCACCACCACCCTCGCCTTCGAACGGACCGCCTCCGGCAGCGGCAACCGCCGCAAGGGCGGCACCTTCTCGGACGTCCTCGCGCTCGCCCGCTCCCTCGGCCGCACCGCCGACCCGCTGGTCCGCCAGCGCCTCGCCGACCTGTACGTACGTGCCGCCCTGCGCGCGGCCACCGTCGACCGCGTCGCCAGGACGAGCGCCGCCGGGGGACGGCCGGGTCCCGAGGCGTCGCTGACCAAGCTCATGGCATCCGACCTGCTCACCCGCACGGGACAGGTCGCCGCCGAGCTGATGGGAGCGCGGATCAGCGCCGACACCGGGGAACCGGGCACCTTCGCCTGGACCCGGCATCTCCTCGGCGCCCCCGGCTACCGGCTGGCCGGAGGCACCGACCAGATCCAGCGCAACCTGATCGGCGAACGGGTGCTGAAACTGCCGCCGGAGCCACGGGCGGACCGGGCGCCGTTCTCACAGCTTCCCGGCAACTGAGTGGCTTTCTCACAAAGGAGTGACCTCGATGGATCTGGGACTGACAGGCGCGAAGGCGCTGGTGACCGGTGCGAGCCGGGGCATCGGCCGGGCGATTGCCGAAACCCTGGCGGCCGAGGGCTGCGCACTGGCCCTGTGTGCCCGGGGCGAGGAAGGGCTGGCCAAGGCCGCCGCCGAACTGCGGGCCGAGGGGGCCACCGTGTTCGCGGAGGCGGTCGACGTCACCGACCCGGCCGCCCTCGCGGGCTTCGTGGAGCGGGCGGCCGGTGAACTCGGCGGCCTCGACCTGCTGGTGTCCAATGTGTCGGCGGGCAACGTGAAGGGCCCCGAGTCCTGGGAAGCCAGCCTGCGCGGCGACCTGATCCCGTTCGCGGGACTCGTCGAGGCGGCCCTTCCTCATCTGGAGGCCTCCGACCGGGCCGCCGTCGTGGCCATCGGCACCACCAACGCCTCCGACACCGCGCGCCCGGCCGGAGCGAACTCGTACTCCGCGCTCAAGGCGGCCGTCGTCCAGCACGCCTCCGCCCTCGCGCACGCCCTCGCGCCGAAGGGCATCCGCGTCAACACCGTCTCGCCCGGCCCGATCGACTTCCCCGGCGGAGCCTGGGAGACCATCCGCACCAGCCGCCCGGAGGTGTACGAGGAGGTGCTCGCCAAGCTGCCGATCGGCCGCTACGGCACCGCGGAGGACGTGGCCGCGGCGGTGGCGTTCCTGCTCGGACGGACCGGCTCCTTCTGCGTCGGGGTCAACCTCGTGGTGGACGGCGGGCTGCTCACCCGCGTCCAGTACTGAGCCGTGGCGGGCCCGGCCGGCCGCCTGGACGCCGTACTCGTCTGCGGCGGCCGGTGGCACGACTTCGACCACGCGCGGCTGCGATTGCTGGAGCTGCTCGGTGAGCATCCGCGGGTGCGCACCACGGTGTACCAGGACTACGACTGCGTGGCCGCCCTGGACAGGGCCGACCTGCTGGTCACCTACACCTGCGACGTCCGGCCCCGCCCGGTGCAGCGGGCCGCCCTGGCCCGGTTCGTCGAGCGGGGCGGGCGCTGGCTCGCCCTGCACGGCACCAACTCGGTGATCGAACCGTCGACGGATGGCGGGCCGCGGGTGTTCACGACTCCACGGCTCCTCGGGGAACTGGCTCAGGTGCTCGGCAGCCAGTTCCTGGCGCACCCGCCGATCGAGCCGTACGAGGTGCGGGTGACCCGGCCCGACCATCCGCTGGTCGCCGGGATCGGGCCGTTCACGGTCACCGACGAGCTGTACGTGTGCGAGCTGCACGGAGAGCTGGAGGTGCTGCTGCACACCGAGTACACCGGGCCCTGCCGCGGCTTCGCCGAGGGCGACACGGCGGCCCGCGACAGCGCGCCCCGACCGGTGCTGTATCTCAAGCGGCACGGCCTCGGCGAGGTCTGCTACTTCACCCTCGGCCACTGCCGGGGCCGCTACGACGTGCAGGACCTCGGCGTGGACGACACCGGGCGCGTGGACGTGGGGCCGTGGGAGACACCGGAGTTCCTGACGGTGCTCCGGAGGTGTGTGCAGCGGGTGGTGGATACGCCGGAGAGGGCCGGCGCCTGAGTGCATCGGGCGCCGGCCCTGTACGCGTCGCGGGTCAACCGTGCGGCAGTACCACCGCGCGTCCGTTGATGTCACCGGCGTGCAGACGCTCGTACGCCTCGGGCGCCCGCTCCAGCGTGAAGGTCTCGACGTGGGCGGACACGAGACCCTGCCGCGCGAGCTCCAGGACCTCCATGAGTTCCGTCCGGCTGCCCCAGTAGGGGAAGGAGGCCGACACCTCGAACGGCAGCCCGCCCCCGAAGCCGACGGCCAGGGTGCCCCCGCCGAGGCCGACGACGGTGACATCGCCCTCCACCGCCACCGACGCGGCGGCGACCGCCAGAGTCGCCTCCGCCCCGACGAAGTCCAGGACGACCTCCGCCCCCGTACCGCCGGTGAGTTCCCGGATCCGTGCCGCCGCCTCACCGTCGGAGAGCAGTGCCTCGTGGGCGCCGACCCTGGCTGCCAGCTCCAGCTTCTCCTTGCTCACGTCGAGGGCGACCACCCGGGCCGGGGTCAGCGCGCGCACCATCTGCACGGCGAGATGCCCCAGACCGCCGACGCCGATCACCACCGCCGTGCTGCCGGGCAGCAGCTTCGGCAGCGACCTGCGCAGGGCGTGATACGGGGTCAGTCCGGCGTCGGTGAGGGGCGCGGCCTGGACCGGGTCGACCCCGTTCAGCGGAACCAGATGGCGGGGCGAGTCCACCAGCATGTACTCCGCGAGCGCACCGGGGGAGCCGAGCCCCGGCGGCAGGATGCCGAGCCCGGCGGAGTGCGGACAGCAGTTCTCCTTGCCCTCGGCGCACTTGGGGCAGCGCCCACAGCCCCACGGGCCGTACACCGCCACCGCCTCGCCCTCAGCGACGGCGGTGACGCCGGTGCCCACTGCCGCGACGGTCCCGACACCCTCGTGACCGAGTGTCATCGGCAGGGCGTAGGGGAACTGTTCCTCGGGCCAGCCCATCACCGCCAGATCGGAGTGGCAGATCCCCGCCGCCGTCACCCGCAACAGCACCTGCCCCGGGCCGGGTTCGGGCACCGGGACCTCCACGACCTCGGGGGCGTGTCCCACCCGCCGGTACTGAACAGCCTTCATCCTCATCTCTCCTTGCCGGCAGTCGGAGCCGGCCTGCGGCGCAGTACGGCGGGCAGGGCGATCCGGCCACCCGTGAGGACCAGCGCCACGATGAGGACCGAACCGGTGAACAGGCTCGCGGCCCACTGCGCGCTGGTGGCGAGCCCGAGTCCCGTGATGCCCGTGCCGAGCAGGAGGACCGCGAACACCGTGCCCCAGGCGTTGAAGCGGCCCGCGCGCAACTGGGTCGCCCCGACGAACGCGGCGGCGTAGGCCGACAGCAGGTACGGGGTGCCCGCGGTCGGCGATCCGGATCCGACCGAGGACGCGAAGACGACGCCGGCGAAACCGGCGAGCAGGGCGGAGGCCACCAGGGTCAGAAAGCGCAGCCGGTCGGTGCGCACCCCCTGCAGCCGGGCCGCGTCGGCGTTGAAACCGGTCGCGTACAACCGCCGCCCGGTGGCGGTGTGCTCCAGCAGGAACCAGATGGCGAGGGCGGCGAGCAGCAGATACAGCACCGGCAGGGTGATGCCGCCCACGTCCAGCTGGGCGATGCTCGCGAACGGCTTGGCGAGCAGCTGCACACCGGTGATCGAGCTGTCGTTGGTGACCATGGTGATCAGGGACTGGATCAGCGCGCCGGTGGCCAGGGTGGCGATGAACGAGTCGACGCGCAGAATCACCACCACGATGGCGTTGACCACCCCGACCAGCAGGGCCGCGGTCATCGCCAGGGCGATCGCGGCGAAGGGGCCGAGGCCCGTGGAGACCAGGAAGTGGGCGGTCAGCACACTGGTGAGGGACATGGTGTAGGCGACCGACAGGTCGAAGACGCGGGCGGCCAGCGGCAGTACGACGCTGAGCGCAACCAGGCCCGCCACGGCGTTGCCGTTCAGCACCTGCTTGACCGTGATGGTGGTCGGGAACGTGTCCGGCGCCCACACGGAGAAGAGCACGACGATGACCAGCCACACGTACACGGCGCCGATGTTGCGGAACGACAGGGCCGCCGCCGCCCGTCGGACCGCTGTCCCCGGTGCCAGAACATTGGATCTCTCCGGTGCGGACGGCGGGACCTCCGCCGCCCGGGTCGGGGTGGACGTCATGTCACTCGGTTCCTTCCAGGGCTTATCACTCGGTTCCTTCCATGGCGTGCACGAGCGCGGACTCGGTGATGTCCCGGCCGCTGATCTCCCGTGCGATCCGGCCGTCCCGTACCACCAGGACGCGGGTACACAGCGAGAGCAGGTCCTGGGTGTCGGAGGAGGACACGATGACGCCCATGCCCTCGTCCGCCTGGCGCTCTATCAGGTCGTACAGCTGCAGCCGGGTGGCGATGTCCACGCCCGCCGTGGGCTCGCACAGCATCAGCACCGGCGGACGCTGGGCCAGACAGCGGGCCATGACGACCTTCTGCTGGTTGCCGCCGCTCAGCGTGGTGATCCTGGCGCCGGCTGGACGGCGGTCGCCCGTACGCACGCCGACCCGCCGGATCCAGTCCTCCGCCAGGGTGGACTCGCGGCGTCGGCGCAGCCGCCCGGAACGGGCGCGCAGCCGGTCCAGGAGCGGCAGGGTGAGGTTCTCGCCGACCGAGAAATCGCCGATCACTCCCTCGCCGGCCCGGTCCGCCGGGACCAGGGGAAGGCCCAGGCCGTCGGCGTCACGCGCCTCGGTCCACCGCTCGGAGCGTTCCGGCAGCCGCAGCCTGCCGCTGACCCGCCCGGCATGGGCCCCGCACACCGCGTACGGCACGAGCTCGTGGCCGGAGCCGACCAGACCGGTGACGCCCAGGCGCTCGCCCCTGGCCAGGTCGAAGCCGACTCCCCGCAGTGGCCCGGCCCACAGGTCGCGGACCTCCAGCACGGGGTCGGCAGGGCCGGAAGGGCGGGAGGGAGGCGTGGGACGGTGATCGGTCTCCGTCTCCTCGCCCGCCATCAGCTCCGCCAGCGAACGCGGAGTGAGTTCGGCGACCTGGCGCGTGGCGATCCGGCGTCCGCCGCGGATCACGGTGACCCGGTCGGCGAGCGCGAAGATCTCGTCCATCCGGTGCGAGACGTACAGCACGCCGGCGCCGGCGTCACGGACCTCCCGCACGATGTCGAACAGGCGGGCCACCTCGCCGGGCGGCAGCACGGCGGTGGGCTCGTCGAGCACCAGGACACCGCGGCGGCCCTCCCAGCCCTGCAGCGCGGCGGCGATGGCCACCACCGTGCGCTGGACGGGGGTCGCCGTCGCCAGCGGCCGGCGCACGTCGATGCCGAGGCCGAACCGTTCGACGAGGGCACTCGTCCGCCGCTCCATCTCCGGCCACCGGATGTTGCCGAAGGCCGTGCGGGCGAAGCCGTGACTGAGCGCGAGGTTGTCGATGGCGCTCAGCTCGCCCACCAGCCCCAGCTCCTGGTGGACGAAGCGCAGCCGGTCGTGGCGGGAGGCCGTGACATGGCCGAGGTCGAAGGGCTCGCCGTCGAGTTCGGCCACCGCACCCGGCTCCGCGTGGTGGTAGCCGGCGAGGATCTTGATGAGGGTGGACTTGCCCGAGCCGTTGGGCCCGATCAGGGCGTGGATCTCACCGGGCGACACCTCGAGATCGACGTCCTTCAGGGCCTGGGTGCCGCCGAATCTCTTCGACAGGGCGGCCACCCGCAGCACCGGCCCGGTCAACTCAGTCCCCACAGCGCCTTGAACTGCGCCTCGTAGTCCTCGACGAGCGGGAAGTCACCGATGGCCTTCGGGAGGTTGTCCTTGGTGATCAGCATGTTGGGCAGCACCGCCTTCTGGTCCACGTCCATGGACTGGCCGGTGAAGTGGCGGGCCAGCGCGTCGACCTGGAGCCACGCGGCCTCGTGCGAGTTCAGTGCCATCGCCGCGTCGCTGAGGCCGCTCTCGATGTACTGGTAGTTCTGCGCGTCACCGACGTTCACGGCGATGTGCCTGCCGGTGATGCCGGCGGTCTTCAGCGCGGCCGGGACGCCCACGTTGAGCAGGCCCAGCGAGAAGACGACGTGGGTCACCTTCGGGTGCGAACGGAGGTACGACACCACCCGGTCCGGCATGTCCTTGCCGATCGAGGTGATCGGCACGTCGACGGCGTCCAGCCCGCAGCCCTCGCACCACTCCTTGTACTTGGCCGCGAACGTGTCCTTGACGGGCTTGAGGATGGTGTAGGCGGGCAGGTCGAAGTAGACGGTGTCGGCCTGTCCGCCGCTGTCGGACACCACCCACGAGGCGAGCATCTCGCCCTGGACGGCGACGTCTTCGGGCCCGTTCTTGAGCAGGGAGAGGCCGTCGCCCACCACGTCGTCGGCGTTCGACTGGATGACGGGGATACCCGCCGCCTTGAGCTTCGCCAGCTGCTTGGCGTACACCGCGCGCGGGAATCCGGAGGAGACGACGGCGTCCGGCTTGTCGCGCAGCGCCTGTTCGTAGGCGGACTGGACGGACTCGGGCGTGCCCTGGGTGGCGATCTGCTTCACCTTCCAGCCGAGCTGGTTGGCGCCCGCGGTGAAGAAGTTGGCCAGGTCCTGGCAGGACTGCACGCCGCACAGAATGAAGTCGATCGTCTTGTCCGAGGGGATCTTCTCGCCCACCGGTTCGGTGACCGGGATCCGGGCCGGGTGCTCGGAGTACTTCTCCACGACCTTGCGGGCGGCGACCAGGCCGGGGGAGTCCGAGGCGGCCGCTTTGGCGGAGTCGGCGGCCGGGGTCGTGTCGGTGCCGCACGCCGCCAGGGCGAGCAGGGCGGTGACGGGGACGATCGAGGTGAGAGCGCGGCGGACCGCGCGACGGGGTCTGGAACTCATCGTTGAGTACTCCCGTGGTGTGACGCCTGCTTGCCGCGACCGGCGTCGCTCTCGCGTCCACGGCGGTCGGCTCCGGTCAGGCGGATCGATTCAGGAACCTACGGAGAAACTTATGAGGCACTACAGCCTCAAGTGGGTCGGAGTGTGACATGCCGCAGCGGGCTTGGGGAGAGGGTCGCCGCAAAAAGTTCCAGACTCACGGTTGAATCGCGCGGTGACCTCGGAAGGTGCGGGTTCGTTCGCCGGCGTGAGTGTTGCTCCCAGCCGTGACTGGTAACTACACTCGCTATAAAGTTTCTGCCGGAGGAGAGATGATGGACGAAACGTCGGAGCCGGCCACTGCGCGGTGCCCCGGGCCCAGCGTCCAGGACTACCTCGACCAGGACAGCCGCCCCGTTCCCCCCGCCCTGAGGTTCGAGCGCAACGACCACCTCGGCAGCGAGGACATCGACCACGCCCGTTTCACCTCCCGCGAGTGGGCCGAACGCGAGATGCGGCAGGTCTGGCGGCGCGTGTGGCAGTTCGCCTGCCTGGAGAGCGAGATTCCCGAGGTCGGCGACCACGAGGTCTACGAGATCGGCGACGACTCCCTGATCGTCGTCCGCACGGCCCCCGGCGAGATCCGCGCCTTCGTCAACGTCTGCCTGCACCGCGGACGCAAACTGCGCACCGGCGGCGGCAACGTCAGCGAGTTCCGCTGCTCGTTCCACGGCTTCGCCTGGAACCTCGACGGCACGATGCGGACTCCGCCGTGCGCCTGGGACTTCCCGCACGTGACCCCGGAGAAGTTCGCGCTTCCCGAGGCCCGGGTGGCCACCTGGCGCGGCTTCGTCTTCATCAACATGGACCCCTGCGCCGAGTCCTTCGACAGCTACCGGGGCACCTTCGACGACTACTACATCTGGCCGCTGGAGAAGCGCTACAAGTCGCTGCACATCGGGAAGGTGCTGCCCTGCAACTGGAAGATCGCACAGGACGCGTTCATCGAGTCCTTCCATGTGATCGCCACCCACCCGCAGATGCTGCCGTGGCTCGCCGACGCCAACTCGCAGTACGACGTCATGGCGGACCAGCCGAACTGGAACCGGATGATCAACATCCAGGGCGCGCCCAGCCCGCACGTGGCGGACTCCGTCACGGAGGAGGACGTCCTGGCGACCTTCTACGACTCGCGCGCGTTCTACGCCGCCGCCCAGGGCCGTGACCTGGTGATGCAGGAGGGCGACGAAATGCCGGCGATCCCGCCTGGCGGCACCGCCCGTCAGGTGCTCGCCGAGCGGATGCGCGCCCAACTGGCGGCCACCGCGCAGCAGGACTTCTCGGAGACCCCGGACACCGAACTGCTGGACGCCATCAACTACTTGCTGTTCCCCAACTTCAACCCCTGGGGCGGCGCCAAGTCGAACATCATCTACCGGTTCCGGCCCAACGGCCTCGACCCCGACTCCTGCACAGCCGAGATCATCTTCATGTCGTCCCCGAAGCAGCCCGGCGAGACGCCGCCCCCGGCGAAGATCCGCTGGGTGCCGGAGGACATGCTCTTCGCCGACATCCCCGAACTGGGTGTGCTCGGGCCGGTCTTCGACCAGGACTGCGAGAACCTGCCCTACGTCCAGCAGGGCCTGAAGGCGATGCGCAAGCCGGGCATCACCCTGGCCAACTACCAGGAGAGCCGCATCCGCCACTTCAACCGGACGCTCGACCAGTGGATGGAGAAGTGACCCACCGGGTGGCGGTCGGGCCCCTGGGCGTCGAGCTCGAAGTCCTCGACGGCGAGGACCTGTTCACCGCCGCCCAGCGGCTCGGCTACCGCTGGCCCACCGTCTGCGGCGGCAAGGGCACCTGCCGTACCTGCTTCGTCCAGGTGGAGGAGGGCGCCGAGAACTGTTCCCCGGTGGGCCCGCTGGAACGCGAGGGCATCGAGGCCCTGCGCAGGCCGGTGGACGGCCTGACCCGGCTCGCCTGCCGGCTCAGGGTCGAGGGCCCGGTGACCGTGACCAAGCGCGGCGTGCGCCGCCGAGTGCAGGAGTGAGGCCCTCCATGGCCAAGCAAGTGATCCACCCACTGACCGGGCATGTGTACCGGCTCACCGAGGACGGACTGGTCGAGGTGACCGATCCCGGGACCGGGGCGCAGGGCGTCTTCGACTTCCAGGCCCGGTGGCAGTCGGGCGAACTGCGCCACGCGGACCTCCAGATGGCCGGCTGGGTGGGCCGCCTCGCCCAGCGGCGTACGCCCCCGCAGCCGGAGCGGTGACACCGTGACGCCTCGTACCACCCGGGTGGTCTGCCTGGTGCGCCGGCCCGACGGGGAACCGCTCCCCGGTGACTTCGCCGTCGAGGAACGCCCGCTGCCGCCCCTGGGGGAGGGGCAACTGCTCGTGCGCAACCTCTACATGAGCGTCGACCCGTCCATGCGCGGGCGCCTGGAGAGCACCGAGAAGCACTACACGCACAACTTCACGCCGGGTTCGCCGCTCGACGGCCGTGCCCTCGGTGTCGTGGAGGAGAGCCGCTGTGCCTCGGTGCCGCCGGGCACGTACGTACGCCATCAGCTCGGCTGGCGGGAGCGGGCCGTGCTGGACGCGGCGCACACCGACGGCGCGGGCCGCATCGACCCCCGACTCGCCCCGCTGCCGACCTGGTTGGGCCTGCTCGGCCAGACCGGGTTCACCGCGTACGTGGGCCTGACCCGGATCGCTCAGCTGCGTCCGGGCGACACCGTCCTCGTGTCGGCGGCGGCCGGCGCCGTCGGCACCTCCGCCGGCCAGTTCGCGCGTCTGCTGGGCGCGGACCGCGTCCTCGGGACCGCCGGAGGGCCGGACAAGTGCGCCCTGCTGGTGAAGGAGTTCGGCTACGACGCCGCCGCCGACTACCGTGCCGAGCCGGTGCGCGACGCGCTGGCCCGGATGGCGCCCGACGGCATCGACGTGTACTTCGACAACGTCGGCGGTGAACAGCTCGCCGCCGCGCTGCACGCGCTGCGTACCGGTGGCCGGGTCGCCCTGTGCGGCATGATGTCGCAGTTCGGCGGCGACCGGCGCTCGGCCGACATCAACCAGTTGATCCAGGCGGTCCTCAAGCGGCTGACGCTGCGCGGTTTCATCGTCCGCGACCACGACGACCTGCGGCCGGAGTTCGAGCAGCGGGTCGCGGGCTGGCTCGCCGAGGGCCGGATCACCGCGCGTGAGACGGTCGTGGACGGCCTGGACAACGCCGCGGGGGCGCTGCTGTCCCTGCTCGGCGGCGGCAACGTCGGCAAGATGCTGGTGCGGCTGGGAGAGTCAACGCATGTCTCGTGACGAGGCCACGGTATGGGCCTGCAAGGAGACCCCGACCCGCGTCAGCCCGGCCACGGCCGCCCGGAAGTCCTTGATGTGCGGGGTGGCGAAGTGCTCGTCGAGGGCTTGCTGTGAGGCCCACCGCTCGTACACGCGGATCCGCTGTTCGTCGCCCGGGTCCGCGGTCATCGCGTAGTCCAGGCAGCCCGGCTCCTCCTCACGGGTCCGGTGTCCCAGTGCGACCAGATGCTCCAGCATCCTGTCGCGGTCGCCGGGCTCGTAGTCCATCCAGCCGGCGACGATGACTTCCTCTGCCGTTTTCTCTTCCATGGCGTGTTCCCTTCGCGGTCATGGCCGTGGGCCCGCCGCTCCGTCAGGGGGAGCGGCGGGCCCACGCGTTTCTCAGACGCCGAGCGTGGCCGGCACACTGTCCACGGTGACCGTGCCCTTGTCGCCGTCGACCGTGATCACCATGCCGTCCCGCAGTCGCTGTGTACCGCCTTCCACGGAGATGACCGCCGGGATGCCCAGCTCACGGCAGACCACCACGGCGTGGCTGTTGAGCGCGCCCACGTCCACGACGGCCGCTCCGGCGACCAGGAACAGCGGGGTCCAGGCCGCGTCCGTGATCGGTGCGACCAGCACCTCGCCGGGCTCCAGCGCCTCGCACGAGGCCGGGTCGGTGACCACCCGCACCCTGCCGGTGTACGTGCCCTGGCTGCCTCCCACACCACCGAGCACATCACCCTCGACGGCCGCGGGGGTCCGCTCCTCGGCGCGTCGCGCCCATGTGTCGATCTCCGTCTGCGTGTCGTCGGCGACGAAGAACGGCGGCTCCAGGTCGTGCAGGCCCGCGTACTCCTCGAGCCGCCGCGCGATCACCGGGCCGAAGGACTCCGGGGCGGCGACATAGTCGTCGAGTTCGCTGTCCAGGAGCATCATCACGTCCTCGGGCCGCGCGAAGAGCCCCGCCTCGACGCCGCGGCGGCCGAGCTCCCGTACGGCCATACGGATCTCGTTGACGACGGTGACGCAGTTCGCCTTGGTGCGCTCGCGGGCCGGGATCCACACCTGGGAGGCGTGCATGCCGGCGTCGAACATGGGCCGCGTCTCCTCGGGCAGCGCGGCCCGGATCTCCCGCGCCGTCCGCTCACGCCCCTCGGCCAGCCGCTTCGCGCGGGCGGCCGGGGAGTCGCCGTCGGGACTGTGCCGGATCCGGTCGACCAGGGCCAGCGCCTGGACGGGCGCCGCCTCCCAGGACAGCGCGTGGATGTCCCACTCGTTGGGGCCGCGGTCGCCGGACTCCGCCAGGAACTCCTCGAAGGAGTCACGGAACGCCTTCACGTCCCCGGTGGCGGTGTCGAGTGCCTGCTCCACCGCGGCCGGACCCCGGTCGAACAGCGCGCTCAGCTCGGCCGAGGCCGCCACCTGGCGGGACAGCGTCCACAGCCCGGTCGAGGGGGAGGCGGAGTCGACGGCGCCGAGACCGCCGATCAGGTCGAGCATGGCGCCGGGGCGGTCCACGCTCGCGCACAGCGGGCCGAGGATCGCCGGTCCGACGGACGCGGGCAGCGACGACTCGACGTGCCGCTGGAACGTCGTCTCCACCTCGTCCAGCAACGACCGTGCGTACGCCACCAGTTCGGCGTCGGACAGCTGCGTCAGGTCCGGTCGGGAGCGGCGCAGGGCGCGCAGCCGTTCCCGGTCTGCATCGGCCTCCGGGAAGCCGGCCTGGCCGAGCATCCGCTGAAGGGTCGCGCCCGCCTTCCCGGTCAGCTCCTCGTCCTGGTCGTCCGGGTGCGCCACGTACACCGGGGTGTCGGAGCGCTGGCCGACGAAGGCCGCGTCGATCTGGTCCGCCGTCTGGCCCATACGGATGCCGAACAGCCGCATGTGGGACAGATTGAGGTAGAAGTGGCCGCCGAACATGCCGACGAACGGCGGTCGGGGGCCGGCCACCTCCTCCTCGCGGTAGATGCCGAACCCGACGAAGCCGTGCCGCCAGCCCTTCAGGCCCCGCCCCCAGACCAGGGTCCAGCCCAGCGGGCTGGCGGGGTCCGGCAGGGTCTCGCCCGCGTTGGCCCGGGTGTAGTGCGGCAGCCGCTCACTGCGCTGCCAGTCCGTGATCCAGCTCTTCATGACCGAGATCTCCCGCTGTCCGTGCCGGTGCCTGCCCGTCCCGTGCCTACCACTGCGCTGTTCCGCCGTCGACGCTGATCAACGCGCCGGTGATACCCGCCCCGGCCTCGCTCGCCAGCAGCGAGGCGACCGCCGCGACCTGCTCCACGGTGGTGATCTTCTTGGTGGCGGCGTGCTCGGCGAACCGGCCCAGCCACTCCTCGTACGAGATGCCCTCGGCCTCCGCCGCGGCGGGACCCGCGGCCCGCATGAGGTCGGTGTCGACGGCGCCGGGGCAGATGGCGTTGCAGGTGATGCCCTGGGTGCCGTACTCGAAGGCGGTCGCCTTGGTCAGGCCGTGGATGGCGTGCTTGTTGGTGATGTAGTGGCTGATCGCGGGCTTGTTGGCCTGCTTGCCCTCCACCGACGAGATGTTGATGATGCGGCCCCAGCCGCCGTCCAGCATCTTCGGCAGCGCCCGGCGGGTGCCGTAGAAGTAGCCGTTGACGTTCAGGTTGAGGGCGTCGTGCCACGCCTCGTCGCTGAGCTGGTGGATCGGGGCGAAGCCGGAGCTGCCGCCGACGTTGTTGACCCAGATGTCGAGCCTGCCGAAGCGCTCGGCGGCGAAGTCGGCGAGGCCCTCGATGTCCTCCTGGCTGTTGGCGTCGCAGGGGTGGAAGACGGCCCGGTCCCCGGCGCCCATCTCCTCCAGGGCCTGCTTGCCCTTGATCTCCGAACGGCCGCTGACGACGACCGTGGCGCCGTCGGCCAGGAAGGCCTCGGCGATGGCGCGGCCGATACTGCGCGTGCTGCCCGTGATCACCGCGACACGTCCGTCGAGGCTGCCCGTAGCCACCATGGTGTTCTCCCGCGAGTCTTGTTGGTTGCTCACCTGGTGGCTCCGGGGGCTGCTGTGGCGCCCCTGTCCAGGTGCTGGTGAATGGTGCGGTGGAGGTGCTGGAGTCCGGGCTCGTTGCGTCCGAAGACGAAGTCGGTCCCGTCGAGGGCCTTCAGGCCCTGCTGGACTCCGTAGGTGGTCGCGTAGTCCTCGTCACGGACCACCTCGTGGAACCACTCGCCGAACCGGTCGGCGGCCTGGCGCTCCTCCTCGGTGACCGCCGGTTCCCGCAGCAGGATGATCTGCTGGGTCACCGACTCGGTCGCTGTCCGGGGGAGGACCAGGGACACGGCGATCTTCTGGCGCCAGCCGCCGGCGATGGCGAGGCCGGGGAAGAGCCAGTAGATGGGGCCGACACATTCCCCGGGGTCCCGCTGGTCCGGCGGCAGGTCGACCGCCTGCGCGATGGGGCGCAGGGCCGGTGCGATGCGCTGGTGGGGGCCCCAGGTGTCGTGGGCCATCATGTTGGAGAGGTTCGTCTCGAACACCGTCTTCGGGTGCAGCGAGGCGAAGTGGTACGTCTCCAGATACCCGTCGAGGGTGACCTTCCAGTTGGGACTGGTCAGCGCGCTGGTGGAGTAGTGGTGGCACTCGGCGAGCCGGAGGCCCTCCAGCAGCGGCAGCAGATCGCCCAGCCAGCCGTCCAGGTCGGGCTCGGCCGCCGGGTCCAGTGAGACGAAGACGATCCCCGCGCGTTCCCCGGCCGGTAGCCTGACCAGGCTGCGGCCCTCGCGCGGAACCTCGCCGAAGGTCTTCTCGGCGTACACGCCCCGCAGCTCCCCGGCCAGGTCGTAGGACCAGGAGTGGTACGGGCAGGTGATCCGCTTCGAGACCCCGCAGCCGGGTTCGAGGAGCTTGGCCCCCCGGTGCCGGCATGCGTTGATCATCGCGTGCACGGTGCCCTGCCGGTCGCGGGTGATCAGCACGGGGATGCCGAGCACGTCGATCGCCTTGTAGGTGTTCGGCCCGGGCAGCTCGCACGACATGGCGAGCGGCAGCGGGACGCTCCGGTGGACGGCGTCCGTCTCGCGCTGCCAGCGGTCGGCGTCGAGGTAGTTGGCCACGGGTTCCGTCCACTGGCCGTCCGCCTCGTGCGTGGTGTTGTCGCGGTAGTGCGCCATCACCCGCTCGACGAGTTCGGCCGCCTCCCGCCGCATCGTCTCGGACGCGGCGTCGGTGGACCGGTCCTGGCTGATCCACGACGAGTATTCGGGGGTCGAGGGGGCCGAGGCCGACGACCCGCGCTCGGCGCCTGTCTCCCGAACCTCCGGCGAACTGGTCTGGACCACGATGTCCTCACAATCCTCCCAGCCGCGAGCCGGTGACCGGCTTCGGAATGCGACGGCTGGGTTGTGTCCGAAACCACAACAGGACTTAGTGTGGTCTGTCAATAGAAAGTGTCGAAGTTGCCACTCGGTGTCCCGTGGGGGTGGGTGTGATGGTCATGACGCGGCCGTTCGAGGTGGGTGTGGTGGTGCGGGACCTGGAGCTGATGGAGCGCTTCTACTGCGACGTCATCGGGTGCCGCGCCGAGCACCGCTCACGCGTACCCGAGTCCATCGGCGGCCCGGCCGGGCTCGGCGGCGAGCTGGCGGTCGTCTGGCTGCGGGTGCCCTCCGGGGGGTGCGTCAAGTTGATCCTTCCCCGGTCGGCCCCGGTGTCGGCGCCTGCGGCACCCTTGCCCGCAGGGCGTCCGGGGCTGTCGTATCTCACCTTCCACCTCGACGACCTGGACCCGGTGGTGGCGGCGCTGCCGGCCGCGGACGCCCGGCCCCTGTCGGACCCGGTCGTCGTCCGGGCGCGCGGCCGGCGGATCAGCTTCTGGGCGGATCCGGAGGGCAACGTCGTCGAGTTGGTGGACGAGCGCGGTCACGACCCGGGCCCGGGGCATAGTAATTAGAGACGCTGTTCAGTAAGGTGCCCGTGGCTGGTTACTGTAGACCGGCACAAGTAAGTCCGATTGCTTGGCAACCTCCCTCGGGCGAAGGGGCGGACGATGGCTCAACGAGCGTCAACGGCGTCGAAGAAATCCACGCAGGTCAGCGCGCAGGTCATCAAGGACCTGCACGAACGCATGGTGCGCATCCGGCTGTTCGAGACCGAGGCGGGAAAGCTCATGGAGGCCGGCAAACTGCCCGGCTTCCTGCACCTCTATGTCGGCCAGGAAGCCGTGGCCGCCGGAGTGATGGCGGCCCTGCGCGACGACGACCAGATCACCTCCACCCACCGCGGCCACGGGCACGCCGTGGCCAAGGGCGTCGGCTTCCGCGAGATGTACGCCGAGCTGTACGGCCGGGTCACCGGCGCCTGCCTCGGCCGCGGCGGAAGCATGCACATCAACGACCTCACCCGCGGCATGCTCGGCGCCAACGGCATCGTCGGGGCCGGCGTCCCGATCGCCGTGGGCGCCGCCTTCGCCGCCCGGTACAAGGGCGAGGACAGCGTCGCCGTGACCTTCTTCGGCGACGGCGCCACCAACATCGGCGCCTTCCACGAGGGCGCCAACATGGCCGCGATCCTCGGCCTGCCCGTGGTCTTCGTCTGCGAGAACAACGGCTACGCGGAGTTCACCCCGCAGTCCGGGCACATGCTGCTCACCGACGTCGCCGACCGGGCCGCCGCCTACGGCATGCCCAGCGTCATCGTCGACGGCATGGACGCGGTCGCCGTCCACCGCGCCGCCGCCGAAGCCGTCGAACGGGCCCGGGCCGGCGCGGGCCCGATGATGATCGAGGCCAAGACCTACCGCTTCTTCGACCACCAGGGCGTCAAGGGCCTGCGGCACCCCTACCGCTCGGACGAGGAGGTCGCCGAGTGGAGGACCCGCGACCCCATCGACCTCATCGAGGCCCGGGCGGTCGCCGACGGCACCGCGACCCGCGCCGAACTGGACGCCGTATGGCAGCGCACGCGCGAAGAGATCGCAGCCGCCATCGCATACGCCGAGGCGAGCCCGCTGCCCGACCCCGCCGACCTGCTGCTCAACGTCTACTCGGGATGACCGCCATGACCACCACCACCGAGGCGCAGGCCGTCGCCACGCGCAAACTCACCTACGTCAAGGCCTTCAACGAGGGGCTCGCGCAGGCCATGCGGGAGGACGAGAACGTCTTCGTCGCCGGCGAGGACGTGGCCGGATACGGCGGCGTGTTCCGCATGTTCGACAACCTGCTCGACGAGTTCGGCCCCCGCCGCATGATCGACACCCCGATCTCCGAAGCCGCCCTGGTCGGCCTCGGGGTGGGAGCCGCCGCCCGGGGTCTGCGCCCCGTCGTCGACCTGATGTTCATGGACTTCATCGGCGTCTGCCTCGACCAGATCGTCAACCAGGCGGCGAAGATGAAGTACATGTTCGGCGGCGGGCTGTCCGTGCCGCTCACCATCACCACCGCCTCCGGCGCGGGCCTCGGCGCCGCGGCCCAGCACAGCCAGAGCCTGGAGGCCTGGCTGGCGCACGTGCCCGGCCTCAAGGTGGTGATGCCGTGCGACGCGTACACCGCCAAGGGGCTGACCGTCTCGGCCATCCGGGACGACAACCCGGTCGTCGTCATGCTCAACAAGGTCCTGCTCGGCAGCACGAGCGAGGTGCCCGAGGAGATCTACGGCATCCCGCTGGGCCAGGCGCACACCGCGCGGCAGGGCTCCGACGTCACCGTGATAGCCCTCGGCCGCATGGTGGGGGAGGCCCTCGCGGCGGCCGACGACCTCGCGGCCGAGGGCGTGGAGATCGAGGTGATCGATCCCCGCACCGTGCAGCCGCTGGACACCGAGACGATGTTCGCCTCCGTCCGCCGCACCAACCGGGTGCTCGTGGTGCACGAGGCCGTCACCTTCGGCGGGCTCGGAGCGGAGATCGCCGCCCAGATCCAGGACACCGTCTTCGACTACCTGGACGCGCCGGTCCTGCGCATCGGCGCCCCCTTCTCCCCGGTGCCCTTCTCCCCGGTCCTGGAGAAGGCGTACGTGCCCGATCGCGCCCGCATCGCCCAGGGCTGCCGGCGCCTCCTCGAAAGGTCGTGACCGACGTGGCGGTCGAGGTTCTGCTGCCGAAGATCGGCCTGACCATGCAGGAAGGCACGATCGACGAATGGCTGGTGCCCACCGGCGCGGCCGTCGCGGAGGGCGACGCGCTGCTGCGGCTGGCCACCGACAAGGTCGACGTGGACGTCGAGGCGGAGGCCGGGGGACTGTTCCACCCGGTGGTCGCGGCGGGGGCGACCGTGCCGGCCGGGGCTCTCATCGGGTGGCTGCTGGCCGAGGGCGAACGGCCACCGGAGGCGGCGGCGGGTGCGCCGATGCCCACGAGTACGGGCGCCCTGCCTGCCCTCACCGGCACCGGCGGTGCCGCCGCGACGCCCTCCGTGGGCACCGGCGGTGCCGCCGCGGCCCCCACCGTCAACGGCACCGGCGGCCGGCTGCTGTCCTCGCCGAACGCACGGCGGGTCGCCGCGGCCGCCGACGTCGACCTCACCGCCGTACGCGGCACGGGGCCGGCCGGCCGGATCGTCTCCGAGGACGTGGAGGAGTTCCTCGCGGCCCTCCCCGGTGACCTCGTCGTGCCGGTGCCGCCGGACGGCACCCCCTCCTCGCCGCTGGTCCGCAAGCTGGCGAAGGAAAGGGGCATCGACCTCTCCGAGGTGAACGGCACCGGGCCGGGCGGCCGGATCCGCCGGTCCGACCTCGACGCCGTCACTGAGGCGCCGGTTCGCCGGAACGCGGCCCCTCAGCCCGGCGACGTCATCCCGCTCACCGGGATGCGCGCCACCATCGCCCGCAGGATGCACGCCAGCCTCCAGGAGATGGCACAGCTGACGCACGGCTACGAGGTGCGGATGGACGCCGTGGTGTCCTTGCGGGACCGGCTCAAGGAGGAGTGGGCCGACAGCGAACTGCCGGTGCCCAGCCTCAACGACTTCCTGCTGAAGGCCGCGGCCCTCGCCCTGCGCGAACACCCCCTGCTCAACGCGACGGTGCGGGAGGACGGCATCCATCTGCTCGACGGCGTTCACCTGGGCTTCGCGGTGGCCGTTCCGGGCGGCCTCATGGTCCCCGTGATCGAGGACGCGGTGGCGCTGCCGCTGCCCGAGATCGCCCGCCGGTCGAGGGCCCTTGCCCAGGCCGCGCGCGAGGGGCGGATCTCCCCCGCCCAGCTGGAAGGGGCCACCTTCACGGTCACCTCCCTCGGCGGATACGGCGTCGACTTCTTCACCCCCGTGATCAACCCCGGCAACGTCGCGATCCTCGGCGTGGGCAGGCTCAGGGACGGCGTCGAGTGGGTGGACGACCGGCCGCTGCGGACGCGGGTGCTCACCCTGAGCCTCACCTTCGACCACCGTGCCGTCGACGGTGCACCCGCCGCCGAGTATCTGCGCACGGTCGGTGAGTTGCTGAGCAAGCCCCTCCGCCTGCTGGTGTGAGCCGCGGTCTATGAGGCCTGTGCCGCCGGGTCGGCGATCCGCTCCGCGAGATCGCCGACCTCGCGGACGAAGGAGCGGTGCCCCAGCGACCGGTAGACGTCGTCGCCCCGGACCTGCGAGATCGCCGCGCTCTCCAGCAGCGCCAGCAGGCCCAGGCCGGTCACCGCCGCCTCGGCGTCGGAGACGGACGCGTGGGCCTTGCGGATCAACCCCATCAGCTCGTCCAGGAATTCCGTACGGCTCTCCTGGCGCAGCGCCTCCGCGTCCTGGCTCATGCCGGCCGACGACACGAAGAACACGGTGGCGGCGGACCGGTGCTCGCCCATCCAGGCCAGCAGCGTGGTGACCGCCGCTCCGATGTCCGAGCCGGGCTCGTGGGCCTCCCTGATCGCCTGCAACTGCTCGCGCAGCGCGGCGGCGAACGCCCGCATGGCCTCCGCCAGGACCTGGTCCTTGGAGGAGAAGTGGTAGTACACCGCCGCCGAGGTCATCTCCGCGCGAGCGGCGATGTCGGCCACCGTCACCTCGTCCGGCGGCTGCGTGGCGAACAGCTCCGTGGCTGCCTCGATCACCCACTGCTTGCGCGAGGGACGGTGAGCCGCGCGGGTCCGGGAGGTCGTCATGGTGTCAAGTATGCCGGGATCCGAGCGTCCCGGACTCCCATGTACAGCAGGAATTACGCGGACGGACGGTTGGAGTTACTGGATACACTGGTCAGTACGCAGGGCCCACGGACGCGGGGGTTCACGGCAGCCGGCAGGGAGCATGATGGCCACCACGAAGAACGGCAAGCAGCCCGCCCACCGGCCCTCGCGGCGGCAGCACATCATCACCGCCGCCGTGCGGGTGTTCGGTCGCAACGGCTTCGCGGAGACCAGCATCCAGGACATCGCCGACGAGGCACAGGTGGTGCCCACGGCCGTCTACTACCACTTCGACGGCAAGGAAGAGCTGCTCGAACTCGCCATGCGCCGGGTCTTCGACCAGCTGAACGCGGTCGTGGAGGCGGCCCGGCCGGAGTCCGCGCCGGGTGACGCGGAGGGCTTGGTCCGCGTCATCGACGCCGTGTGGGAGTGGGTGGAGCAGAACCCGGACGAGGCCCGGCTCTACCAGGTCCAGTTCGCCTCCGCCAACGGCAACGTCAAGGTGCTGCGGGACGAGTTCGAGCAGCGGCACATCCAGCGTGGTTACGACTATCTGCCCGAGGGCACCACACGCAGCCCCCGCGCGGCGAAGGCCCGGCACGCGGCACAGGCGCTCGCGGTCCGCACGCTGATCAGTACGACCATGCTCGTCACCGCGCTGCGGGCGGAGGGGGGACCGCTGTCCCAGCTGCCCTCACGGTCGGTGCTGGAGGCGGTCAGGCAGCTGGCGCTGCGCATCGTCGCCGCCGAGCAGAAGCCGGCCACCTGAAGCCCTTCACCAGGGCAGTGGCCTGCGGTCGGCGAACAGCCCGCCCGTCGTCCCGTCGCCCTCGGGAAGCATCGCCAGCCAGACCGGGGTGTCCGCACCCTCCTGCGGCCCGCGCGGGGCGGACGGGCCGCCCATGCCGCTGCGGGTCCAGCCGGGGTCGGCGGCGTTGACCAGCACGCCCGTGCCCGCCAGCTCGGCCGCGAGCATACGGGTCAGGGCGTTGAGCGCCGTCTTGGAGATCCGGTAGGCGGGGTGCCGGCCGGAGTCCATCAGTGACAGCGAACCGTAGGAGCTGGTGACGTTCACGACCCGGCCGTAGCCGGTTTCCACCATGCCCGGGACGACGGCCTCCACCACGCGCCAGGCGCCGGTGAGGTTGGTGTCCAGGGTCGCGCGCAGGATGTCCTCATCGACGTACGGGGGCCGTAGTTCCCCGTCCAGGGACACTCCCGCGTTGTTCACCAGGACGTCGATCCCGCCGGTCAGCTCCCGTGCCTCCCGGACCGCTTCACCGACGCTCTTCGCGGAGGTCACGTCCAGGGCCAGCGGCAGTGCCGCCGGGCCGATGGCACGGCACGCCTCCTCCGCCGCCTCCCGTTCTCGCGCCCCGACCAGGACCCGCAGTCCCCGGTGCGCGAGCTGTCGGCCGATCTCCAGACCGATTCCGCGTGCCCCGCCGGTCACGAGTGCGCTTCTGCCGTCTTGCCGCATGGTTCGCCCGCCGCCTCTCACACCGTCAGGACCGAGCACGCGCTGATCCCGGGCGCCCCGTACACATGGGTGAAGCCCACCCGGGGAGCACCCGGCACCTGTACACCGGGCGCCCGGCCCTGCAACTGTCGTACGACCTCGTGGAACTGACGCAGCCCGGAGGCGCCGACTGGCTCCCCGCCGGCCAGACAGCCGCCGTCGGTGTTGACCGGTATCCGGCCCGTGGGATCGGTGGCCCCGTCGGCCAGCAGCTCCTCCTGCTCGCCGTGGCCGCACAGTCCGGTCTCCGCCAGGTGGATCAGCTCCGAGCCGCTGTCGGTGTCCTGCAACTGGGCGACCTGTACGTCGGCGGGCCGTACCCCCGCCGTGCGGAAGGCCGCCTCCGCGGCGTCGACGCTGGGGCTGTGGTGCGGTCCCGGCGGCAGCCAGGGCGAGAACACCTCGAACGAACCGAACCGCCGGGTGCGGAATGCCAACGACGCCAGCCTGACCGGTTGTTCGCACAGGTCGAACGCGCGGTCGCCGAGCGCGAGCACCAAGGCCGCGGCGCCCTGTCCGGGCGAACAGAACATGTACTGGGTGAGCGGGGGACTGACCTCGGCGGAGTCGAGGATCTCCTGCTCCGTCAGCGGCTTGCGCCGCCACGCCAGGGGATGGTGCGAGCCGTTGCGGAAGGCTCGCGCGGCGACCCTCGCCAGCGCCCGCTCCGAGATTCCGTGCTCGTACAGGTACCGCTGGGTCTTCAGCGCGAAGAACTGGGTCGTGAGCATCATGCCGGTCTCGGCGTACCACTCACCCAGGCCGTAGCGGGCCGCGGAGACATGGAACGCGCCCCGCTCATGCTTGTCGAACCCCACCGCCAGCCCCAGGGAGGCCTCGCCCGCGCGCAGCGCGTTGGCCACCGCGAGCACGGTGGAGGCACCGGTCGCGCAGCCGTTCTGCACGTTGACGAACGGCACTCCGGTCAGGCCCAGCCGGCCCACCAGGGTGTCGGGCTTGCCGGACACGTCGGAGCCGCCGGCCGCGTAGCCGATGTCCTCCCAGCCGACACCGGCGTCGGCCAGCGCCTCGCGTATCGCACGCTCGGCCATGTCCATTCCGCTGACGCTCTCGTCGCGCCCGAAGGGACGCATCCCGCATCCGACCACGTACACGTCGTCGGGCCGGCTCATCGCTCCCCTTCCCGTTCCGGGCGGAACTGCTCCGGGCGGAACTGCTCCGGGCGGAACTGCTCCGGGCGGAACTGCTCCGGGCGGAACGCGAAGGTCACCACCTCGGTTCCGTCCTCGTCCTCGTACGCGGGCACCGTGGTGAGCCGGACCGGCAGTCCGATCCGGATCTCCCCGCGGGGAACCGCCAGCCGCGCTTCGACCAGCACCTCACCGAGGTCGACATAGCCCACGTGGTACGGCCGGTGGCCGCCGGACGGCGGCCGGTACGGCGGTTTCGGCGGGAACGCCTGGAGCGTCCACGACCACACGCGCCCGCTCACCGGCAGCACCCGCATGGACATCGCCCCGTCCGGACACCTGGGGCACGACTCCTGCCGGGGGAAGACGACGGTGCCGCACCCTGAGCAGCAGGCGCCCACGAGACGCGGTGGATTCCCCTGGTCGCACTCCCCGCTCTCGAACAACGACTCGTCGATGAGCCTGGTGGTCACGTTCCGTCCCTCTTTTCCACGTCACCAGCCCAGCAGGCCGGCCAGCCGTTCCCGATGGTGTGCGGCGCCGCCCAGCAGTACCGCGTCCGACTGGGCGCGCCGGAAGTACAGGTGTGCGTCGTGCTCCCAGGTGAAGCCCATCCCGCCGTGGAGCTGCACGCACTCGGCGGCGACGGAGACGAACGCCTCGCCGCACCACGCCTGTGCCACCGCCGCGGCCTCGGCCAGCGCGTCCGGCGAGCCGTCCGCCAGGACCGCGCGCACCACGGCCGACCGTGCGGCCTCGACCTGGAGCAGCATGTCGGCGCAGGCGTGCTTGACCGCCTGGAAGCCGCCGATCGCCCTGCCGAACTGGGTACGGTCGCGCACATGGGCCACCGTCATGTCCAACGCGGCCTGTGCGCCGCCCAGTTGCTCGGCGGCCAGCGCCACCAGGGCCACGTCCAGGGCGCGGGAGACGACATCCGCCCCCTCGCCGCCGGCGGTCAGCGCCCGGACCCGGGCACCGCGGAAGGTGACCACCGCCTGCCCCCGGCTGAGGTCCAGGGTGGGCACCCGGCGCACCGTGACCCCCGGCTCGCGCGGGTCGGCCAGGAAGAGGTCGACGCCGTCGGTTCCGGCCGCGGCCACCACCAGCGCCTCGGCGTCGGCGCCGTCGAGGACGAACGGCGTGGTGCCGTCCAGCAGGGGGACACTGCCCTGCCAGGAGACGGCCACCGGCACGGCGTCGGCCCGCCACGTCCCGTCGGGCGCGGCCACCGCCAGGGCATGCACGGTTCCCTCCGCCAGGTCGGCCAGCGTCCTGTCGGCCGTACCGCAGCCGGCCAGCACCTGTCCGGCCAGCACGGTGGAGGACAGCAGCGGTACCGGTGCCAGTGTCCTGCCCAACTCCTCGCAGACGACGGCGATCCCGGCGAGGCCGCCGATGCCTCCCGCCGACTCGGGCAGGCCGAGGGCCGCGAGGCCCACCTGCCGGCCGAGGGCGTCCCACAACCCGGCGTCGATGCCGGGGGCCTCCTCGGACAGCCGGCGTACCGCGGCGGTGCCGCCGGCGTCCGCGCACACCGACCGAACGGTCTCGCGCAGATCCTCCAGCTCGGTGTCCGACAGGGCCGTGCCGTCGGTCGCGGTGCTTGTCATCGTGTGCTCCCGCTCTCGTCGCGCCGCTTCCGCAGGGCACTGTGTGCTGCCGCCATCCGGGCCACCGGCACGCGGTGCGCGGAGCAGGAGACGTAGTCGAGACCGAGGTCGTCGCAGAAGGCGATCGACTCGGGGTCCCCGCCGTGCTCACCGCACACGCCCAGCTTGATGCCGGGCCGTACCTCCCGTGCCCGCTCGGCCGCCAGGCGGACCAGGGCGCCCACCCCGTGCGGGTCGAGCCGGGCGAACGGGCTGGCGGTCAGGAACCCGCGCTCCTGGTAGTTGGCGAGCACCTGGCGTTCGACGTCGTCCCGGGAGAACCCGTAGGTGAGCTGGGTGAGGTCGTTGGTGCCGAAGGAGAAGAACTCGGCGTGCTCGGCGAGTTCGCCGGCCAGCAGCGCGGCGCGCGGGGTCTCGATCATCGTGCCGAGCCGGTACGGCACCTCCACCCCGGTGCGGGCGGCGACCGCGTCGGCGGCACCGCGTACGTACGCGGCCGCGGCTGCCAGTTCCTCCGGCATGCTGACCAGCGGGATCATCACCTCCAGCTCCGGCCGGACGCCGGTGGCGGCGACCTCGGCCCAGGCGGTGAACAGCGCCTCCGCCTGCGCCGGGTAGAGCCGCTCGTGCAGCAGCGCCAGCCGTACCCCGCGCAGCCCGAGCATCGGGTTCGCCTCACGCAGTTCGGCGGCCCGCTGCTCCTCGGCCGCGTCCAGGGCCTGACCGGGGGCGGGCAGGAACTCGTGCAGCGGGGCGTCCAGCAGGCGTACGGTCACCGGGCGGTTGCCCACGGCGGTCAGCAGCGCCGTGAAGTCCTCGTGCTGGGCGCGCTCCAGCGCCACCAGCGCCTCGTCGCGGGCGGTCGGGTCGGCGGCCAGCAGCACCCGGCGGATCAGCGGCAGCCGTTCGCCGAGGAACTGGTGCTCCGTACGGCACAGCCCGACACCCTCCGCCCCCAGGGCGAGGGCGGTCTCCACCTCGGCGGCCGTGTCGGCGTTGACCCGCACACCCAGCCGGCGCACGCCGTCCGCCCACTCCAGCAGGGTGGACAGTTCGGGGGGCGGTCCGGCGACACTGACGCTCAGCGTTCCCGCGTAGACGGCGCCGGTACGGCCGTCCAGTGAGACCGGGTCGCCCTCGCGCACCACCCGCTCCCCGAAGCGAACCGTCCCGGTGGCCGGGTCCACGCGCAGCCCCTCGGCGCCGCACACCGCGGGCTTGCCCGCGCCCCGCGCCACCACGGCGGCATGCGAGGCGATACCGCCGCTGCCGGTCAGCACGGCGACGGAGGCGAGCATCCCGGGGACGTCCGCCGGGGTCGTCTCGGCGGCCACGAGCACCACCCGAGTACCGTCCGCGGCCAGTTCGAGGGCACGTTCACTGGACAGCACGACCGCTCCGGTCGCCGCCCCCGGCGATGCGGGCAGCCCCTGCACCAGGAGCTCCTCCCCGCCGGTCAGCCGGAGCTGGGGGTGCAGCAGTTCCTGCACCTGCGCGGGTGTGATCCGCCGTACGGCCTCCTCGCGGCCGAGCGCCCCGTCCCGGGCCAGGTCCGCGGCCAGACACACCGAGGCCCGAAGCGGCGGGCGGAGCTGCGCCGAGGCGGCGAGCAGGGAGATCTCGTCGTCGCGCACCTCGAAGTCGACCGACACCGGCGCGCGCAGATGGCGCTCCAGGGTGAGCAGGGAGTGCTCCAGGAGCGCGGTGCCGCCCGCGAGCCGGTCCAGCGGTTCACCGGGGTGCGGCGGCGGGGCGCTGCGGCGCACACCCCGGAAGAAGGAGCCCTGTGGGGAGAGGCGGCCGGTCTCGGGATCGCGGCTGACCGCCGTGCCGTAGCCCGAGTGGTCCGCCGGGCCGATGCGCAGGGCCTGCACATGCAGGGCGACGGCCAGCTCGGCGGGGAGCCGCTGGGCCCGGCGGGACCTGCGCGCACGCGGCGAGTCCCAGCGGCCGAGGAGGGCACGGGCGGCCAGTGCGAGCTGTTGCGCCGGGTCGTCGGGGAAGGGCCGGGAGCCGTGCTCCGCCACCAGGGACAGCAGCACCTCCACCCGTGCCCGCGGCCCGGGTGTGTCCAGGAGGGCGTCGTCGAGCACCGCGGCGGGCACGTCGAGGGCGTACTCGGCGATCATCCGCACGGTGGCGGCCCACACCTCGTGCAGCGCGTCCGCTCGCCCGATGACGGCGCACAGGTCGTCGGCACGGGAGGGGGTGATACCGAGACAGGCCAGGTCGGGCGGCAGTCCGGCGATCTCGGTCGGCGCGCTTGCCGACAGGCGCAGCAGCAGCGGCCGGGCCGTGTCGTCGATGCGCCGCCCCGAGAGCTGTTCGACCAGGGCCACGGCGGCTTCGGCGGTGTCGGGTTCGCACAGCGACGCGGCGGCGCCGGCGGGCACGGTGAGCCCCGGCACGACGGGCAGGCCGAGGGCCACCAGCCGGTCCATCGCCGCGCCGTGCGCGCCCAGCTCGTCGGCGTCGAGGCCCCGGATCCGTCCCTGCCCGTAGGGCACCAGGATCCGGCCGGGGGCGGCGGAGGGAGCCTCGGACTGTGTGAGAGGGCCCGCCTCGCGGTTGGTGACGCTCAACCCCGGCCCCCGGTGACCAGCTCCTCTTCACGGACTTCGTCCTCGGCCCGGCTGATCCCCAGCACCAGCAGCAGCTCCTGGTGCAGCCGCATCCACACGGTGTGGTACGAGTCGCACAGCGGCGAGGCCAGCCACGCCGGCGCGCCGTCGTCGAAGCGGTCGAGGGCGTCCTCCAGGGCCGTCAGGTACTGTCCGCTGCCCGCGAGCACCCGGTCCAGTCGGCGCAGCACGGGCTGGATGGCCTCGTGCACGTCTTCCAGCGACTCGCGCACCCCGGCGTCGTAGACGTCGTCGGAGTGGTCGTTGGCGGTGCCGTCCGGGCGGCACTGCCAAGCCGTGCACACGTCCCGGATCTTCCGGTTGACCGGCAGGAACGCCTCGTACGCCGCGGTGATCCGCTCCTCCTGCTCGGAGCCGGCGGGAACCCGCAGGATCTGCGCGGCGGCGGCCTTGGCACGCTCGGTCGGCAGCACCACCGGCCCCTTCACCATCGCCAGCCCGGCGTCGACCAGCGGACCGTGCTCGGACTCCGGCCGACCGCGCCACATACCACGCAGAACGAGGTCGACGACGGCTTCCGTGAGGGGCTCGTCGGATGCGTCCGGAAGGTCCACGGCAGCAGATTGCATCGCCACACCTTTTCCCCGGTTCTGTGGTGACCGGTTCCTCGGTTCTGTGTTGCCCGGAGGTTACGCCCCGGCGGGTTGGTTAGTGAAGAGGAACTCAAGAAACACTTTCCGATTCCCTGGCCTCGCCCCGGCTGTCATCCGTCCTCGGGCGGCCCCGCAGGGCGAGGAACGACGCCATGCGGTCCTGTGCCTCCCGGCCGTCCGCCAGGGCGGCGATCGACCGCGCCTCTTCGGCGAGATGGCGGCGCAGCTCGTCACCGGCGCCGACGCGCAGCAGACCCTTCGCGGCGCGCAGGGCGCCGGTGGCGCCGGCGGCCAGTTCGGCCGCGGTCCGGTGTGCCGCGTCGTCCAGTTCCTCGTCGTCCACGCACCGCGACACCAGGCCCCACCGTTCGGCGTCGTCGCCGGTCAGGACCCGATTGGTCAGGATCAGGTCCGCCGCTCTGCGCGGGCCCACCAGGCGCGGAAGGAACCATGACGCCCCGCAGTCGGGCGTGAGCCCGATCGCCGTGTACGCCAGCCGGAACCGCGCGGACCGGGCCGCCAGGACGATGTCGCCGACGAGGGCGAGACCGATCCCGCCGCCCGCTGCCGCGCCGCGCACGGCGGTCACCAACGGCACCGGCAGTTCGTACAGGGCCTGTACCGCGGCGTGCGCGGCGCTCGCCACGGCGTGCACGTAGGTGCCGGTCTCCGCGCCACGACCGGCGAATGCGCGCAGGTCACCACCCACGCAGAAGCTGCCGCCCGCCGCCCGCAGCAGTACCGCGCCGCCCGGGTCCGCGGCCACCTCGCGGGCTGTGTCCCGCAGTGCCTCGGCCGTCCCCAGATCCAGGGCGTTGCCCCGCCCGGAGTCGTCCAGCCTCAGCTCGACGACTCCGTCGGGGTGGCGGACGATCCGGACCGGGTCGGTGCTCACGGTCGGGCTCATGGGTGTTTCTCCTGTCGTCTTCCCGTCGCCGGGTGCTTCCCGTCCGGGGTGCTTCCCGGCAAGATACTGAAGACGCTATACAGTTTCTAGGACGCGACGGGAGCCGATGCCCGTACGCCTGTCGGCGGGAGGCCCCGTGCCCATCCAGTTCGATGTCGATCCGGCTGTCGCTCAACTTGCCGCCTCGACGGCCGAGTTCGTGCGCGAGGTGGTCATTCCGGCCGAGCGCGAGTGCGGCGGGTCCGTGCACGACGCCCCCGCGGCAGTGCGGGAAACCCTGCAGAAAGCCGCCCGTGACGCGGGTGTGTTCGCTCCGCACGTACCGGCGCGGTGGGGCGGACACGGGCTCGACCTGCGCGGGCAGGCGGTGGTGTTCGAAGCGGCGGGCTACTCGCTGCTCGGACCGCTGGCGCTGAACTGCGCGGCCCCGGACGAGGGCAACATGCATCTGCTGGAGAAGGTGGCCACCGAGGAACAGAAGCAGAAGTACCTGCGCCCGCTCGCCGCGGGCGACACACGCTCCTGCTTCGCCATGACCGAACCCGCTCCGGGAGCGGGCGCCGACCCCCGCTCCCTGCGGACCACCGCGACCCGGGTTCCCGGCGGCTGGCGGATCGACGGGCACAAGTGGTTCATCACCGGTGCCCAGGGAGCCGGCTTCGCCATCGTCATGGCCCGGACCTCCGGCAGCCCCGGCGACCCGGGCGGCGCCACCATGTTCCTGGTCGACGCCGGCACGCCCGGCATGCGCATCGTCCGGAACATCGAGACCCTCGACGAGTCGCTGTTCGCAGGGCACAGCGAGATCGTCTTCGAGGAGTGCGTGGTGGGGGAGCATCAGGTGCTCGGCGCGGTGGACCACGGCTTCCAAGGTGCCCAGGTCCGGCTCGGTCCCGCCCGGATGACCCACTGCATGCGCTGGCTGGGAGCGGCCCGCCGCGCCCAGGACGTCGCGCTGGAGCGGGCGGGGAGCCGGATGGCGTTCGGCTCGGCCCTGGGCGACCTCGGCATGGTCCAGCAGATGCTGGCCGACTCCGAGATCGACATCGAGGCGAGCCGCGCCCTGATCCTGCGTACCGCCTGGGAGCTGGACACCGGCTCCGCCGCCGCCTCGCAGCTCACCTCGGTGTCCAAGACCTTCGTGGCGGAGGCGGTGAACCGGGTGGTCGACCGGGCGGTGCAGATCTGCGGCGCCCTCGGCATCTCGGCCGCCGACGCCCCGCTGGCCCGCCTGTACCGGGAGGTACGGCCGTTCCGGATCTACGACGGCCCGTCGGAGACACACCGCTTCGCCATAGCGCGCCGCGCGGTGCGGCCCTACCGACAGCCGAGCACGGGTGCCGCCGACGGCTGATGACGGGCTTCGGGCCGGCCGTCCCTCAGGTCAGGAACAGCTCGATGACCGGCACCTCCACCTCCGGCCGCCGCACCGGCAGCCGCAGCGTCAGGGTCCCCGCGGGCGGCGCGGACATCCGTGTGGTGTCCGGCGCCTGCCCCTCGGCGATGCTCTGCACGGCGATCTCCGAGGCGTCGTGGAGGAACTGCGCGTACCGCACCCGCCCGGCCAGCCCCGGAAGCTGCAGATGCCCGAACGGCCACGCGAACAGATGCAGATAGAGCCGGTCACCGCGCTGTGTGTAGCGGCAGTCGGGCGGAGCCGTGAACTCGCTCGGCCCGCAGCCGTACACCGCCCGGCCGTGCAGCCGCGTCCACTCACCGATGGCCCGGAAGGTCCGCTCCGCGCGCGGATCGATCAGCCCCCGCCCGGTCGGCCCGACGTTCAGCAGCAGATTGCCGTCCTTGGCGACGGTGTCGACGAGCATCCGGATGAGCAGGTCGGGCGACTTGTCGTCCAGGTTGTCACGGTCGTAGCCCCAGCTCCCGTTGAGCGTCTGGCACACCTCCCACGGCACCGGTGAACCGTCGGCGGCGCGCAGGGGCGCGTCGGGCTGGTACTGCTCGGGGGTGACAAAGTCGCCGGGGATGTCGAGCCGGTCGTTGACCAGGATCCCCGGCTGCAACTGCCGCACCATGGCCAGCAGTTCCTCCGAGCGCCAGTCGGCACGGCCCTTCCCGTTCCAGGTGTCGGGCCTGCCCTCGTAGGAGAAGTCGAAGAAGAGATAGTCGATCCGGCCGTACCCGGTGAGCAACTCCCGCACCTGTGCGTGCAGATAGTCGGTGTACTGGGTCATGTCACGGTCCGCGTTCGCCGCCTTGAACTCCTCGTCGTCGCGTTGCGGATGGTGCCCGTCGACGGGGAACTGCGGATGGTGCCAGTCGAGCAGCGAGTGGTAGAAGCCGATCCGGATGCCCCGGTCCCGTACGGCCTTCACCAGCGGCGCGATCAGGTCCTTCCCGTACGGGGTGTTGGTCACCTTGTAGTCGGTGTGCGCGGAGTCCCACAGACAGAACCCGTCGTGGTGCTTGGTGGTGATCACCAGGTAGCGCATCCCGGCCGCCTGGGCGAGCCGCGCCCACTCGTCGGGGTCGTGGAGATCGGGGTCGAAGTGGTCGAAGTAGGGCTGGTAGTCCTCGTCGGTGAGGCGCTCGCGGTTCTTCACCCACTCGTGGCGGGCGGCGAGCGAGTACAGCCCCCAGTGGACGAACATCCCGAAGCGGGACTCGGCGAACCAGGCGTGGTCGCCCGTGGGGGAGGCGTTGGACATGGTGGTCCCTTCCGTTGCTCCGTTACCGGCCGCCGAGGCCGCTGGTCGCGATCCCTCGGACTAGGTGTTTCTGGAGGACGATGAGCAGCAGTGTCGTGGGCGCCATGGAGATCACGGACGCGGCCATGACGAGATTCCACTGGGTGCCCTGCTGCCCGAAGAACAGCTGGAGGCCGAGCGGGACGGTCGCCTTCTGGTCCACCGAGTTGGTGATGATCAGCGGCCACAGGAAGCTGTTCCAGTAGTTGATGAAGGTGAACACCGCCAGCACCGCCAGTGCCGGGCGCACCAGTGGAAGCATGATCTGCGCGAAGATCCGCAACTCGCCCGCGCCGTCCATCCGCGCGCTCTCCCCGATCTCCGCCGGCACGGTCAGGAAGAACTGGCGCAGCAGGAACGTACCGAAGGCCGTGAACGCCCAGGGGAAGATCAGCGCCTGGTACGAGTCGACCCAGCCGAACCAGCGCATCAGCAGGAACATCGGTACGACCAGGATCTCCTGAGGGATCATCAGCGTCGCCAGGAACGTGACGAACACCCCGTCCCGGCCCCGCCAGCGCAGCTGGGCGAAGGCGTACGCGGACATGCTCGACGCCACCAGCACCACGAGCGTGCCGCAGGCGGCCACGAGAAAGCCGTTGAGGACGAACCGGCCCAACGGCAGAAAGGTGAACGCCTCCTGGTAGTTGGCCCAGCGCGCTACCGAGCCCCACAACCGGGGTGGGGAGCCGAACACCTCGTCGGCCGGCTTGAGCGAGGTCGCGACCATGTAGACGAGTGGCGACACGAAGGCCGCGGCGACGAGATAGACGAGCACATGCGATACGACGAGCCTCGCGCGGCCGGGCCCACGGCCATACGGCCGCATGGGTTCAGAGGTCATAACTCACCCACCTGCGCTGACCCGCGAACTGCACGGCCGTGACCCCGAGGATCAGTACGAACAGGATCCACGCGGCGGCGGAGGCGAGCCCGAACTGGAAGACGGAGAACCCCTCGTTGTAGACGAACATCATCAGCGTCTCCGTGTCGATACCCGGTCCGCCGCCCGTCAGCAGGAACGGCTGGGTGAAGACCTGGAACGAGGTGATGAGCGTCATCGTCGTGGCGAAGAACAGCGCCGGCGAGATCAGCGGCAGCCGGATCCGCAGGAACATCCGCCAGGGCCCGGCCCCGTCGATCTGCGCCGCGTCCACGAGCTGCTGAGGAATCGCGTCGAGGGCCGCGGAGAAGACCAGCATGTTGTAGCCGAAGCCCTGCCACACGCTCATCGCCACGACCGCCGCCATCGCCCAGCCCTGCTCGCCGAGGAAGTTGGGCGCATGGCTGCCGGTGGCCGCCTTCACGGTGCCGTCGATCAGCCCGCCCGGCTGGTAGATCAGCCGCCACACGATGGCGTTGGCGACCATCGGCGTCACCACCGGCAGGAAGAACAGCACCCGCAGCAGCCGCTGCCCCCTGATCCGCGGCGTCAGCCACACCGCGAGCCCGAGGGACACCACCAGGTTCAGCGGTACGTAGAGCACGACGAACAGCACGGTGTTGAACAGCGCCCGCCGGAAGACCGGGTCCTGGACGAGCGTCGTGAAGTTGCCGAACCCGGTGAACTCATGGGTGCCGGTCGCCGGCCACTTGAAGAACGCGATCACCAGCGACATCACGATGGGGAACAGCGTGAACAGCGTCAGCCCGGCCAGGCCGGGTGAGGCGAAGAAGGCGGCGGCGCGCCCGTCACCGCGCCGCCGCCGACGTCGGGCGTGCCCGGTGGGGCGTTCGGCCGCCGCCGGCTGACGCGGCCGGAGTACGGTGTCGGACCGCACGTCAGCCCGTCCCCGCCTGCTGCTCGACCTGTTTCAGGACGCTCGCACCGGACTCCTGACCGTTGAACGCCTCAATCCCGTACTGGGAGAGCAGCTTGGTCACCTGATCCCAGTTCTTGGTGGTCCTGAACGGTGTCGCCGACCTGTTGGCCGCGTCGATGACCTCCTGCGCCCCGGCGAACGCGTTCTTGTACCACTGGTCCTGGACGGCCGTACGCGCCGGGAAGGCCCGCCCCAGGGCACCCAGCTCGCCCAGCACCTTGGCGCTGGTCATGGTCCTGATCGCCTGGAACGCCTGGTCCGGGTACTTGCAGGACTTGGAGATCCCGAACCCCGACCCGGCCGAGTACGTCTTCGTCCCGTCCGGCCCGGCGGGGATGGTCGCCAGGCCGACGTCGAACTTGGCCTGCTTCTTGAGCGAGAGCACCGACCACGGCCCGTTGACCGACATCGCCACGTTCCCGTTGAGGAACTGCGTGTCGGGGAAGGCGTCGTCCACCCCCGGCACCTTGGGTGCCACCTGCTCCTTGGCCGACAGACCGGTGTACCAGTCGAAGGCGCTGACCATGGACTTGTCGGTGAGCGCCAGCTTGCCGTCTTCGCCGACGGGCTCGGCCCCCGTCCGGGAGAGCAGCATCGGGAACATGTACAGGTCCACCGGATACGCCGCGAACCCGTACTTGCCGTCACGGGTCAGCTTCTTGGCCGCCGCCTCGAACTCGGCCATGCTCCAGCCGACCTTCGGCGCGGGCACACCGGCGGCCTTGAACATGTCCTTGTTGTACGTGACCACCAGCGAGCCGAAGTCGTACGGCAGCGCGTACTGCTTCCCGCCGGGCGCCAACCCCTCCATGATCGACTTGTCGAAAGATCCGATGTCTAGCTTGTTCTTGGCGATGAGATCGTCCAGCGGCAGCATCCCGTCGGTGTAGCCGCCGGCCCGCAGGCTCTGCATGGAGACGATGCAGGGCGCACTGCCTCCGGCGAGCCGGGTGCCGAGCTTGGTGAAGTAGTCGGCGAAGGGGGAGGTGTCCAGCTTGACCTTGATCTTCGGGTTCTCCGCGGTGACCTCGTCCGCCACCTTCTGCCAGGCGTTGCGGTCGTCGGTGCCGGAGGCCCACATCGACCAGGTGAGCGTGACCTCGCCGTTGGCTTTCTGGCTGCCGCCAGAGCTCTGACCGCTGCTGCCGCACGCGACGCAGCCTGCCCCGATGACCACCGTGGCGAGCCCCGTGACCAGGGCTCTTGTCGTCCGATTCGTACCTGTCCTGCTACTTCCCGGGGTCTTGCCCATCGCTGCTCCAGTCAATAAGCTCAGGGCCGATTTAATTAGCGCGAACGTAGGCTTGCCGTGTGGCACTGTCAAGGGATTGGACGAAAAGACACCCGATGAATCCGCGCCGTGCCGCCGAGCAACCCACCGCCCGCCCGACCCGCCGCACCACCGGCACTTCCGCCGAACGGGGTGACATCACCCGCGTCGAGATCCTGGCGCTGCTCTCCACGGCCGGACCGCTGGACCGCCGGCAGATCGCCAAGTGGCTCCAGCTGGGCGTGGGCACCGTGCACGAACACACCAGACGACTCCTGGAAGCCGGCTACCTCCAGGCCCTCGAACCGCAGTCCGGCACCGTCGGCCGCCCCCGCATCCCCCTGCGGATCGTCCCCGAAGCCGCCGCCACCCTCGGCATCCGCATCGCCACGGACCATGTGGTCGCGGTGGTGGTCGGCCTGGACGGCCGGATGGAGGCCTCCGACGTCCACCCCTTCGATCCCGCCCCCGCCGCCGACCCGATCGCCCAGCTCCTGCGGATCATCCGCGGCTACCTCGACGACCCCGCGCTGAGCCCGCGCCTCAAGGCCGTCGGCGTGGCCACCCCCGACACCGTCGACCCGGACACCGGCTATCTCCGCTTCGCCCCCCGCTTCGGCTGGACCGACTTCCCCCTCGGCCGACTTCTGCGCGACCAGCTCCCGCTCCCCGTACTCGTCGACAACGACCTCATCGCCAGCACCACCGCTGAACTCCTCTACGGCGCGGGCCGTGAGTACGACGACTTCCTCGTCCTCGCGCTCGGCGACGGAGTGGGCCTCGGAGCGGTACTGGAGCGCCGGGTACACCGGGGCCCCGGCGGACTGTCCAGCGAGTTCGGCCACAGCCCGGTCCGCGACACGGGAGTGCTGTGCGGCTGCGGCGCCCGCGGATGTCTGGAGACCTTCACCAACGACCAGGGCATCCTGCGTGAGGCGCGTCGCCGGGGTCTCGCCACCGAGGACACGGACATCGCGGAGATCCGCACCAGGGCGGTCGCCGGGGACCAGGGCCTGCTGTCCCTCCTCGCCGACATCGGAGTGATCCTCGGCCGAGCCCTGGCCGGCGTCGTGAATCTCCTCGGCACGCCCACCATCGCCGTCATCGGCGAGAACCACGCCCTGTGGCCCGGCCTGGAACCCGGTTTCCTCGACACCATGCGCACGAGTCCGATCACCGCGGCACACCGGGTGAAGGTGGTCGTACGCCCCTGGCACGACAGCCAACACGCCCACGGCGCGGCGACGTTGGCACTCGGAGCCCCCGGCACCCTCACTCGGGAATGAGGACGAAGGCGACGACAGGGGCAGGCGGGACTCTCGCAACACGCCCAGGACCTGTCCGTCCGGTCAAGTCGCAGGCAACCCCGGTGCCTGTGCAGCGCCGCACCCCGCGTCTGCGGCATGACCGGCCGGACAGGTCCTAGCGGCCGGCCAGCTTGTTGATCTTGCGGATCTGTCCGTCGAAGGCCCTGGCGGGAATGATGCGGCGCGCCGCGCTGATGCGCCGGGCGTTACGGCTGGCGCCGTACCGCAGTTTCGGCTTGGAGTCGGTGGCGGCCGCGACGATCGCCTTCGCGACGGTGGCGGGGTCGTCGCCGTCCTCGTTGAACGCCGCCGCCACCTGGTCGGCGATGCGCCGCTGCTCCGCGTAGATCTGCAGGGGCATGTCGGGCTCCACGGCGTTCGCCTCGAACGAGGTGTTGGTGCCGGCCGGCTGGACGAGAAGGGCCCGGACCCCGTGCTCGCGGATCTCGTGGTCCAGGGACTCGGTGTACCCCTCGATCGCGTGCTTGGACGCCGCGTAGGCGGCCATGTAGGGCTGGGGGATGAACCCGAGGATGGACGAGATGTTGATGACGCGCCCGCTTCCCTGGGCGCGCATGTGCGGCAGGACGGCCTTCGTCATGCGCATCACGCCGAAGACGTTGATGTCGAAGACGCGCTGGGCCTGCGCGACGGAGTTCTCCTCGTCGGCGCCCGAGGAGCCGATGCCGGCGTTGTTGACCAGGACGTCGATCCGCCCGAACCGGTCGATCACCTCGCCGACCGCGGCAGTCACCGACGCGTCGCTCGTCACGTCGAGGGCGAGGAACGTCACGCCGTCGCGACGGCCGACGCCCGATGTCTTCCGGCTCGTTCCCACTGTCTCGAAACCCGCTGCGGCGAGCGCGAGCGCGGCGGCCTTTCCGATACCGGAGGACGCACCCGTCACGAGTGCCACCGGCCCAGTTGTTGTCATCACGGTCTCCCAAGCTCATTGGATTATGTTCATAATTCTATTCATGGAGGACCCGTGATTGGCAAGTGGTCCGAGGTCGCGAGAGATGGGAGCCGTCGGCGGCCTGGATGCGGGCGTCCGCGACGAGGGGCGGTCGTCGGACGAGGGTCGGTACGAGCCGGGCGCCGGTCATGCCCGGGAGTCACGGCGGCCTGGTGGGAGCGGTGGCCGGAGCAACTCCCGCGCGCCGGACAGTTCATGTCGCCGCAGACACTCACTCCCTCGCGGCGATCCATTTCGCTGTCCCGTCGCAGACGATCCGCCGGCCGGAACAGGACATTGGTGTCGCGGTGGTTGGGTCCTTCAGCAAAATGGCCGAATCCAGGTGTGGCCTGTGTGACTGTTGGCAACCAATATGTTTTGCAGGAGGCATTGCCACGCTCGGTCCTCGCCCTTTTCTCTTTCCGAGGGTGCATCACGATGCGGCGCAGCAACGGGCACCTGTGAATCGGATTCGACGGCTGATCCCCTTTCGGAATGCGGCCGGTCGTCCCTCACGACAGGAAAGGCATCACCATGTCACCCTCGCCGCATTCGGCGCTGGAGCGAATCCGTCCTGGCCTGGCCGCGATCGCAGCCGTCACCGCCGTTGCGACCTGCGGCCTGCTCCCGTCGTCGGCGACGGCCGCGGTACCGTCCGCACCCCGTACGGGAGACACCGGAGTCGGCACCCCCCGTGAGGTCGCCGCGCCGTCGGCCGTCAGCACCCTGTCGGACAAGTGGACGACGCCGTGGGGCATTTCCTTCCTGCCGGACGGCAAGTCGGCGCTGGTGACGGAACGCAACACCGGCGTGGTCTGGACGGCCGCGCTCGACGGATCCAAGAAGCGGGTCGGCGCCGTGCCCAACGCGGTGTGGAGCAAGGAGACGCAGGACAAGGGCGGCCTGCTGGGCGTCGCCGTGTCACCGACCTGGGACGGCACGACGGACCGGGCCGTTTTCTTCATGGAGACCACGGCCGCCGACAACCGTGTCGTGCAGATGAGCTTCGACGGGACATCCCTGAGCGACTACACCCCCGTACTCACCGGAATCCGCAGGGACACGCAGCACAACGGCGGAAAGATCGCCTTCGGTCCCGACGGATATCTGTACGTCACCACCGGCGACGCGCAACAGCCGAAGCTCGCCCAGGACAAGGACTCGCTCAACGGGAAGATCCTGCGCATCACCAGGACCGGTGCTCCGGCTCCCGGAAACCCCTTCGGAACCCGCGTCTACAGCTACGGTCACCGCAATCCCCAGGGCCTGGCCTGGGACAGCGACGGGCAGCTGTGGGAGACGGAGATCGGCCACGAGACCTTCGACGAACTCAACCTCGTCGAGCCGGGCCAGAACTACGGCTGGCCCACCTGTGAGGGGTCCTGCTCCGCCACCGGGATGACGAACCCGAAAAAGGTCTGGAGTCCGAGCGAGGGAGGCGTGCCCGCCCAGATCGCGATCGTCGGCAACGACATCTACGCGTCGACGTTGCGCGGCCGACGGCTGTGGAAGATGCCGATCGACAGCACCGGCAAGGACGTCCGATCCGCGAAGTCGTACTACGGCGGCGACTACGGCCGATTGCGGGCGCTCGTCAAGGTCCCCGGCGCCGATGAGCTCTGGCTGGGCACGAGCGACCGCGGCACCGACAAGGACCTCATCCTCAAAGTCACCATCGGGTGATGTCGGTCCGTCAGCAGGATGGGGGAATCCAAGTGGCCCTCGCGAAATTCGGTGATCGATACTGCTTGCAGGAGTCATCGCCATGCCCATCGCGCTCTTTCTCGATTCGGCAGCGGATTCCTTCTCGCATTTCGGCCCGCCGTCTTCACGACAGGAAAGGCATCACATGTCACGCTTGGCGCATTCGGCGCTGCATCGGATCCGTCCGGGCAGAGCCGCTATCGCTGCCGTCACCGCTCTTCTCGGCGCCTGCGTCCTGCAGCCGGCGTCGGCGATCGCGGTAGCGGAGAACACCGCATCCCAGACGACGGACGGGACAGTCACCCGGGCCGACAGCCGTGCCCCGTCGGGCGTGTCCGTCCTCTCCGACAAGTGGACGAGGCCCTGGGCCATCTCCTTCCTGCCCGGCGGGAAGAAGGCCCTGGTGACCGAGCGTCGCACGTCCACGGTGTGGGTTCAGCACAGTGACGGGTCCAAGAAGAAGGTGGGCACGGTGCCGAACACCGTGGCCCCCTCTCCCACCCGCCGGCTCGGAAGCGGCGGACTGCTCGGCGTGGCCCCCTCGCCGACCTGGAACGGCACCACGGACAGGGACGTCTTCTTCGTCCACACGGCCGCCTCCGACATCCGGGTCGCGAAGATGCACTTCGACGGCACCTCCCTCAGCGGCTACACCGTCGTACTGGGCGGAATCGCCCGGGGCGGGGACCACAACGGCGGCAAGATCGCCTTCGGCCCCGACGGCTACCTGTACGTCAGCGTCGGCGACGCCCTGAAGGAGCGTCTCGCGCAGGACAAGAACTCGCTCAACGGGAAGATCCTGCGCATCACCAAGAGCGGTGCCGCGGCGCCCGGCAACCCGTTCGGCAACCGCGTCTACAGCATGGGCCACCGCAATCCCCAGGGCCTCGCCTGGGACGACCGGGGCAGGTTGTGGGAAACCGAGATCGGCGAGTCCACCTGGGACGAACTCAATCTGGTCACCCCGGGCGCGAACTACGGCTGGCCCACCTGCGAAGGGTCCTGCTCCAAGGCGGGCATGACCAACCCCAAGAAGGTCTGGCATCCGGACCAGGGAGGCGTGCCCGCCCAGATCGCGATCCAGGGCAACGTCATCTACGTCTCGACGCTGCTGGGCCAGCGGCTGTGGGCGTTGCCGATCGACAGCACCGGCAAGGACGTCGGAACGGCGAAGTCGTACTACAACGGCGTCTACGGCCGGCTGCGGGCCATCGCCAAGGTCCCCGGCGCCGACGAGCTCTGGCTCGCCACGACCGACCGCGGTGACGACAAGGACCGCATCCTCAGGATCAGTACCAAGTGACCTCCCCCCTCGACCGACTCCTGACGCAGGAGTGAAGTCACCACCCCCGAAAGGAAGGTACGCACCATGACCGACACCATCGAGCAGCCGGAGCAGTCGGCCGGGACCATCACGGAGCAGACCGACAAGGCTCCCTGGCAGACGCCCGGGTACACGGTCGTCGACACCGCACTGGAGGTCACCGCCTACTTCGTCTCCACCCGCTAGTCCGCCGCGATGCTGCTGCAGGTGCTCGGCACCGCGGCCGGCGGCGGCGTCCCGCAGTGGAACTGCGCGTGCCCCGGGTGCTCCGGGGCACGCGCGCGTCCCGAGCGGCGCCGCCGTCACGCCTCGCTCGCGGTCCGCACGGACGAGGGCCGCTGGTACCTCGTCAACGCGACCCCCGACATCGGCGACCAGATCGAAGCCCACCCGGCGCTCCACCCGGGGCCCGGCCCCCGGCAGACACCGATCGCCGGAGTCGTCCTCACCGACGCCGAACTCGACCACACCCTGGGCATCGCGCGGCTGCGTGAGGCCGAGAGCCTGGAGATCCACGCCACGGCCCCGGTCCGCCAGGCGCTGAACGACCGCCTCCGCCTCGGCGATGTACTGGGCCCCTACACCGCTCTGACCTGGCACGACCTGCCGTGCCACGGAACGCGGCCGCTGAGCGGCGACGCCTTCGGTCCGCCCGGCCGAGGCGTGCGGATCAGCGCCGTCCCCGTGTCCGCCAAGCGCCCCCGCTACACCGCCGACGCTCCCGAGGACGACGCCTGGGTGGTGGCCCTGCGCCTGTACGATCCGGCCACCGGCAGGTCGGCGGTCTACGCTCCGGCCGTGGCCGCGTGGTCCGACGCGCTGCACCGGGTCGCCGCCGAGGCCGACTGCGTCATCGTCGACGGCACCTTCTGGGACGACGAGGAACCGCGCCGCACCGGTATCTCCTCCCGCACCGCCACCGGCATGGGGCATCTGCCCATCGACGGACCGGGCGGCACCGCCGGCATCCTCGCCACGCTGTCCGCCCGTTGCCTGTACACGCACCTCAACAACACGAATCCCCTCGTCGATCCCACCGCGGCGCAGCACAAGCGGCTCGCGGGACTGGGCATCGAGGTGGCCGACGACGAGATGGTGATCGAGCTGTGACCACGGCACTCGCCGCCCTGACGGAGCCCTGGAGCCCCGCCGAGTTCGAGGCCCGCCTGCGCGCGGTGGGCCAGGAGCGGTACCACGACCGCCACCCCTTCAACGTCCGCATGAACGAAGGCGACCTCAGCCCGGCGGAGGTGCGCCGCTGGATCGCCAACCGCTTCCACTACCAGCGGCACATCCCGGTCAAGGACGCGCTGATCACCGCGAAACTGGACTCCCCGCGGCTGCGGCGGATGTGGCTGAGGCGGATCGAGGACCACGACGGCCGCCGGGAGGGCGAGGGGGGTATCGAGCGCTGGCTGCGGCTCGGCGAGGCGGCCGGCCTGGACCGCGAGTGCCTTGAGGCGAATGAGTCCGTACTGCCGGGTGTGCGGCTGGCGGTGGACGGCTACGTCAACTTCTGCCGCCTACGCCCGCCGCTGGAGGCGGTCGCGGCATCGCTCACCGAGCTGAACGCTCCCGACCTGATGCGCCTGCGCATCGACGCCTTCGAGCGTCACTACACCTGGATCGAGCAGTCCGGGCTCGACTACTTCCGCACCCGCGTCGACCAGGGGCGGCGCGACAGCGGCGAGGCCCTCGCACTCGTCCTGGAGTGGGCCCGAACCCGCGAGGACCAGCAGAAGGCCGTGGCCGCGCTGACCTTCAAGTGCGACGTGCTGTGGGCCTTGCTCGACGCCGTGCAGCAGCCCGGGCAGCAGGACCGGGACGATCAGCCGGAGCTGGACGGCCTACGGGGGCGCAGGTGATGCCGGAGTCCGAGAGCCCATGGCGTCCCGCCCTCGCCCCTGCCCTGATGCTGCGGCACGACAGTGTGCGCGGCACGGACCTGCTGCTCCTGCCCGAACGCGTCGTCGTCCTCGAAGGACACGCCGGCCAGATCGTCGGCCTGTGCGACGGCACGCGCACCGTACGCGCGATCGTCGACGAACTGGCCGAGCGCTACCCGGGCGCCCCGGTGGCCACCGAGGTCCCCTCCTTTCTCGACCGCCTGCACCAGGAGGGCTGGCTCAAGTGACCACTCCCGACACCGCGGATCCGGCCCGCCCCTGGGCCCTGCTCGCCGAACTCACCCACGCGTGCCCGCTCCACTGCCCGTACTGCTCCAACCCGCTGGAACTGGCACGCCGCTCGGGTGAACTGAGCACCGGGGAGTGGACGGACCTGATGCGCCAGGCCGGCGCGCTGGGCGTCGTGCACACCCATCTCTCCGGCGGCGAACCGCTGCTGCGCCCCGACCTGGAACAGATCGTCGCCGCCGCCGAGGCCGCCGGGATCTACACCCAACTGGTCACCAGCGGCACAGGCCTGGACGAGGCACGGCTGAGCGCGCTGTGTGATGCGGGGCTGCGCAGTGTCCAGCTCTCCGTCCAGCACGCGGATCCCCGGGCCAACGACCGGATCGCCGGACGCCCGTCCTCCTTCGCCGTCAAGGAGCGGGCCGCAGCCCTCGTCCGCCGGGCCGGGCTTCCCCTCGGCCTCAACGTGGTTCTCCACCGTGACAACCTCGACGCCGTCGACGACCTCATCGAGCTGGGCGTGACCTGGGGCGTGGACCGCATCGAGCTGGCCAACACCCAGTTCTACGGCTGGGGCCTGCTCAACCGTGCCGCGCTGCTGCCCGCACGCGACCAGCTGGTCCGTGCTCGGGAGACCGTCGAACGCCGGAGGGAGCGGCTGGCCGGGCTCATCGACCTGGTCTGGGTCGTCCCCGACTACTTCGACGGCGTCGCCAAGCCCTGTATGGGTGGATGGGGAGCGGTCTCGCTCACCGTCGCACCCGACGGCACCGTCCTGCCGTGCCCGGCCGCCGCCTCCGTGCCCGACCTCGACGCGCCCAATGTCCGGGACCGTTCGCTCGCCTGGATCTGGGACCACTCTGCGGCCTTCAACCGCTTCCGCGGCACCGGCTGGATGACCGGCCCCTGCGGCGGCTGTCCCCGCCGGGAGGAGGACTTCGGCGGCTGCCGCTGCCAGGCATACGCCCTCACCGGTGACGCCGCCCGCACCGACCCGGCGTGCGGGCTGTCCCCCGACCACCACATCATCCGCACACTCGCCGACCACAGCTCCTCCCAGGTACCGCCCCCGTACGTCTACCGCCGCCCAGGAGCGGTACCGGAAGCGCACTGAGGCCGGGGCCGGAAGCACCCGCTGGGCGGAGAAGGGCGACCAGGGCGCGGGAGGAGACCGGCGTCAGCGCCCTGTTGGAGGAGGGTGTCGGCGGCGATGACCCGCAGACCCTGCTTCTCCATGGCGGGCAGCCGTGACAGATCTGCCCTCGTCCCGTCGGACAGGTCGAGCCGGCTGGTGCAGTCGGCGGCGCCGGCGAGTCTGCTCAGGCCGGGGATGGTGACCCAGCCCGGTGACTTCCGGTCCGGGAAGGTGTCGTCGCGGTACAACTGGGCGGTGAAGCCGTTCGCCGCCCAAGCCGCCGCGCCGAGCCTGCCGTTGCCGAGGGGGACTTGAGCATTCATCGGGGCTCCTCCGCGGACGTGTGTCCGAGACGGCCTGAACGAGCGGCTGATTCGGCTGGGACGCCAGTCGTGATGGTTGTCATCGCAATGATCGACATGCGAATGATGTGTATGAGGCCGGATACCGTCTCCTTGGCAGGAAAAGCCTCAGTCGAGCGCCCGCGTGATCGCCGCCGCCGTCGCGGAGAGGGCGCTCACCCACTCCGTCACCCGGTCCCGGTGGAACCGGGCGCTCGGCAGGGCGAGGGCGATGGCCGCGAGGGGCGAACCGTCTGGGGCCCGTAGCGGGACGGCGAGTGCCGTGAGCCCGGTCTCGGTGCGCTGGTCGTTGATCGCGAACCCGCGTCTGCGTACGAGGGCGAGTTCCCGACGCAGTCGGGGGAGGTCCACCTCGGTGTCACCCTCGTACAGGGCCGTGACCTCGTGGGGTGGCAGGGCCGCGAGGAGGGTCTTGCCGCCCGAGGTGAGATGCGCGGGCAGGACGCGTCCGGCCCTGCTTCCCACGCGCAGCACCTGCGCGGATTCCGCGGTGGCGATGAACCGCGTCTGGGCTCCGGCAAGCACCATGAGGTTGACCGACTCCTGCACCCGCTCCACGAGTTCCCGCATGTGCGGCAGGGCCGCCTCGCGCAGCAGCGCCACCGGTGCCTGCGTGGCCGCCGCCGGGCGGAGCACGTCGCCGGCCTCGTAGCGCCGGTCGGGCCGCTGCTCGGCGAACCCCCGGTAGACCAGCATCGCGAGCAGCCGGTGCGCCGTAGACGGTGACACCCCCAGCCGGTCGGCGGCGTCGCTGACCCGCAGGGGGCCTTCCTGCTGGAGCAGGATCGCCAGATGGAGCGCGTGGTCCACCGACGCGATCGGGTAGGGCGGTTCGTTCTTCACAGCAGAAAAAGTTATCCCGCCGAACAGAATTACGCCAGGCTGGAAGCCACCGACGCCAGGATCGCGGGAGAACACGCATGACAACACAGGTCACCTCACCGGTGCGCGTCCGGGCCACCGATGCCGCCGACCAGCCCGAGCGCACCCCGGAGCTGGAGGCCCTCTACCGCACGTTCGAGAAGCAGCTGCTGATTCCGCTGTGGACGGAGATCGGCGAACTCATGCCGTCGCAGCCGTCGTCGAAGGCTTTGCCGTACCTGTGGCGCTGGCAGGACCTGCTGCCGGCGGCGGCCCAGGCGGGAGAGCTGGTCCCGGTGGGCCGTGGCGGCGAGCGACGGGCGATGGCCCTGGCCAACCCGGGCCTCGGCGGCCGGCCGTTCGCCACCCCGACGCTGTGGGCGGCGATCCAGTACCTCAACCCGGGCGAGGACGCCCCCGTCCACCGGCACACCCAGAACGCCTTCCGGTTCGTGGTCGAGGGCGAAGGGGTGTGGACGGTGGTCAACGGTGACCCGGTCGCCATGCGGCGCGGAGACTTCCTGCCGCAGGCGGGCTGGAACTGGCACGGCCACCACAACCGCAGCGACCGCGCGATGGCCTGGATCGACGGACTCGACATCCCCTTCCAGCACTACACGGAGGCGACGTTCTTCGAGTTCGGCCCGGACGAGGTGGAGACCCGCGAGGCACCGGAACACTCGCGCTCCGAGCGGCTGTGGGCGCATCCGGGCCTGCGACCGCTGACCCACCTGCGGCCCACCCCGTCGACCCCGCTGCTGGCCTACCGCTGGGAGTACACCGACCACGCGCTGTCCGAGCAACTGGCGCTCGAGGCCGACGGCCACGCGGTGACCGTGGAGCCCGGCCACGCCGCAGTCCGCTACACCAACCCCACCACGGGCGGCGACGTCCTGCCGACCCTGCGCACGGAGTTCCACCGGCTCGCTCCCCACACCGAGACCTCCCCCCGTCAGGAGACCGGTTCCTCGGTCTTCCAGGTCTTCGACGGCTCCGGCCGGGTCACCGTCGGCGCGGCCGGCTGGACCGTCGAGCGCGGAGACCTCTTCGTCGTGCCCTCCTGGCAGCCCCTGTCCCTCGCGACCGAGACCGGCATGGACCTCTTCCGCTTCACCGACGCACCCGTCTTCGAACGACTCGACCTCCACCGCTCCCACCAGGAAGGCACCCAGGCATGAAGCTCGCGACCATACGCACCGAGGACGGACTGCGCGCGGCGCGCGTCGAGAACGACGGATACGTCGACATCGGCCCCGGAGACGTGGGGGAACTGCTCCGCCGCGAGGACTGGCAGGCCGTGGCCGCGGCGGCCGACGGCCCGGTCCTCCAGGTCGAGCCGTCCCGGCTGGCACCGGTCGTCCCGCACCCCGGGAAGATCGTCTGCGTGGGGCTGAACTACCGCACCCACATCACGGAGATGGGCCGCGACCTGCCGGCGTACCCGACGCTCTTCGCCAAGTTCCCCGAGGCGCTCATCGGCCCGAACGACGCGCTGACGCTGCCGCCCGAGTCCGACGCGGTGGACTGGGAGGCCGAACTCGTCGTGGTCGTCGGCCGCAGCGTCCGGCGCGCCGGCCGGGCCGAGGCCCAGGCGGCCATCGCCGGATACACCGTCCTGAACGACGTGACCCTGCGCGACTGGCAGTTCCGCACCCGGGAGTGGCTCCAGGGCAAGACCTGGGAGGCCACGACGCCCCTCGGCCCCGTCCTGGTCACGCCGGACGAACTGCCCGCCGACGCCGAGATCAGCTGCGCCATCGACGACGAGGTGGTGCAGAAGTCCACCATCAGCGATCTGCTCTTCGACGCCGCGGACCTCGTCGCCTACGTGTCGACCATGATCACCCTCAACCCCGGGGACATGATCGCCACCGGTACCACCGGGGGAGTGGGACACGCCCGCAAACCCCCGCGCTACCTCAAGGACGGCCAGACCGTCGTCACGCGCGTCGAGGGCATCGGCGAACTGGTCACCCTGGTACGCAGGGACGGGACGTCGTGACGAAGGCGACACCATCGACGTACCTGGAATGGATGACCCAAGGACACGAGTACTTCCAGTCCTGCCTGATGCCGCTCCCCGACAAGGATCTGGAGGGACCGAGCCGCCTGCCCGGCTGGACCGGCAGGCACCTCCTCTCCCACCTGGGCCACAACGCCCGGGCGCTGGCACGCCTGGCGCACTGGGCGGCGACGGACGAGCCGACACCCATGTACCCGAGCACCTCCGCCCGGGCAGAGGAGATCGAGGCCGGGGCCGCCTGGCCGGTACCCCGGCTGCGGGACTTCGTCGTGGAGGAACAGAACCGGCTGACCCACGAGCTCGACCGGATCGCCGACGACCGGTGGGACGCTCCGGTCGTCACCGCGCAGGGCCGTACGGTCCCGGCGGCCACCATTCCCTGGCTGCGCGGCCGCGAGGTGTGGATCCACGCCTGCGACCTGCCGTCCGGCGGTGACTTCAGGGACTTCCCGGACTCCTTCACCGACGCGCTGATCGAGGACGCGCTCGACCGCCGCCGCGGTGTTCAGGCGGTGAACATCGACGTCCGCGCCACCGACCGCAAGACGCACGGCGACGACGACATCGTCACGTGCGTGGAAGGCCCCGCCGCCGACCTCGCACGCTGGCTCACCCGAGGAGAGGAGTCACCTCGGCTCCGCACCGGCACGGGCGCCCCCCTGCCGCAACTGCCGCCCTGGCTGTAGACGGCTCCTGTCATTCCCATCCCCATGATGAGCTCGCCCTCGGCGGCCTCGGAACCAGCGGTCCAGGTCTTGGCGCCGATGATGGGGACGCCCTCACCGATCTTCTCCGGATCGGCGGCATAGGCGTTGCAGTGACGGGCCAACCTGGAGATCGGCGGCGAGGTCCTGATCGACCGCGTGGTCCGATCCTGTCGGCGGGGTCAGCCCAGGGTGGTCGAGTACAGCTCGGTGCGTGTGGCGGAGAAGGCCCGGTCCGGCTTCGGCAGCACGTACGGGGCGCGGGTCATCGACTCCACCCCGCCGGCCACGGCGATGGAGTGTGAGGCCATGCGGGCGACGTTGCGGTTGTCCTCGCCGGCGCCGTCGGCGTTGCCGAGGCAGACGTCCTGGACGATGTACACGCTTCATGGCTGGATCTCCTGCGGGATACGCACCTTGGCGGAGGTCTTGGCGACGATCTCCTCGACGCCCACTCCGGGCGCGGTTTCCACCAGGAGCAGCCCGCCCCGGATCATGCCGAAGGACAGGGAGGAGTCGAAGAAGGAGGCACCGGGCAGGACCGTGACCGTCTCCTTGCCCGCGTTGATCAGGTCCGGGTCGACCTGCTCCTCGGTGGGGTAGGGGCC